>NZ_JDSS02000011.1:3283-9806 GCF_000584955.1 Candidatus Accumulibacter vicinus
CCGCCGCGCTTCCCGGCGCGCGCCGAGCAGACCGCGCGCGAGCTGCTGCGCGCGCACCTCGAGCGCCTGCGCGAGCAACACGGGCCGCTGCTGCTGCTCGCTTCGGCCGCTCCCGGCGCCGACATCCTGGCGCACGAAGTCTGCGCCGAACTCGGCGTCCCGACGCTGCTCTGCCTGCCGATGCCGCTCGAAAACGTCTCCGCCCTGGCTTTCGGCACGCGCGACGACTGGCGCAACCGCCTGCTCGCGCTCGCGCGCCAGCACGCCGAAGCAATCCGCGTGCTGCAGGACGGCCCCGAGCTGCCACGCTGGCTGCACGAACGCAACCCCGAACTGTGGCAGCGCGGAATCCGCTGGATCGTCCGCTCGGCGCAGGCGTGGCACTGCAGCGCGCGCACGCTGCTCGCCCTGTGGGACGGCGACGAGAACGACTCCTCGACCGGTGGCGTCGCCGAAGTCGTGCGCCAGGCACGTGAAACCGGCGCCTTCACGATCGAGCTGATCGACAGCCGGCAACTGCTCGCGGCGAGCGGCTAACAGTCATGACTTTTCCAGACACCCCCGATCATGAAAGTCATGACCGTTTCCCTCTCCCCCAACCCCTCTCTCACGCAAGGGGAGAGGGAAGGTTCGTGAGTCGCTGACACGACTTTCACATTAAAGCGCAGGACGCAGCCCGCAGGCCTTTCCCCAATCCCTATCCCAGCCCCTGAATCTCCACCCATGCCACTCAAACTTTTCGTCAGCCACAGCTCGCGCTTGCGCGACGACGAGACCAGCGACGCGCAGGCGCAGGCGAACTGGCAGTTGCTGCTCGATCTTCCCGGGCAGATCGAGCAGGTCTACGGCTCGCAGGTGGAAGTGCTCGTTGACCACGATGCGCTTCGCGCCGGAGACGATTGGGAAACTGTGCTGCATGGTTTGCTCTGGGACTGTGACGCTGCCCTGATCGTGTTTTCGCGCCGCGCCGTCGAGGAGTCCGATTGGGTGAAACTCGAAGCGGCGGTTCTCGGCAGCCGCGCGATGAACGACCCCGGATTCCACCTGGTTCCCGTCCTGCTCGCCGGCCAGACGACCGTCGCCGACCTCGACCAAGGCTACTTTGCAGCCCTCCGACTCAAGCGGCTGCAAGCGATTCCCGAAGTCAACAGCGCGCAGGAGATCGTTGCCCGACTACGGCCGATCCTCGGCGAGCCTGAAACGCTGTTCAGCGGCCAGCCGAGTGCCTACCGGCAAACCGGCACGGCCGTCGAGGCGTGGCTCGTGCGCAACCTTGGCCAGAAAGTCTTGGAGGCGCTCTGGGACAAGCTGTGTCCGGGGAGCCGGCCGTGCGTCGCGCACCCGGATCGCGCGACGCGCTACGCCAGGTCGATTGCCACGCACCTTCTCGAAAATGGCGAGGACACGCTGCGTCGTACGCAGAAGGTTTTTGACCACCTGCTCTGCTCTGGACACAACGGCAACCACTGCGCCGGCCTGCTCAAATGCCTGAACGCGCAATGGATCAACCCGAACGCCGCCGCGTGTCTGACCGAGAAAGAAGCCGGCGCGCAAAGCCTGGTACTGAACGGCGCTTTCCTGGCTTCCGGGGATCCGGATTTTCCCGAGCGACCCTACTACACACTGAATCGCTACCTGAAGCGCGCCTGGCCTGAAACGCGCCGCTTCCAGTGGGTTCCGATCGCCCGGATACCTACCGACCGAGAAGTCGCCGACGAAGTTTGCGAGCAACTGCGCGCGCAATTGTGCCGGGGCAGCCGCGCCAACGACGAAGCACTGCGCCGGCGCCTCAGCAGCCTGCGCGCGGACGACTGGCAGATCGTCGTCTTCATCGCTCCGACGTTGTGGCCCGACCGCGATGCACGCCTCGTCGACGACCTGCGAACGCTGCACGGCCAGTACCAGGGGCTGCTCGTCGTGCTCGGCATCGACGACGAAATGCCTGCCGGCCTGCCCGAGGGAGTCCGCGTGGTCGATCCCGCGCTGAACCTGCTCGTCGAGGAGGAGCAGCACGATCGCGAACTCGACACCTGGGATCTGATCAAGAACAGTTAGCAAGGAAGAACACGATGAGCAAACAAGCCTCCTGGGAGCTGGTTCCTGCCGCCAACGCCTGCTTCGCCGGCGACCCGGACCGAAAAATTGATCCCTACCTTTTCTCTGCCGAGGCGGTCACGGCACTGCGGGTCGCTCTGGCGACGCAACGACCATTGCTCGTCGAAGGTCTTCCGGGTTGCGGCAAGACCTGCCTCGCCGAGGCGCTGGCTGCCGAGATCGGTTGGACCTTCCTGTGCGAGACGATCACTTCGCGCACGCGGCTCGAAAAACTTACCGTCGAGGTCGATCACCTGAGCCGCCTGCACGACGCGCAGCGCGCCGCCGCGATCGGCGGCGCGCCCGCGCTGAGAGCCGACGAGGCCTACTATCGCCCCGGAGTCTTCTGGTGGGCCTTCGACCGCGACAGCGCAAGCACGCACGGCCTGTCCGCAGACGCCAGGCAATGCGGCGTCTGCGCTGCATTGCCGGGAATCGAACGGACGCGCAAAGCGCCGCCACACGGGACCGTGCTGCTGATCGACGAGATCGACAAGGCCGAGCCCGACCTGCCGAACGACCTTCTCGAACCGCTCGACCGGCGTGGCTTTCGGCTACCGAACGGAAAGTACGTGTCGGCGAGCCCGGAGCGCGAGTTGCTGACGGTGATCACCACTAACGGCGAACGCGAATTGCCGCAGGCGTTCCTGCGCCGCTGCGTCAGACTCGTTCTCGACGAACCCACACCGGATCGACTCGTCGCGATTGCGCGCAAGCACTACGACGGCGCCAACCGCGACCGCGTCGAAGCGCTCGCGGCGAAGATGACCGAGTTCCGCGCCAAGGCCAGGGAGATGGGTCGGCGGCCGCCGGGAACGAGCGAGTTTCTCGACGCCGTACGCGCTTGCGAAGCACTCGACGTCCGGATCAGCGCCGACGATCCCGTATGGCGGCAGGTCGAGCGCGCCGTGCTCCTCAAGCCTGGCGAGCCGGAAAGTGCCACGAAGGCAGACAGTGAATCCGCCGCGTAGGGGCGAAATCCATCTCGGCGAGCTGCTCACCGTACTGGCCACGCTGCAGCCAGGCGATGCGGCAACGGCGCGGGCGATTGCCGCCAGCCTTGGTTTCGGCCTGTCCGCGGCGCCGGACATCGCGACCTCGACCAAGGAGAGCGAGCGCATTTACGATCGTAGCCAGCAGCGCGCTCGGCGCCAGGCGAGCCAGATGGCCGCGAAGAAGCCGTCAGGTTTCGATGCGCCACCACGATCGCCAGCGCCCGTCGATCTGCCGGCGCAAAAGCTACGCGCAACGCTACAGGCCATCGATCCGCAATCGCCGAGCGCTTTCCCGGAAAAGCCTGCGTGGATCAGTAGCGGCTACCAGCGCCTCGATCTGCAGCGTACCATCCCGTTGCCCCGCGCGAGCCTTTTTCCCGCACGTACCATGCGCGGCGTGTTCACCGCCGCGTTATCGACGCCGCGCGCCGGCGAGCAACTCGACGTCGACGCGCTGCTGCGCCACCTGATCGCCGGCCGCCTGCCGCGTGCGTTGCCTCGGCTGCCGGAGGAAACGCTGGCGCGCGGCTGTCAGTTGCTGCTCGATTTCAGCGACAGCATGCTGCCCCTGTGGGAAGACCTGCGCCATCTCTCGCAGCAGTTCGTGGACGTGCTCGGCAGGGAACGCGTGTCGGTATTCGAGTTCGACACGCTGCCCGGTGACGCGCACTGCTGGCCACCGGAGGGAGGCGATCCGGTCCCGTGGCAGCCCGAACCCGGACGCCCGGTTGTCGTCGCCACCGGTTTCGGCGCGCCCGACCGGCGCGCTCGCTTCGCCGGCGACGGCTGGCACGATTTCGTGGCCCGCTGCGCCAGGCAGGGATCTCCGCTGAACATCCTGATCCCCTGGTCGCCAGCCTGCTGGCCGCGCGACCTCGGGCCGCACGCGCGGCTCGTGCATTGGCACGAGCGGACAAGCGCGGCGATGCTCTCGCGGCGCACCGACCGCGCAGGCGCCTGGCCGCGATGAGCTGGCAGCAGCCGACCCGCTCCGAAATCGACGTCGTCGCCAACGTCCGCCGTCGCACCCCCGAGATCGTACCGCTTGCGCGCGTGCTCGCCGCCGCGACGCGCATCGAACCGCTGCTGTTGCGCAACGCCCGCCGCCACTTCTTTCCGGGTAGTGCCAGCGAGATCGAGTACTTCCTATGGTTCAGCCCGCTCGTTGCATCGCGCAGCAGCAGCGAGGTCGTTTTTCATGCGGGTGCCGCGCGGTTGCTGCTCCATCGCCTCTGGCGGCACCAGCGGGAACGCTTCGACGAAGTCGTCGAGTTCGTCCGCGCACAGACGCGACATTGGCAGCCCGAGGATCGCCTCGAACAGGATCTGCGCCTCGCCGCGCTCCGGGGAGACCACGACGAACTGCGCAGCGGTGTCGAAGACATGCTCAAACGCCTCTACGAAGAGAGCGACGAGCAGGCGCGCATCCGGCTCGCGCGCTGGGGCGTGCGTGCGCTGGCAACGATAGGCGCTGCCGGTGCCGGATTCGACGCGGCACGACTGCTCACGCGTTTCGCCGCGGTCAGCCTCGGCAGCACGACTCCACTTCCCGCCGGCTGCGCGCCCGAATTGCTCCCCGGCTGGCTTGCCGAGAGGCTCCCCGCTTCGCTTCGCCCCGCGCGCTTGTCGGTCGAAGCCCGCTACGACCCGGACACTCGTGCGCAAGTGCTGCACTTCGTCGCGCCCGGCGAACAGGACGACGCGATCGACTTGCCGACGCCATTGCCGGCGACGCTGCACATCGCGGCGGACGGCCAGCAAGGTGGCTGGTACATGGTCCGGAACGGCACGCGCGTGCAACTGGCGCCAGCAAGCCGGCGAATCGCCCTGGCCACGATCACCGGCCAGCGCTACGAACTCCTCGTCGACCTGCCACCGGACGAAGAGCCGAGCGGCGCGGCACGGATCGTGCTCAGCCATCTGCCCGAAGACGCGGAACAGGCCCGCGCAGTCGCCCGTTGGCTCGGCACGCGCGGACACCTGGTGCAGTTGCGGCCGGAAGCGACAACGGCAGGGACACACGAATCGACGAGCGACGAGTCCGGCCAGCCCATCCACCTGCTGCGTCTATGGACGAGTGCCGCGTGTCGCCGCCTGCAGGAATCGCGGGGCGAACTTCCGCTGGCAGATACGCGCAGCGCGCTGCTGCGCGTCGACCCCGCCGTCGAACTGCCGCAGGCCGGCTATGGTGCCGAGAGGGTGCTCGACGTGCGCGGCTGGCGGGATGGGCAGCCATCAGAGGAAGTCGGCGACTTCCTGCACCAGCTCGCAGCGTGGCTTGCGGGCGAAACGCCGCCGCCGGATGACGAGCGTGATCCTCCAGTGGGCGAAGCCGAGCGCCTGCTTGCCGAACTCGAAAACCCGCAGACGCCGACGCCGCGGCGACTCGAAATCGGCGACCGCCTCGCTGAAATCGGCGATCCGCGCCGTGGCGTCGGCGTGCGCGAGTTCGTCGTCGAGGAGGAGTCCCCCGCAGAGCCGCCGCTCAGCGACGAAGCCAGCGAGCTGCTTGCCGAACTCGAAATCTCGCAGACGCCGCCGCCGCGACGGCTCGCAATCGGCGACCGCCTCGCCGAAATCGGCGATCCGCGCCGTGGCGTCGGTCTCGACGCGCACGGCCTGCCCGAGATCGACTGGGTCGACATCCCCGGTGGCGAATTCGTCTATCAGGCAGGCAAGAAACGCACGCTACCGACTTTCCGGATCGCGCGCTACCCGGTGACCAACGTCCAGTACCAGACGTTCGTGGACGCCGGCGGCTACCGCGCAGAGCGCTGGTGGCGCGACTTGCGGCGGCCGCAACCGGAACCCTCGCACTGGCCGCAGGGCAACCGGCCGCGGACGGACGTCGACTGGTACGAAGCCGTCGCTTTCACACGCTGGCTGAGTGCCCAGCTCCGGTATGAAGTCCGCCTACCGACCGAAGAGGAATGGGAGCGCGCAGCGCGCGGGCACGATGGGCGGCAGTACCCGTGGGGGGCAGAGTACGAGAGCGGGCGGGCGAACATCGATGAAACCGACAGATTTGGCTTCGGGGAAAAGGTCGGCGAGTGGTTCCTGGAGCAGACGACCGCCGTCGGCGTCTATCCGCACGGCGCTTCGGCGGAAGGAGTGCTTGATCTCTCGGGAAACGTCTGGGAGTGGTGTCTCAACCAGTACGATGAGCCAAAGAGGATCCAGCCGGACATGAGCGGTCAGGCGCGGTTACTGCGCGGCGGCTCGTGGCTCTCCCTTACGGCCGCCGCGCGCGCGTCGCGGCGCCTCAGGGACGACCCTGCCCCCCGGAACCACCTCGTCGGTTTCCGTTTGGTGTCGTCTGCCCACATTGCTGCCTCCGCCAAGTTCGCCGGGATCGCCGACCACGGTTTACGATACGCGACGGCGGGGCTTTAACCAAAAATGGGAAATCCCCCGGCTCTGCCGGGGGACTGGAA
>NZ_JDSS02000011.1:10213-19445 GCF_000584955.1 Candidatus Accumulibacter vicinus
CTATGGAGAATCCCGATGGACGAGTCCGAAAGCCTAAGCCACTCCAAGTGGGAGTGCAAATATCACGTAGTGTTCATCCCGAAGTGCCGACGCCGTACGCTGTATGAGCAGCTTCGTCGCCACCTCGGGGAAGTGTTCCGGAAACTGGCTGAGCAGAGGGAGAGTCGGATCGAAGAGGGGCATCTGATGCAGGATCACGTGCACATGCTGATTTCGATTCCCCCGAAGTATGCGGTATCGCATGTGGTGGGGTACATCAAGGGCAAGAGCGCGATTCACTTGGCCCGAGTGTACGGTGAGCACAAGAGGAACTTCGTCGGCCAGAGCTTCTGGGCACGAGGGTACTTCGTCTCGACCGTGGGTCGAGACGAGACGTTGATCCGGGAGTACATCCGAGACCAGGAGCAGGAGGACAAGCGACTGGATCAATTGAGCCTGTGGCGCTGATTTGCCACCTTTAGGTGGCGCAAAATAGTCAGGGTCGCGTTAGCGACCCTGTTTAGCCGCTTTGAGCGGCTCACATAATGAAAGCCCCCGGCTTTGCCGGGGGATGGTTACCTCAGATCGAGCGGATTGATCTGCAAACCACGCTCAAACAACAACTCCAGATTGTCGAGCAGCAGTAAGTCATCTTTCCGTTCCTTGTCGGCGATGTCCCTCAGCAACTGGCCCACCGAGAACCCGCGTCCGGCATGCGGGGTCGCCGACAAGCGACGCCCCAACTCCAGATTCACGTTCAAGGGCTGCACGCCCAGTTTTGCGCCCAGTTCCTGCAGCAGTTTGGTTTTACCGCTTCCACGCGGGCCAGCCAAGACGATCAATTTGTTATTCAGTTCGCCGAGTTGGTCTATGTACCGTTCCAGTTTTGTCAGCATGGCGCACGCTCAGTCCGACTCGGCATCGCGCCGAAGGGGTTCGGGTGAGCGGTAGCCTGGTGCCAACAGGGCGTTTTTCACGCCATACAGTGCCAGATGATCTTTCAGCCACAAGCGATATTCATGGCCGCGCAGGCTGTGATCCGGCGAACAGTCCACGCACCACTGGCGCAGGATGTAGCCGGCAGTGGCGGCACGTAGTTTCATGCGCAGGATCCCGCTATCCATGCTGTAGTCCATCTCCGTGATCTCGGGACGGGGCTGGTCGGGGTGCGGCACCAATTCCAGCTCAACGATACGGGTCCACTGAATATCCTGGTCGCTTCGCTCATGCGGCTGCACCGGCGCACCTTTCATCACAACCGGATTTTTGATCCGGGTAATGACGAAATCACGGAATTCCTGGCTCTTCCGGTCAAAAGCGCGGACGTGCCACCGCGAACCGTTATCGAGCAGGGCAAAGGGAACAATCTCCCGGTCTGTACGCCCACTGGTGATTGAGTGATATTCGATCGCCAGCGGACACTCCTGATGGATTGCCCTGGTTACGGACGCGAGCACATCCAGATCCGGCTGAGTCAGCCGTGACGGTGCATCACTGGTTATCCATACCTTGAGCCGTACTGGCTCGCCATCGCCGAAACCCTGCGTTAGCCAAGAAAGCACGCGTTCAGGAGGGGAATCGAAGACCGGTCGAAAAGCCGGCCCGAGGACGTATGACTTGCCCTTCGAGTCGTAATCGATGTTGCCGGGCGCCAGCTCCTTGTAGAGAGCAAGGTCCCTCGTCGCTGCGGCAGATTGGATGCCAAAGCGCGTAACCAGGTCCTGGCGACGGATCTCCCCGATGAAGCGCACACGCAACTCCACGAAGGCGAGCCGGTCGCGCTGGGGCTGAGTTAGATCAGTGAGTAGTTCGTTCGACATCCTACTTGCTCATGTGGGTTAGCGAAGGCGTGTGCGAGTTATTGCGGAAAGTATATGGGATGCTCTACAATCTGTCTATCGGATGTTATTGCGTCGCCAGTACGCTGCATTGTGATTACCATATGACAGGCGATGCCCGCACTTTGGAGCATGGGAGTGAAAGCAGACAAAGCCATCGCGACCTACCGGCGCATGCGGGCGCAGCCGCTGTGGCGTCTGCTTGCCTCGACGACCGGGCCTACCGTCATTGGCCTGCTTCAATCTCATCTGTATGAGAGCGAGCGAAGCCTCCCTGCCTCCATTTTTCACGAACGCATCGCAAGGGATCTGGAAGAACTGCGCGCCCAAGGCGAAGACTTTCCCCAAACGGCACAGGCGTATGTCGCTAGCTGGCTCGCCGAAGGGTTTCTGGAGCGACGCTTCCCGGCTGGGGCTTCAGAAGAAGAATATGAACTCTCCACGGCGGCTGTCGAAGCCATTCGGTTCGTATCTGGACTGGCACAGCCGCACTCCGCCGCGACCGAAAGCCGCCTGACGCTCGTCATTGAGGCATTGGCCCGACTTGCCGAGGACACCGACACTGACAAATTCCGCCGCATCGACCGGCTCATGGCCGAGCAAGTCCGCATCGATAAGGAGATTGATGCCATCCAGAAGGGGCAGATGCGCGTGCTGCCCCAAACAACGGCGCTCGAGCGCACGCGGGAGATCATCACGCTGGCCGACGATCTGGCCGGTGATTTCCGCCGTGTCCGCGATCAGTTCGACCAGCTCAATCGAGATCTCCGTGAACGCATCATGGACAACGATGGCAATCGTGGAGATGTCCTGGATTCGCTGTTCGCCGGAATCGACCTGATTTCAGAGAGCGACGCAGGAAGGACTTTCTCCGCTTTCTGGCGTTTGCTCACGGACCCAGAACAGGCGGCCACGCTTGATCAGGCGCTTGATAGCGTCATGTCGCGGGAGTTCGTGGGGCAACTCGAAGCCAAGGAGCGACGGTTCCTTCTGCGGCTAACGCGCACCCTTCTTGAGCAGGGCGGCATGGTTCACGAGGTGCTCCAGACATTTGCGCGCAGCCTGAAGCACTTCGTCCAGAGTCGTGAATACCTCGAGCAGCGCCGACTCAATCACCTGCTGAAAGACGCCCAGCGCGCAGCACTGGCCCTGAAGAACGAGGTCAGGGCCACAGAAACCCTCCAATACACGCTTGAGCTCACGAGTAGTCGTTTGCGCTCCTTGTCCCAATGGGTGCTGCACGACCCATCCCTACAAGCATTGCCCGGGCAGATGGCAGAAGGGGATGCGCCGCCAATCGACCTGGAGTCTGTGAGCGAACTGGTCGCACAGTCCGAGATCGACTTCCGAACACTGAAGGCCAACGTGCTGGCTGTCCTGGAGCAACGCTCCCAGGCATCCATTGCCGACGTGCTGGAGCAGTTCCCCGCTGCACAGGGGCTGGGCAGCGTCGTCGGCCTGCTTGCGTTGGGCAGTCGGCATGGGTTCAAAGCCGACCACAGTGAAACCGTAGGCTGGGTTGGAGGCGACGAGAAGCGTCGTTGCGCCCGAATTCCAAAGATCTTCTTTTTGAGGGAGCGGGCCAATGAACTGGTCTGAGAACGACGAATCGGCAATACCAGCCGAAGCACAAGCGCCAGATGCTGCTCAGGCACCGGCGAACACCCTTTTCATGGGCGACAGCGGCGAGTTGGCACTGGATACCCGGCGCGCACTAGTACAACTGCTGGCAGGGCCATCGCTCGACGGACGTCGGCATCCAAAACTGTGGCCGATCTTGGCGCGAGACGAAGCAGTGATCCGTCGGCGTCTTGCCGAACTGTTTCTCGAACTGGTCATCGATCGGGATGTACAAGTGGCCTTCACGCGCCAGGCAGATACCGGCGACCTCGAAGTGCCCCTCCTGCTGCGTCGCGCCCAACTGACGTTCATTGACTCCATTCTGCTGCTCCACCTTCGCCAACGATTGACACAAGCGGACTCGCAGGGCGACCGTGCCGTGGTGTCTACAGACGAGATCACAGAGTTTCTCTCCCTCTATGAGCGCGCCGCCAACACCGACCGTGCAGGATTCGTGAAACGGGTTCATGCCTCCATCGAGAAGATCAAGAAGCACAGCATCCTGCAGAAAATTCGCTCGAGCGAGGATCGCTTCGAGATTTCGCCGACGCTGAAGCTCCTCTTCTCGGCAGAGGAAATACAAGCGCTGACTCACCTGTATCAGCGCATGGCGGCCGGAGAGACGCCAGCGCAACTGGTTCAGACTGATGCCGATGAGGATGCCGACCAATGATCTCGGAACCCAAAACCGCCTCTTTGTTTGCCCGCGAGCAGTTCCGGATGACCCGCCTGCAGGTTTACAACTGGGGCACTTTCTCCGGCCTGCACGACGTACCGATCAGCGAGCGAGGCTTTCTGTTTGTCGGACGATCCGGCGCTGGAAAGTCGACGCTTCTCGATGCATTTTCGGCGTTGCTGACGCCACCTCGCTGGATCGATTTCAACGCTGCTGCGCGCGAGGCAGACCGCAGCGGTCGTGACCGGAACCTCGTGACCTACATACGGGGCGCCTGGGCCGAACAAAAGGATGGGGAGTCGGGAGAGATCGCTACACGCTACCTGCGCTCCGGGACAACGTGGTCAGCCTTGGCACTGAGCTACCAGAACGCCTTGGGCCAGTCTGTGGTGTTGGTTCAGGTGTTCTGGCTGCGGGGCAATGCGAACGGCAGCACCGACGTCAAACGCCACTACCTTGTCATGGAGCGGGCCTTTGACCTGCGCGAGCTGGAGGACTTCGGCCAATCCAACTTCGACATCCGAAAGCTCAAGCAGTCCTTCCCGGAGGCATTCGCCCGCGACGAATTTCGCCCCTATTGCGAACGGTTCTGTCGTCTGCTTGGCATCGAGAGCGAAATGGCGCTGCGTTTGTTGCACAAAACCCAGTCGGCCAAGAACCTCGGCGACCTCAATACCTTCCTGCGCGACTTCATGCTCGACAAGCCCGAGACCTTCGAGGTGGCGGATCGCTTGGTCAGCGAATTCGGCGAACTTAATGCTGCCCACCAGTCGGTCGTCACGGCCCGTGAGCAGGTTCAAACGCTCGCGCCAGCGCGGGACCAGCATCTGCGCAGGGACTCGTTGATGCTGCAACGCAATGGGCTGGACGAGCTTCGGCTTGGCGTTGATGGCTATCGGGAAACCCGTCGCATTGAGCTCCTCAAGGAGCACGTGGCATCCCTAGAGGTGCAAGCCAACGGCTCAGAGGGTGAAGTGGGGCGGCGTCAAAGCACCCTGGATAACCACGCCGCAATCTTGCGCGATCTGGAGCGACAGCACCGTGAGGCAGGTGGTGATCAGATCGAACAATGGGAGGCCGAGAAATCGGGGCTGGAGGGCCAGCGCACAGATCGTCTGCGCAAACGCGGTCAGGCCGAAGAGGCATCCAAGAAGCTGGGGTGGAGCCTCCCGGATTCGCCTCAAGCCTTCGCGGAACTGTTGGGCAACGCGCGGCAGGAAGTCGAAAACTGGGAGCAGCGCAGCAACGCGAACCGCGAAGAACAGTTCCGCCTGGCCGGTGAAAAAAGGGACGCTGAGGCAGCATTTTCGCAAGCACTGAAAGAGGTGCAGGCACTCCAGCGCCAGCCATCGAACATTCCAGCCGACATGCTGGAAATGCGCCGAAACATTGCCGCTGCCGTCGGGATCTCGGAGTCCGCGCTGCCATTCGTTGGCGAACTCATCGAGGTGAAGCCCGACGAGGCCGAATGGCAGGGGGCCATAGAGCGCGTACTGCACGGATTTGCGCTCTCACTCCTGGTAGACGAACGCCAGTATTCGGCATTGGCCAATCACATCAACACCACCCACCTTGGGCAGCGCTTGGTCTATTACCGGACTGGCCGCCCGGAGACGTGGCAGGCCAAGCCTATCGGTGCTAACTCGCTCGTCCTTAAGCTGAAAGTCAAAGATGGGACCTACGCTGATTGGCTCCAGGCCGAGCTACGGCAACGGTTCGATTACGCGTGCGTCGACTCTATTCAGTCCTTCAGGAGCGCAGATCGCGCCATCACCCGCGAGGGCCAGGTCAAGCACAGCAAAACCCGGCACGAGAAAGACGACCGTAGAAGTGTCGGTGACCGACGAAACTGGGTGCTCGGATTCGATAACCGCGAGAAGCTCGGGCTCTTTCAGGCTCAGGCGCAGGAGCAGGCTGACGCGATTGCGCGCCTCGGCGGGGAGATCGACAAACTCTCCGACCAAGACAAAAATCGTGCGACCCGAGCGATGCAGTGCCAGACTCTGGTGAATCTCCAGTGGCAGGAAATAGATGTGTTCCCATTGCTGGATCGCATCTCCACCATTGAGCGGCAAATCCGCGAAGCGCGCGAGGGGAACGCCACCCTGCTGCAAATCAGCGAGCAGATCGAGAAGCAAAAGAAGTTCGTCGAGGATGCTGATAAGGAGCTTCGCCAGGCAACGCGTGCGCACGACTCGATTGTTGACCAGATCAAGACCAGCACCCAGAAACTGGAATCGCTCCTGCAGGACGCGTCTATCGTTCCATTGACACCCCATCAGGTTTCGGGTCTCGACGAGCGCTTCGCCAAGCAGTCAGATGCAGTGCGGCTCGACAACCTCGACAAGGTGACAACTTCTGTAGAACGCACACTCAATGCGGAAATCGAAGAGGTCAATCGTGGGATTGGCGTCTGTGAGAAGGAAATAGAAGCACGCTTTGCCGATTTCAAACGGCAATGGCCGATGGACGCGGGTGACATGGACACGAGTCTTGCCAGCGCGCCAGACTTCTTCGCCAAACTGGTTCGACTGGAGACGGATGGTCTGCCCGCCTATGAGCAGCGATTCTTTGAATTGCTGCAGAACCAAAGTCACCAGAATCTGGCGGCGCTTTCCACCTACCTGAACGATGCGCGTAAGGCGATTCTGGAACGGATGGATCTGGTCAACGACAGTCTTGGCCAGGTGCCCTTCAACCAGAGCGCCAATCAACGCACCTATCTTCACATCGACGCCAGTGACCGGCAGCTTGTCGACGTCAAGGAGTTCAAGCAGGAGATCCAGCAGACGCTGAGCCATGCATGGACAGAGGATCGCGAGTTTGCCGAGGCACGGTTCCTGGCCCTGCGCCGACTTGTTGATCGACTCGCCAGTCAGGACCCCGAGCAAAAGCGCTGGCGTGAGACTGTGCTCGATGTTCGACAGCATGTTGAGTTCATCGGACGGGAAATCGATGAAAGCGGCGTCGAGGTCGAGATCTACCGCAGCGGAGCAGGCAAGTCCGGCGGCCAACGGCAGAAGCTGGCCACCACGTGCTTGGCCGCAGCCCTGCGATACCAACTGGGCGGGAACGACCACGGCGTGCCGATGTATGCGCCCGTCGTGCTGGATGAAGCCTTCGACAAAGCGGATAACGAGTTCACCGCTTTGGCGATGAACATCTTTACAAATTTCGGATTCCAGATGGTGGTCGCTACGCCGCTGAAGTCCGTCATGACCCTCGAACCATTCATCGGTGGCGCCTGCTTCGTGGATATCAGCGATCGGCGCGTGTCAGGCGTCCTGCTGATCGAGTACGACGGCGATCGTCAGCGGTTGAAGCTGCCAGAGCACGCACGAGAGGAGGCTAGCGTTGAAGCTTCCTGAAGATGTTCGGCAGTTTCTTGCCCGTCGCTTTCAAAGCAAGCACCGCGAGTGGTTGATCGGTGATCCGGGCGAGGGCCAATGGCCGCTGGAGGTTACGCTCGGTGTGCCGACGGAGCAGGCTGCACTGAGGCAAGTCGACGGCGTTCGCGCTTGGGTGAGCGCATGGCAAAGCTGGCAAGGAGTCGGCACCCTGTCCTGGTGTGAGCGTCGGTGGAAAGCGCTTGGCGTCCAGCGGCTGCCAGAGAAACTGGTGTTACGAGGCCCTGAAGATGTTGCCTTGTGGATTGGTGCATCCGCACGGTGGGTTCGTGCCCTGTCTCGGTATCAGACGCTCACTGCTCGCTGGCCGCTGCTTGCGCAGCAGTTGCCGAGATATTTTGATGTCCTCGCTGACTACAGCGATTCCGATTTCCGTCGACTGGCAGAGATGCTGGATTGGATCAATCGCAATCCGAAATCGAATCTCTACCCACGACAAATTCCGGTTGCCGGTGCCGACAGCAAATGGCTGGATTCTAGAACGGGCATCATCTCTGACTTGATTGCAACGCTCCAGGGTGACCCAACAGGAGCGCGCGACTTCTTCTGGCGCTGCGGCTTGAGGGCACAGCCCCAGTTAATGCGCATGCGCGTTCTAGACCCGGATCTAAGAGCCAGTTTGGGCGGTCTTGGCGATATCTCGGCTCCTTGTGAGGAGGTCGCGAGCATTTGTATACGACCAAACAATGTCTTCGTTGTTGAGAACCTTCAAACTGGCCTTGCCTTTGATGATCTGCCAGGGGCGGTTGTGATCATGCGACTGGGTTACGCGGTTGACGTTTTGGGACAGCTTTCATGGCTACAACAGGCGCAATGTATCTACTGGGGTGACATTGATACGCATGGCTTTGCCATTCTTAATCGAGCCAGAACATACATCCCAAGCCTGAAGACTGTGCTTATGGATGAGTCAACGCTGATGAGTCATCGCGATTTATGGGTCGAAGAGAAAGACCAGCACTCTTCCACAGAACTTCCACTACTCACCAATACCGAACAAAAGCTCTACCAGTCGATTAAAGGAAATGCCTGGGACCAACAAGTCCGCCTCGAACAGGAGCGGATACGCTGGGATGTGGCGTGGAATGCCATACAGGCAAGTATTCGATGATCCAGGATCAGGGAGGTCAGTCGTGAGTGGAAATCGATGGGACCAGCCGGGTGTGCCCCACAAGGGATGGCACTGCGTTGACGTGGTCGACCTGCGGGCCGACGGCGAGTCAGCAGACGAGACCGACTACGCGACCTGCCAAATGTGCGGCAACGAAAAGATCCGCTATGTCCACATCATGGAGCATCCAGATCTGGACGAGAACTTCGACGTCGGGTGCGTCTGCGCCGAGAAGATGAGCGACGACTACGAGGGGCCGAAACGGCGTGAGGCCAAGTTGCGCAACCGAGCAGCACGCCGAACCCGATGGCTGCAGCGCAAATGGCGGGTGTCCGCCAAGGGGAATAGTTTTCTGAACGTCGATGGGCACAACCTCGGCGTCCACATGAACAAGTTCAAGCGGTGGGGCTACCGGATCGGCAGCCGGTTCAGCAACAAGACCTACGCAACCAAAGACGAAGCCAAGCTGGCGCTTTTCGATGACTTCTGGGCAGCGACCCAGGATGACGATCGGCTGTGGGCTTCGGACTGATTCCAGCAGGCTGGCGGACCAGTCTTAGCCCATCTTTAACATCCCATACGCATATTTCCTGCTTTCCAG
>NZ_JDSS02000011.1:19455-22338 GCF_000584955.1 Candidatus Accumulibacter vicinus
CGAGGATGTGGTGCGGCGCGGCGTCGAGCGCGGCGCTGGCGAGGGCGACGTGGATCGGCGCTTCGTCGAACAGGACTTCGAAGGCGCCGAGCGGCGTGCCGTCGAGGAGCAGCGGGACGACCGGGAAGTGTTCGACGCCGCCGCGCTGCCGCTGCACGGCGAGCGCGTGCTTCAGCTCCTTGCCGACCCAGGTTGATTGATGGGCGCGCGGCGAGATGAGGACGAGGACGCCGGACGAGCGGGTTATCGCATCGCGGATCGTCGATTCGAGCGGATCGCCGCCGTGGAAGGCGCGCGAGTCGATGGTGAGAGGCGTCTCCAGCTCGGCGAGCGCGATGCGCAACTGGCGGACGATGGCGTCGTCGCCGCTGCTGTGCGAGACAAAGTAGGTCGGAGGAAGGGTTGAGGCTTCGCTTGCGGAATCGTTCTTTGCCATCGTGGCTCTCCCAGCGCGGCGTTGGCTCCTGTTCTGCGAGCGGAGAAGTGTACGCCGGATTGCCGCGCGGCGCAGTCGTTCGTGGCGTGGTTCCGCGAGCGGCAGTCAGCGCCACCGGAGCGGCGTCGTCGCAAGCCCTTGACGTTCGTGGCCGGTCCAGTCGATGAAGTCCAGTCGCTCGTCTTCCGACCACAGCTTCGCCGCCTGTCTCTGGAATGTCGGGCTTTCGATCACCGTGGGGATCGTCGATTCCAGCGGGTCGCCGCCGCGGAGCGCACGCGAGTCGATCGTCAGCGACGTATCCAGTCCTGGCCGAAGCAGTGGCGGCCAGTGATGGCGACCGCCAACGCTCCTTTGACCCACCCATCGGGCTTGCCCGCTGCTCAGCTTGCCCAGTTCTCGACCTGCAACCCCGGGATGCGCGAAAAATCCGCCGGGTTGGCCGTAACCAGCGTCGCCTGCACGGCCAGTGCGTGTGCGCCGATGAGCTTGTCCAGCGCATTGCGCGTGCGTTGCGGGTCGGCCAGGCGAACGGCGGCGTAGGCGCGCGCGGCGTCGGCATCGAAGGGCAGCACCACGAGATCGTCGAGCACCGCGTCGAGGGCCGCACGACGCGCTGCGCCGTCGCCGCCGGCCGCGATGACGCCGAATTCGAGTTCCGCCAGGCTGATCGCCGAAAGCAGCAAGTCGCCGAAGTAGCACTCGCTCAAATGCCTGGCAAGCGCCGGATTCCCCTGCATGGCATGGATGCAGATGCTCGTGTCGAGCAGGTAACGCAGCGCTTTCATCCCGGCTCGCCATTTCCGGCTTTGGCGGCGCCCCATGTTCCCCAATCGCGCTCAAGCTCCTCGCCCGCATCGGGACGTTGGCCATCCGGAAACCATCCCAATGCGCCCATCGCCGAAAAGCTGTCAGCCAGGCCGGTAAGCCGGCGCAACGCCGGCCGGATCAGCAAGTCCCCTCCGGGCGTCGCTTCGATCTCGACTTCCTTTACTCCCGGTGGCAATTGCAGTTCCACCGGAATGCGCACCGCTTGCGAATTCCCGCTTCTGAACACCCGTGTCCGCATTCGTCGCTCCTGTATATACCGTGCGCACATGGTACTCCTTTGCCGGGACGAGTACTCCTGCGATCGAAATCGGGGTTCTCCTTGCCCAATCGGTACGGATCAGCGAGGAGTTCCGCCTGCCGCCCCAGTGCGGCCCGGCTTGCGGCGGGTTGTGATGGGCGCAAGCGCATGCCCGTTCGGCGTCTTCGTCCGGCGTAGTGCAGGCCACTGACCTTCTTCCCCGACCGTGGCGGGCGGGCGAAGAATCCCCGCGCAAATGTCTGGCGCGCATCCTTCGTTCTCATCCCGCGACGCCGCGAGGCCATGGCGCTTGCTTTTCTGATCGGAGCGCACACCGTCCAGGCGATCGCCCAGGATTTGCGAGTACACTGTTCGACGGTCAGCCGGGCAGCAAGCTGGCTCGACATGGGGGACACTTCGGTTTGGCCTCGTCCAAGGTTCTTGTCGGTCATCAAGTGCCCAAACGGGCCTCAGGCAGCCTAGCGCCGATTCGGCAAGCGGTTCGGGTTTTACGCTGCGACAGCGCCCCTGCTTGCCTCTACCTGCGAAGGATCAAGAAGCGATGGAAGCCTTTCGACAGTTCTATGAAGATGCACCGACCTCGATCGCTGTTCCCGAATCGCTGCGGCACAAGCGCCTCGAAGTCATTCTTCTGGTCCAGGAGCCACCGGCAAGCGAACCGCCTGCCGACTTGAAGTCTTTGCTCGCCGCCATGCCGGACGTCGGTGACGACGCGGACTTCAACAGGTCGCCGGACTATGGGCGCAGAGATACGGCGTGGGATTCCTGATCGACACCAACGTCCTGGCCGAACTGCGCAAGGGCGATCGCGGCGACCGCGGCGTGCAGGCCTGGTACGCGGGAGTTTCCTCCTCCGATCTGTACGTTTCGGTGATCGTCCTGGGCGAGATACGTCGGGGCGCCGAGCTGCTGCGTCGCCGTGACCCGATCGCGGCGGCAAGGCTGGACGTTTGGCTGGCGACGCTGCGCACCTCGGTGGGCAATCGTCTCCTGCCCATTTCCCCGGAAGTCGCCGATTCCTGGGGTCGTATGGGGATTCCTGATCGCTTGCCCATGGCCGATGGTTTGCTCGCCGCCACCGCGCTGGTTCATGATCTTGTGTTGGTGACTCGCAACACGCGCGATGTCGAGCGTTCTGGCGTCAAACTGCTCAATCCCTTCATCGGCCGCTGACGAACTTCGCCTTGTGCCGGCCGCTGAACTTCGTCGCCGGCCGTGGCGGGCGGGCGGGTGAACAATGCCCGCGCAACTATCTGGCGCGTAGCCTTTGTTTTCATCCCGCGACGCTACCAGTTGAGCCATCCCGAACCCAGCCCATCTTTAACATCCCATACGCATATTTCCTGCTTTCCAGGCA
>NZ_JDSS02000011.1:22348-23530 GCF_000584955.1 Candidatus Accumulibacter vicinus
ATTCGTTCAACCATTCGTTCGAGCCGACAGCCACCGGCAAGCCGGCGTCTGCGGCTCAACTCAAACGTTAGGTGCCACAGCACATGCCCTACACCGCCACCATCATCCCAGTCATGATCGCCTCGCCCGGCGACGTGACTCAATACCGCGCTTCGGCACGCGACGTGTTGCACGAGTGGAACTACATTCACTCCGCAGCCACGCTCGTGGCCTTGATGCCTGTTGGTTGGGAAACCCACTCCTCTCCGGAACTCGGCTCGCGACCTCAGGAACTGATCAACGATCGGGTACTGAAGGATTGCGACCTCCTGGTTGGCATCTTCTGGACGAGGTTGGGTACCCCAACGGGTAGCTCTGTCAGCGGGACGGCCGAGGAGATTCAGAAACACGTTCAGGCCGGGAAGCCGGCAATGCTCTACTTCTGTGAGGCTCCATCTGACTTGCGGACCGTGAGTCGCGAGCAGTACGACGCACTTCAGGAGTTTCGGAAGTGGTGCGAATCGCAAGGCCTGATCGAGACATTCCTGAATGCCGATGAGTTTGGTCTGAAGCTCCGTCGACAACTGCAGGTCGTTCTCTACAAGAGCCCGTACATCCGGCAGGCGTTCGAGATGGAGAAGAGCCGTCGGAACGGGTTCGGCATTCCCACCGCGATACAAGGGCCACCGCCGGACGAGATATCTGCGCTGCTCGCGTCGCTTGGTCCCGAAGCGTGTCAGCTCCTTGAGGCTGCGGCGGCGGATAAGACAGGACTAATACTTGCTATCGATCTCCTCGCTGGGCGAGTAATCCAGGCCGGCGCTCGGCAGTTTGGCGAGATGGAAGATCGTCGCTCCATGGCAAAGTGGGACTATGCACTGAGTGAGTTGAAGACCCACAACCTAGTCCAGCTCTCCCACGGTAGCTCGGGCAAGGAGTCTGTCTTCGAACTCACGGAGCGGGGATACCAAGTCGCGGATCGGCTCGCCACCAGTGGCACCTAACCTTAGCCCATCTTTAACATCCCATACGCATATTTCCTGCTTTCCAGGCAAGGTTCGACAGTAAGTCGTTGATTTTTCGTGCGATGGATTTTTCTGTTGTTTTGTAGTGCCATAATAATTGCGATCGGCAGGCTCGGCCTCTTGCTTTTGTTGTACGATCGTGGGCATGTTCATACGACAGACGAGAACCGGCAACAAG
>NZ_JDSS02000011.1:23540-26122 GCF_000584955.1 Candidatus Accumulibacter vicinus
GATCGGCAGGCTCGGCCTCTTGCTTTTGTTGTATACCTTACGCGGTCACAACCTGAGCCTTTGGGAGGGTTTGGAAGTTCAGTCTCAACAAGGAATTGAGCGCTTTGGCGTGGATGGTGTGTGTGTCTTGCAAGCAGCGTTCGATGGCCGTGGTGAAAGAGCTGAAGTCGCGGTAGTACTTGGCATAGAGGCACCGTTTTTTGACGAACTTCCACAAACGCTCGATGAGATTCAAATTGGGCGAGTAAGGCGGTAGAAAGAGCAGCTCCATCTTTAGTTTTTCGGCGCAGTTTTGCACCCATGCACAACGCTGATAGCGGGCGTTGTCAAGCACGACCGTAACCGGCAGCGTGGGCCGCAGGGTAGAGAGTTTCTCGAGCAAGGCGCAGCGTATTTCCGCTCACCCCCGCGAGCCGTGCAACCTCTTGATGCGCAAGCCCCTGGCTTTTCAGCCAGAGTGCTTCCATCTTGCGTCGCACGCGTGGATGCGGATGGTGAAAGCGTTCGTGTGCCAAGGCCCGTGCCTCAGCTTGCGTAAATGCCAGTCTCAACATGGCCGCACGCCCAAAGAACAAGCAATGCTCCAATTCTACATGCGCTTAGGCTCGACAGTTAACGCAGCTTATGAGCGCGCTTGGTATACGATCGTGGGCATGTTCATACGACAGACGAGAACCGGCAACAAGGCGACGGGTGAAAGCTACGTCACCTACCGACTGGTGCGCACCGAACGCATCGGTGGCAAGGTCCGTCAGATCACGCTGTTGAACCTCGGCCGTCACTTTCCGATCAAGCAGGAAGACTGGCCGATCCTGTGCAGCCGCATAGAGCAGTTGCTCAACCATACGCAGGCGCTGATCATGCCTTTGGAATGTTCTGAATCGATCGAGCGCGCAGCGCAGCGTTACCATGGGCAGCGGGTTGCTCGCGCACCGGTCATCGCGTCGGCGACGGAGGGTGCGGCCGGATCGACCAGCGAACCTCGCCCGCCTGCGGACTTCCAGGAAGTCGATGTGGACTCGCTGCAGATGACACAACCCCGGTCGGTGGGCGTCGAACACGTCGGTCTGCATGCGGCAAGCGAGCTGGGTTTGATCGAGACGCTGAACGAACTGGGCGTCAGTGGGGTAGTACAGGCATCGATCCTGGGCAACCTGATCGGGAGAATGGGCCAGCCGGGGTCAGAGCTGGCGACCTGGAACTGGCTGCAGCAGCACAGCGCCCTGGGCGAGTTGATGGACGTCGACTTCTTGTCGATGTCGCACATGAGTCTGTACCGCGCCTCGGACGTCCTGATGAAACATCGGGAGGTGATCGAGACGCGTTTGTTCAGCACCGCCCGGACGCTCTTTGATCTGCAAGAGACGGTCACCCTGTACGACCTGAGCAACACCTATTTCGAAGGCGAAGCCGAGCTCAATCGCAAGGCCAAACGCGGGCGTTCGAAGGAGAAGCGCAGCGACTGCCCGCGGGTGACGCTCGGCCTGGTGCTCGACGGCAGCGGCTTCGTCCGGCGCTCACAGACCTTCGCCGGCAACGTTTCCGAGCCCGGCACGCTGGCGTCCATGCTGGCCGGACTGGGGACGCCGGCGGGAGCGCTGGTGGTCATGGATGCCGGCATTGCCACCGACGCCAACGTCGCCTGGCTGGTCGAGCACGGCTATCGCTATCTGGTGGTGCGTCGCGGCGGGATGCGGCAGTTCGATGCCACACGCTCGGTGAGCATCGAGACCGCTGGCGAGGAGTGGCGGCATCTCCAGAAGGAGCTGAGCCTGGATGGCCAGGAGCTTTGCCTGTATTGCCACTCGCCAACCCGGCAACTCAAGGAAGAGGCGATGCTCGCGCAATCCTGTGGGCGTTTCGAGGCCGGCCTGCAGCAAATGCGCGATGGGCTGCAAAAGCCCAAGAGCGAAAAAGGCCACGACAAGCTGCTGGAACGTCTCGGCCGACTCAAGCAGAAGAGCCGCGGCGCCAGCCAACACTACCAGGTCAATCTGGTCACCGAGAATTCCGGCCAGACGGTGACGGCGATCACCTGGCAGAAGGTGCCGGTTCCCGGCACGATGGCGACGCATCCCGGCGTCTATTGCCTGCGGACCAACGAACTCGCCTGGGATGAAGAGAAACTCTGGCGCACCTACACGATGCTGACCGACCTGGAGAGTGTGTTTCGCAGTCTGAAAAGCGAGCTCGGCTTGCGACCCATCTACCACCACAAGGAAGTCCGCTCGGACGGACATCTGTTCATCACCGTGCTCGCCTACCAGTGCGTTCAGTTCCTGCGCGTGAAACTCAAGGCCGCGGGAATCACCGACAGCTGGGCGAGCCTGCGTGACATCCTCTCGGTGCAGCGCCGGGTCACTGCGACCTTCAATCAGCGCGACGGCCGCTCCCTGCATGTGCGCAAAGCCACCGTCGCCGAACCCGACCTGCTGGCGATCTATCGCGCGCTGGGCATCAGCGCCACACCCGGAGGAATCAGAAAACTGATCAGCTGAATCAGAAATTACGGGCTTGTAGTGCCACTTGATATTTTTATGGCACGCAAGCAATTGATTCATATAGAGGTTTTTCTTGGTGTG
>NZ_JDSS02000011.1:26132-28167 GCF_000584955.1 Candidatus Accumulibacter vicinus
AAGGCGACGAGGATCTCGTGCGGCGCGGCGTCGAGCGCGCTGCGGGCGAGGGCGACGGGGATCGGTGGCTCGTCGAACAGCGCCTCGAACGCGCCGAGCGGCGTGCCGTCGAGGAGTAGTGGGACGACCGGGAACGACTCGGCGCCGCCGCGCTGCCGCTGCACGGCGAGCGCGTGTTTCAGTTCCTTGCCGACCCACGCCGAATCCTTCGCCTGCGGCGAGACGAGAACGAGGACGCCGGACGAGCTGGCGATCGCGTCGCGGATCGTCGATTCGAGCGGGTCGCCGCCGTGGAACGTGCGCGAGTCGATCGTTAGCGACGTATCGAGCTCGGCGAGCGCCCTGCGCAAGCGGCGGACGATCCCGTCGTCGCCGCTGCTGTGCGAGACGAAGTAGGTCGTGGGAAGGGTTGCGGCTTCGCTTGCGGAATCGTTCTTTGCCATCGGGGCTCTCCCAGCGCGGCGTTGGCGCCTGTTCTGCGAGCGGAGAAGTGTACGCCGGATTCCCGCGCGGCGCCGTCGTTCGTGGCGTGGGTCCGCGAGCGGCAGTCAGCGCAACCGGAGCGGCGTCGTCGCAAGCCCTTGACGTTCGCGGCCGGAAGTGCCCCGAGCCAAACGACGTTCGGCGAAGCTCACGCTTCGCTCAACTCCTGCGACAACTCGGGATGTTTGACGATCAGGCGCAACAGGCACAAGACCGCGCCCGGCGGCGCAAAGCCCCCTTGTTCCCAGTCGCGCAGCGTCGCCACCGGGGTTCCGATGCGCTCGGCGAAGGCCGCTTGCGACAGGCCGGACTGCTTCCGCGCCTGGCGCACAAGGACTTGCTCGGGCGTCGTAACCCACCCCATCCCGTCCCTCTCCTCGGCAAGCGCCTGTCGCAGGTCCGGCAGCGCTTCACCGGCGTCGGCCTCGATAGCCCTCGCCACCTTCTCGATGTCTATTCCCGTACCCTCCATCTCACACCACCTTGTCGATTTCGACGGGCAGCATGTTGCTGCGTTCCGCCTTGCCATACGCCGCCACCAGCAGCACGACTTCCCGCGCGCTATCCGCACCAGGGATCACGTCCCCGGCGAGCGGATTCGCGGCAATCCAGTCGATGAAGTCCAGTCGCTCGTCTTCTGACCACAGCTTCGCGGCCTGTTTCTGGAATGTCGGGGTTTCGATCACGGTACGCATGACTTGAACTGTACGGGCTTCCCGTACCATGTCAAGCGGTATCAGCACAAGAAAACCGTGCCGCACGCTGGCGCTGTTGGTGTCGCCGACGAGCAGTAGGCGGGCGATTTCGGCCGCCAGCAGCGCACCGCCGGTGTGGCTCTCGCCGTCGTCGCGGCGGTAGGCAAGGTACGTGTCGCGCGCCCGCAAGCTCGCTTGGCGCGCTTCCTGGAGCCGGCCGAGGCGGCGCAGCGTGCAGCGCGCCCGGTCCGAAGTTTACGCGCCCGGACCACAGTCCAGGCAGCGCTCGACCGGCGGCGGCCCCATGCGCAAGGCGCGCTGTAGCTCGCGCAGTGCCGTTCGCAGGCCCTCTTCGATGACCGGGTGATAGAAGGGACTGTCGAGCATCGCCTGCACGCTGTCGCCTCGCTGCACCGACCAGGACAGCAGATGCCCCAGATGCTCCGCCGCCGGACCGAGCATTTCGGCCCCCAGCAGGCGACCGCTGCACCGCTCGGCATAGAGATGCAGGACACCGCGATTCTTCAGCATCACGCGGCTGCGCCCTTGATCCTCGAACGAGACCTCCCCCACGGCAAAGTCCACCCCCGAGCGCAGCAACTGTGCGTAGCTCTGTCCGGCGAGCATGATCTGTGGATCGGAGAACACCACCGACAGCGGGGCGCGCCGCGGCCGCACGCGCACGTCGGGGAAGCGGCCGGCATTGTCACCGGCGATGCGGCCCTCGTCCGCCGCCTCGTGGAGGATCTCCCGCTCATGGGTGGCGTCGCCGGCGATGAAGACGTGGCTGTCGGCGATCTGGCCGGTACCGGGATCGAAGAGAGGCACGCCGCGCGTGTCCAGCGGCAGGCCGCTCT
>NZ_JDSS02000011.1:28521-37899 GCF_000584955.1 Candidatus Accumulibacter vicinus
AGATTGGGACGGCGGCCGCTCGCCGCCAATATCCACTCGTAGCGCTGTTCAGCGGCCGGAGCCTCGTCACCGACGCGGACGGCGACCTCGTTGCCGATACGCCGGAGGTGCAGGTCGGACGCTCCCAGGCGTATCGACAGCTCCTGTGCGAAGACCTTGCGCGTTGCGGACTGCAGGACGGGGTCGGTGAGCGGGCCGACGCGCTCGCCGCGGCCGTAGACAGACACGCGCACGCCCAGTCGATGCAGGGCCTGCGCCAGCTCCAGCGCAATCACCCCGGTCCCGAGCACGGCGACCGACTGCGGCAGCGATTGCCAGGCGAAGACGTCGTCGTTGACGATCAGCCGATCGCCGGCGGCCTCGCGCCATTCGGCCGGCACGTTCGGGTGTGAGCCGGTGGCGATGACGATGCGCCGCGCCGTTACGCGCGTGTGCTCGCCAACCTGCAGCGTGTGGCGGTCGAGAAAGCGCGCGTGACCGCGCAGGCGGTGCTCGGCCGGCCAATGTTCCACCGCCTCGGTGACGAAGCCGACAAAGCGGTCGCGTTCGTCACGAACGCGCCGCATGACGGCGGCGCCATCGATGCGTAGCGAATCGACGACGACACCGAAGGCGTCGGCCTGCCTTGCCGCATGCGCGGCCTCGGCGGCGGCGATCAGCAGTTTGCTGGGCATGCAGCCGACGCGCGCGCAGGTCGTCCCGTACGGCCCGCCCTCGATGACCACGACGCTGCGCGTATGCGCCAGCGCGGCGCGGTAGGCGGACATTCCGGCGGTGCCGGCGCCGATAATGGCGACATCGACTTCCAGCGTGTTCATGGACAAGCCCCTTTCCTCGAGTCATTCCTTGCCGATGCCCGTTGCCGGCGAGCAGCGGCCATCGACGCGTTACAAGTCCAGCACCAGGCCCGCCGCGTTGCCGGCACCCGCCGCCGGCACCGAACAGCAGAGCAGAATCTCGTCGGTCGCCAGGGCGACGGCGGGCGGCGACGTGTAGCTGACCTGGCCTGCCAGCAGCCGGGTCTTGCAGGTGCCGCAGGAACCGCCCCGGCAACTGAATTCCGGTGTCAGGCCACGCGCTTCCGCCAGTTCCAGCAGGCTGCCGCCGCCCGGCTGCCAGCGGGCCTCCTTGGCCGACCGCGCAAACACGACCGCGACGGAAGTTTCGGCCACCGGCAGGGTGGGCAGTGGGTTTGCCGTGACCGCTTCCGCCACTCGCCGGCGCAGCGACGAGGGGCCAAACTGCTCCACGTGAATTCGCTCGTCGGCAATCTGCATCGCCCGCAAGCCGTCGTACAGGTCCTGAGCAAACGCCGCCGGACCGCAGAGGTAGAAATCAAAATCGTCGAAGGGCAGGATGGCCTTCAGCAAGGGAAGATCGATGCGGCCCTGAACGTCATAGTCGCCGCCGAGAACGGCCGTGGGCTCGGGCTGACTGAGAATGCGCAGCGCCTCGACCGCACCATCGGCACGCTCGATCAGTTCCTGGAGTTCGCTGTCGAAGGCCCGCTCGGCCAGCGTGCGCGACGCATGGACGAAGAAGGTCTGGCGGACGCGGCGGGTACGCACCCCTTCGTACACCACCTCGCGGAGCATGGCGAGCATGGGGGTGATTCCCACCCCGGCCGACAGGAGAACGAGCGGGCGGCGTTCATGCGGGTCCACGACGAAATTGCCCAGCGGCGCACGGGCCTCGATTTCATCGCCGACGGCGATGTGCTCATGCAGGAACTGCGAAATCCGTCCTTCGCGCTTGACACTGATGCGGTAGTAGCCATCCGACGGCGCCGCCGACAGGGTGTAGGTGCGAATGACAGGTGCGGCTCCCGCGGCGACCATCAGCCGGATGGGCAGGTGCTGCCCGGCCTCGAAGAGCGGCAAACCGGCGCCGTCGGCGGGTTCGAGATGAAAGGACTTGATCGTCGAGCTTTCGTCGGCGATGTGCGCGATGCGAAAGCGCCGCCACTGGTTGCGCAAGGCTTGTGCCTGCTGGCGAGCCAGGGCCTCTTCCCACGATCCGGTCAGCAGCGAATTGGGAGAGACCTCATCGAGACGCCAGCGCAGCTTCAGCACGCCGCGGCGGCGCACCGCCTTGACGACATGCAGACGCCAGAGCCGCTCGGCCCCCTGAAAACTGCTGACTTCGTCACCCGCCAGGACCAGTTCGGTACGGCCGCTGAGCTGCAACAGATCGCCATTGGCAAAGTCGATGAACAGCAGGCCCGCCCGCGGATTGACCTGCAGATTGCCCAGGGTGTTGAAATGCAGGTTGCCGGCAAAATCGGGGATGGTCAGGACATCGCCGTCGATACGCACGAAACCGGGCTTGCCGCCGCGATGCGAGGCGTCGACCTGGCGTCTGCCGGCATCCCCTTCCGGATCCACATAGCTGGCGACGAAGAAGGTATCGGCCGTCCGGATCAGGGCATTGGCCTCGGCGTCGAGGGTCGGCAGAACTTCCGCGTGACCGCTGAACGGCTCGGCGGGATCACCGGAAAACGTGAAGTTCCTTGCCTGAATGTATTGCGGGCAGTTGCCGAAGGCATGCTCGACCTGCAACGTCAACTGGCGGTTGTCGCGCGCGACCACTCTGCCATTGACGCGATTGCGGCGACGCGTCTGCAGCTCGATGCCGAGCACGCCGATGCCGTCGCCCGGCCTCAACGCGTCGCGCGCAGGGTCCCCCGGGCCGGGCAGGGCGTTGATCTGCAGGTGCCGCGCATCGGCTGACTGCGCCAGACCCGCGCGCGCCTCGACGAGCGTCGCCCAGGGATCGCCGGCCGAGTCCACGGCGGCGATCACCAGGAACGGAAGCTGCCGGTAGAACGTGCGATGTTGTTCCGGCATGTAGTCGCGGATGACCTGGCGGCCAAACACCTCCATGCGCTCGGCGACGCCGACGCTCTGTTGCAGCTCGCGTTCGCCGCGGTGCCAGGGGGAAACTGTTGCCGCGCTCATTCTTGCCGACTCCCGGTTGCGGTGCTCACGCCGCCAGTCCAGCGGCGGTCTTCTGCATGCCGACAAAGCCGGGCAGGGCTTCGATTCTCGCCAGCCAGTCGCGCACCTTCGGGTAGGCGTCCAGGGATACGTTGCCTTCGGGCGCATGCGCGAGGTAGGTATAGGCCGCCACATCGGCGATGGTCATCGCGTCGCCGACGAGGAAGGCGTGCCGCGACAGATTGCCCTCGATGACGCTCAGAACGGCGTGCGCAAGGGCAATCGCTTCGTCCGCATTCTTCTTCGCTCCGAATACCGTCACCAGACGCGCCACCGCCGGCCCGAAGGCGATCTGACCGGCGGCCACGGACAGCCACCTTTGCACCGCGGCGGCACCGACCGCATCGCTCGGCAGCCACTGCTCACCTCCGTACTGGCGAGCCAGATAGACGAGAATCGCGTTGGAATCGGCAACGATCGTTCCGTTGTCGTCGATCACCGGAACCTGGCCGAACGGGTTCAGGGCCAGGAACTCGGGTTGTTTGTGCGCTCCCTTCATCAGGTCGACGTCGACGAGTTGTGTCGGCAAGTCGAGCAGCGACAGCATCAGTTGCACGCGATGGGCGTGACCGGACAGGGGGTGACGATAGAGTTTGATGGGGGTAGCGGGTATGGCCGACATGACGATTCTCCAGAGAGTGGGGGACCAGGGGACGAGGCGACGACGCGGAGCAGGTGGCCGGAGGCCAATGCGGGCGCCAGTCACGGGTAGACATGGTCGGATCAAAATCGTGTGAGGGGAATCGCCGTGCGGCGCAAATCACCATTCCAGTTCCTGCAATAGTCCGGCAAGCAGTATTTTGAAGTGGCCCCCCGAAGTCAGGAGTTGCCTGCGATGATCCTCGTCAGAGACGAGGCGCACTCGCGTAGTGCGCATCACGCGTTTCGATGTGGCGGATCAGGAAAGCCAACAGCTTGCGCGCCTGCTGCGGTATCAGTTCGGTCTGGTCGATCTGATAGGTGTCGGTGATCGCGGTGAGGGTGTCCAGTATTTCGGCGTGGTCCTCGACATGCTCGTCGAAGCCATCGTAACTGTCGAGTCGCATCAGTAACTCTTCCGACAGGAAATGTGCCTTGCTGTACTCCACCAGGGTTTCCAGGATGTGACCGATTTCCCCGGGGTCGGCGTGTGCCTCGACGGCATCACACAAGGCGTTGATCAGGCCAAGCTGGACGCGGTGCTCGCCGTCCATGGTCGGATTCAATCCGGGACAATGTTCATCATCGACCTGTTGCATGCGCCATTCCTTTGATATAAGGCTCTTCTGAAATGTTGAGCGGTAGCATAGCATGCTGCTCCAGGGTCAGGGCTGCTTACGCCTCGCCGACCACGACGCGGCTGTCGCCGTCAAGCCGATATACTGGAATCACCAGGTTGGCCGGCGCCGGTCCACTACGGAAGACGCGCCCGGCAAGGTCAAATTTCGAGGTATGGCAGGGGCACAGAAACTCGCTGCGGATGCCGGGCCCGTTGCGCAGCTGTGGCGTACAACCCTGATGGGTGCATTGCCCGATGGCGACGAAGACATTGGGGTGCAGCGAACGATGGCGATTGCTGCAGTTTTCGGGTTGCAGCGAATGCTGGCAGTGTGGGTCGACGAGTTCACTTTCGTGATCGGCCAGGGCGCTGACCTCCTCAGCCGTTCGGCGCAGAATCCATAGCGTGCGACCCTGCCAGTCGAGCACCCGCAGCCTTCCTGGCAGCAGATCCGCGAGATCGGCAGCGACCGGGTTGCCGGTTGGCGGCCGGGCGTGTCCGGTCAGGTACTTGGCGGCGCCGACGCCTGTTCCAATGGCGCAGATCCCCGCCAGCACCTGCAGGCGACGACGTTGCGGGCGGGGCATCGGATCGTCATTCATGGCCGGATTGGAGAGGCCACTCGGGTGCCTGTGTATCAGGCGTCATGGAGGTGCAGTGCTCCGATCCCCGCACGCTCCGGGGATTTGTGGGTGGTTGGGAAGGTTTTCGGGAAGGTTCGAGTACCTGAGGGGTCCCCGGTCATGGCTTCCTGCCCCCGATCTTCGGCTCGCTGCCGGCCATCAGGCGTTGCAGATTCTGCCAGTGTTTACCGATCAGTGCCATGGCAATGAGGCCGACCACCAGCAGCATGGAATCGCGCCCCCACATGAGAAAGCCGTAAATCGGCGCTGCCGTTGCCGCCAGCAGGGCGGCCAGTGACGAATAGCGCAGTGTGAAGGCGACGAGCAACCAGGTGCCGAGGGTTGCCAGCCCCAGCCAGAGGTCGATGGCGAGCAGCACGCCGGCGGCCGTTGCCACGCCTTTGCCGCCTCTGAATCTCAGGAAAACCGGGTAGAGATGGCCGACAAAGACGGCCAGTGCAACGAGCCCGACGGTATAGCCGCCCAGACCATACTCGGCAGCATGGCGACTGGCAAGAAAGACCGCCAACCAGCCTTTGGCGGTGTCACCAAACAGGGTGAACAGAGCGGCGCCCTTGTGGCCGCTACGCAGCACATTGGTGGCGCCTGGGTTCTTCGAACCATAGCTGCGCGGGTCGGCCAGGCCGAAGAGTCGGCTTGCGACCAGTGCGAAGGACACGGAGCCGAGCAGATAAGCGGCAAGGACCGCAAGCAGAGAGATCAAGGGCGGCGGCATCGAGGGGTTTGGGTAGTCAGTAGTGCTCTGGGTTAGAATGCGCGCACTGCAATCGCGCTGCGGGCTGTGCACGCCCGACGGGCAATTCTACACCGACCTGACGTCTCACCACATGGACATCATCTTCATCGACGACCTGCGCGCCTCGACGCTGATCGGCATCTACCCGCGTGAAAGGGCCATGCCGCAAACGCTGGAAATCTCCTTGCAGATTGGCACCTCGACCGCCTCTGCAGGCGCCAGCGACGACATCGGTGATACCATCGATTACGCGCTGGTGGTCGAGCGTTTGCGTGCCGAACTCGGCGCCCGCCATTTCAACCTTCTCGAAAGGCTTGCCGAGTATGTGGCTACCCTGCTCCTGGAGGACTTCGGCGCCACCTGGGTGCGCGTCTCGATTGCCAAACTCGGCATGATGCACGGAGTGCAGCGCGTCGGCGTGGTCATCGAGCGAGGTGCTGCGGCCTGAGCGCTGCCACCTGGCAGCGCTCAGGAATGGCTCTGCTATCCGCCAGCCGCTGGAGAGCTTGCCGGGGGTTTGGCGGTGGCTGGCATGCTCAGCTCCAGTTCCTTGACTTTGGCGTCGGGGAGGATCTCCATCAGCGTCACGACCTTCTTGACGTCGCCGGTGGTTCGTGCCACCTGGATCGCTGTGTCGGCTTCGCGCTGGCTGACCAGACCCAGGAGATAGACGACCCCGGCTTCGGTCACTACCTTGACATGTACGGCGTTGAGATTGCCGGTGTCGACAAAGCGACTCTTGACCCGCGTCGTCACATACGAATCATTGCTGCGCGCCGAGAAGGAGCTGATCGGACCAACCACGAGTTCATTGTAAACCCCCTGGACCTGTGGCACCCCGGCGACGATCTGCCCGACTTCTGCCTTCATCTGTTCAGAGGGCACTTCTCCGGAAATCAGCACCTTGCGGTTATAGCTGGTGAAGCTGGTATGCGCCTGATCGCCGATCTTCTCGTGGACGCGTGCACTGGCTTTCCATTCGATGCTTTCATCGTCGGTTTGCGTTCCCAGCGACCGCCGATCGAGCGCCGCCAGAGCGCCACCGCCCGCACCGGCGGCGAGCATTGCCAGGCAACCCTGCAGCATCGGCAGCAGCAGCGCGCCGAGCAACAAGCTGGTGACGAGACTTTTTTTCATTCTTCGACTCCCATGAGCAGACAGTCCATCCCATCGCAAAGGCAATGGATGATCAGCAGATGTGTTTCCTGGATGCGCGCCGTGCGCTCCGCCGGTACGCAGACGTGGATGTCATCCTTGCGCAGGATTTCGCCGACCGTGCCCCCCCCCTTGCCGGTCAGGGCCACAACGCGCAGGTCGTTTTCGTGTGCAGCATTGATCGCCTCGATGACGTTTGGCGAATCGCCCGAAGTGGAGATGGCCACGAGAATGTCTCCGGGCTGCCCGAGGGCACGTACCTGCTTGGCGAAGACGAGCTTGTAACCGTAGTCGTTGGCGATCGCCGAGATCACCGAGGAATCAGTGGTCAGTGCAATTGCCGCCAGTTCGTGGCGCTCCAGCTCGAAGCGGCCGACCAGTTCGGCCGCCAGGTGCTGGGCATCAGCCGCCGAGCCGCCATTGCCGCAGGCGAGGATCTTGCCATTGTTCAGGAGGCAGCCGACCATCGCTTCGATCGCCTCGGCAATGGGCGCTGCCAGAAATTCGACGGCGTCAAGCTTGGTTTGTGCGCTCTCTGTGAAGTGCCCGCTGATACGGCTGATCAAATCCATGGGCTGTGACGATGTTCCGGGACAAGAAGGAAGGCCATTCTAACATCAGAGTACCAGGAACACCTCGAACTCGACGCGGCGCCAGGGATTCGGGTCGTCGCGCAGTCGGGAAACGCGCGCCTCGAGTTTCTCGCCGGCGTCGATTGCCTGCGCCACGGCACGGTTCTCGGCACGCGGGACGTAACCGAGGAGGCGCCCGTTCCATTCGACGCGGATGGCTTTGCGGTCATGGCGGTTGTCGGGTTCGCGGATCAGGATCAGGCGGTCGCCAGGCTTGATCTGCGACCACAGCTCGGCGACTGCGTAATACTGGCTGCCGGCCAGCGGCGAACTTTGCACAAGCACCCGGATCGTTTCAGCGGCGCCGGCATATCCGCCGAGGACCAGCCAGAGGAGGGGACTAATCAGTTGCCGGAAACGCATCGCAAATCCATTCGATGGCGGCCTCGGACAGTTCGTCGAACAGGATGCAGTCGAAGCGGCAGTCGGATTCCCGACCAGGATGGGTACTCAGGTAATGCTCCGCGGCGAGAACGATACGCCGCTGCTTGGCCAGGTCGATACTGGCGGCCGCGCCGCCGAAGCGGGCGTTGCGGCGCAGGCGCACTTCAACGAAGACGAGTACCTGCCGGTCCCGGCAAATCAGGTCCACCTCGCCACCCCGACAGCGATAATTGCGCAGCAGTACGTTCAGACCGTGCCTTTCGAGGAAGCGCGCGGCGAGTTCCTCGGCCATCGCCCCCGAAGCGGCTGGGCTGGCTAAACGAGCAAGGTATCCTGCTGGCCTGCGCGTGTTATCTTTAAGGCTCACCGGCAAGCTGATCTCCATGACAGAAGAATCTCCTGCATTATATGTCGTTCCGACGCCGCTCGGCCACCTTGGCGATATCACACAGCGCGCGATCGAAGTCCTGCAGCAGGTGCCCTGGGTCGCCGCCGAGGATACGCGTCACAGTGCACCCCTGCTGCGCCACTACGGCTGCAATGCGCGCTTGCTGGTGGCGCACCGGCATAACGAAGAAGGCGCCGCGCAACAGGTGATCGCGCGCCTTGCCGCCGGTGAGTCGGTCGCGATGGTCGTGGACGCCGGCACACCGGCAGTATCGGATCCGGGTGCGCGGCTGGTGGCGAAAGTGCGTGCTGCCGGCCATCGCATCATTCCGCTGCCTGGTGCCTGTGCGGCGGTGGTCGCGCTGTCTGCGGCAGGGCTCGACGAAGTTCGTTTTCTTTTTTACGGTTTTCTGCCGAACAAGGCCGGGCAGCGCGCAGCGGTCTTGCGGGAACTGGCGCCCCTGCCCTATGCACTGATCTTCTACGAGGCGCCGCATCGCATTCTCGAAGCCGTCGCTGCCCTGTGCGCGGCCTTTGGACCGGAACGTACGCTGGTTCTGGCGCGGGAACTGACGAAGCTGTTCGAAAGCATTCATTGCTGCGCACTCGGTGAAGCGCAGGCCTGGTTGCTGGCCGATGCCAATCGCCAGCGTGGCGAGTTCGTGCTGCTCGTTTCCGGTGCAGCACCGGTCGAGGAAAGCACCGAGGGCGAACGCGTGTTGCAGCTTCTGCTCGACGATGGCCTGTCGATCCGGCAGGCCAGCCGGCTGGCGCACGCGATTACCGGGGTCGGAAAGAATGCCTTGTATCAGCGGGCCCTGGGTTTGAAGGGGTCGGACGACCGGAGGAGAAAGGATGGCTGCAGCTCAAGCTGAATGAACGTACCGTCATCGTCGGCCAGGAAGTACGATTCAGTTTTCAAACAGCAGGGAGTGGGCAATGAACAAACAGGTTCCGGGGTTTTGTCTGGCGATGCTTGCCGCGGTGCTTGTGCAGGCCGGGCCGCCGGTACCCCGGCCTGCGGGCATCGAGGTCAGGGATTACCCATGGCAGGCGTCGACAGGGGAGAAGAGCGCAGCACTGGAGCTCAAGGGCAACCGGAAGCGCGGTCAGGAAATCTACGAGTTGTGCCGCAGTTGCCACCTGCCGTCGGCAGGCGGACTTTCCGACGGCAGCATCCCGCAGC
>NZ_JDSS02000011.1:38202-50692 GCF_000584955.1 Candidatus Accumulibacter vicinus
ACTTTCCGACGGCAGCATCCCGCAGCTCGCGGGCCAGCACAGCAGCGTGCTGATCAGGCAGATGGCCGACATCCGCGCCGGTGTGCGCGACAACCCGACGATGTACCCGTTTGCCGCGGTCCTGACCGATCCGCAGGAACTGGCTGACGTCGCTGCCTATATCGAAGGGTTGTGTATTCCCGTCGAGCATGGTCGTTATGAGGGGTCGGACGCCGATCGGCAAATGGCAACCGGAAAGGTGCTTTACGAGAAGGAGTGCAGAGGATGCCATGGCGCCAGCGGCGAAGGCTTCAGGGACAAGGGTTATCCGGTAATCGCCGGACAGCACTATCCATACCTGCTGCGCCAGATGACCGAGATCCGCGACGGCAAGCGCCGCAACGCCAACCCGGAGATGGTCAGAATCATCAGCAAGTACGACAATAGTCAGCTGCTCGCCATTTCGGCCTACCAGTCGAGCCTGCGGATGCCGGGCAGGATGTGCAAGGCCATGGCGACCAGGAAGAAGTGGTAGGCCGGTGCGGTGCATCGGCAACGATGGCCGAGCAGCGCTTCGGTGTTGCGCGGCGGCAGACATCTGGGCGCCAGCGGCGCCCCGGGAGAAATGAGCATGAAGAGAATATTGGCCCTGCTGTCGATTGTTTTGCTCGCGAGTTGCGCCACGCCGACCCTGCGAGGCAGTGCCGACCTTGGGGTGGTTATCGAGCGCGCGAGCGGGCAACTCAGTCTCGTCGATACCAGCCGGCGCGAAGTTTATGCGCGTATCGGCGGACTCGGTGACCTCTCGCACGCCTCGGTCGTCTATGCGCGTGATGGTCGTTATGCTTACGTCTTCGGGCGTGATGGCGGGCTGTCGAAGGTCGATCTGCTCGAGGCGCGTATCGTCAAGCGCGTGCTGCAGTCAGGCAATGCCATCGGCGGCGCGATCTCGCAGGACGGCCGCATTGTTGTTGCACAGAATTACACACCCGGTGGCATCAAGGCTTTTGACGCCGAAACCCTGGAACTGCTCTCCGAAGTACCGGCCGAATACGCGCCGGGCAGTTTTTCGAAAGTCGTTGGCCTCGCCGATCTCGCCGGCCAACGTTTTGCCTACGCGCTCTTTGAGGGCGGTGAAGTCTGGATCAGCGATTTCTCCAACCCTCGGCAGCCGCAGACGCAACGATATCCGGCCGGGTTGCAGCCCTACGATGGACTGGTGACCCCCGATGGTCGCCATTACCTGGCCGGACTGTTCGGCGAGGATGGCGTCGTCCTGCTCGACACCTGGCGGCCAGAGCAGGGCACACGGCGAATTCTCGCGAACTACGGGCGTGGCCAGGAGAAGCTGCCGGTATTCAAGATGCCGCACCTGCGCGGCTGGTCGATGGCACAGGGCAACGTCTATCTGCCGGCGATCGGCCGCCACGAGGTGTGGGTCGTTGCCGGCGGCAACTGGCAGGAAATCGCCCGTATCGCCGTCAAGGGACAGCCGGTGTTCGTCATGGCGCGGCCGGATGGCCGGCAGGTGTGGGTCAATTACGCGTTTCCCGACAACGGCTGGGTCGAAGTGATCGATACCCTGAGCGGGAAAATAGTCAAGACGCTTGCACCCGGTCGGGCCGTCCTGCACATGGAATTCACGCCGCGCGGTGAACAGGTCTGGATTTCCGCCCGCGATGACAACCGGGTGCTGATCTACGATACGGCGACGTTCTCGAAGCTTGGCGAACTGGACGTACAGGCGCCGAGCGGGATATTCTTCACCAGCCGCGCCAACCGCATGGGTTTCTGATGGACACACTTGACGAAGCGATCGACTTTCGCCTTCTCAATGACTTTCAGCGGGATTTTCCGCTCTGTTCTGCGCCCTTCGCGGAGCTGGCGTCGCGGCTGGGAGTTGCCGAGGGCGTGGTGTTGCGGGCCCTGGAAGGGCTGCGTCGCCAAGGCAAGATCGCGCGCGTCGGCGCCATTTTTGCCCCGAAACGTATCGGTGTCAGTACGTTGGCCGCGATGGCGGTACCCGCGGACCAACTGGCCGCGATTGCCGAAGTGGTCAATCGCTTTCCCGAAGTGAATCACAATTACGAGCGTGAGCACCGCTACAATCTCTGGTTCGTCGCCACGGCCGGGTCGGAAGGGCGCCTGCAGGCGGCCCTGGGCGCGATCGAACAGGTGGCCGGCTGGCCGGTGCTGAAGCTGCCGCTGCTCGAGGAATACCACATCGACCTCGGTTTTGCGCTGGACGGGCAGGGAGAGAGGGTGGGCAGCGTGCGCGTGCGCAGTCAGCAGTTCACTGCACCGACGCCACTCGACGAATTCGAACGTCGTCTGGTGATGGCCCTGCAGGAAGGCCTGCCGCTGTTCATTCGGCCGTTCTCGGTGCTGGCCAGCCGGGTCGGCTGCGACGAGAGCGAAGTGCTCGAACGCATCCGTCGCTGGTGCGCCGAGGGCATCATCAAGCGCTTCGGGGTGGTCGTCAGGCATCACGAACTCGGCTATACAGCCAATGCGATGCTGGTGCACGACATTCCCGACGCCAGCGTCAGCGCCATTGGCGAGCGCCTGGCGTGCGAATCCGGGGTGAATCTCTGCTATCGGCGCCCGCGCGTGCCGCCGACCTGGCGCTACAACCTGTTCTGCATGATCCATGGCCAGGCACGGGCGGAAGTCGAGGCCCGCATCGCCGAGCTGCGAGCACGCCTGCAGTTGACCGATTACGCGCACGCAGTGCTGTTCTCGCTGACCCGCTTCAAACAGCGTGGTGCCCGTTATGCGTGAAGCGGCACGCATCGACACCACCGATCGCGCGATCATCGACGGTCTGCAGGGCGGATTCCCGATCTGCGAACGCCCTTACGCCGAAGTGGCCGGCAGGTTCGGGATCAGCGAAACGGAACTCCTCGAACGTCTGCAGCGAATGCTGGCAACGCGCGTACTGACCCGCTTCGGCCCGATGTTTCAGGTCGAGCGCATGGGCGGTGCCTTCGTTCTGGCGGCGATGCGCGTTCCCGATGCGGACTGGCTGCGTGTCCTCGAAATCGTCAATGCCTTTCCCGAGGTGGCGCACAACTACCGCCGGGAAAGCGACCGCAACGGTGAATTCAACATGTGGTTCGTCCTGGCCACCGAAACTACCGACGGCATCGACGCCGCGATACGCCGGATTGAGGAGGCCAGCGGCCTGCCGGTCTTTCCCTTCCCGAAGCTGCAGGAATACTTCGTCGAAATGAAGCTGGCGGTGCGCTCATGAGCGCTCAAGCTGCCGTCATCCTCGATGCCACCGACCGCCGTCTCGTCATTGCCACCCAGAATGGCCTGCCGCTGGTCGCACGGCCATATCACCAAATCGCCGAAGCGATCGGCATCCCTCCCGAGGAGGTGATGGCGCGCCTGACCCGCCTGCTCGAGAGTGGCGCCATCCGCCGCATCGGCGCGGTGCCCAATCACTACGCGATCGGCTACACCGCCAACGGCATGAGTGTCTGGGACGTGCCGGACGAGCGTATCGACGAACTCGGCGTACGCGTCGGCGGACTCGATTTCGTGACCCACTGCTACCACCGGCCGCGCCGGCTCCCCGAATGGCCATACAACCTGTTTGCCATGGTGCATGGCGGTTCACGCGCCGAGGTTCTGGCCAAGGTAGTGGCCATCGCCGAAATCATCGGGGCCGATTGTCGTTCGCATGATGTGCTGTTTTCAACCGCCATTCTCAAGAAGACCGGTCTGAGGATGGCGGCCAGGTGAGATGACTGACCCGCGCGGGCGTGACAGATGGGTTGCCGGAGAATTGCCTGCACGCGCATTGCCGCGCCGTCGGCAGTCTCCACCCCTGCCGAGCACACGACTGATCGAGCGACTGGAGCGCGCAAACCGGAAGCATCTGGTGGGCCGGCCGCTGACTGCAGCCTTGCGCGCCGGCGCTGGAAAACCGGGCGAACCGCCACCGCTCGTCCTGCTCATGCTGATCGGCGGTATCGGGCTGCTGGTCTCGGCGCTATTCGCCAGCGCAACCATCGTCTTGGCCGCGGCCGGTGTCGTGGCGCTGGCCGCAGCGGCAGCGCTGTGGTGGCGACACCGGGCTGCGTCGCGGTACGACTCGCTGACGCAGCTCGGTTACGCCGGTGAGTTGCAGCGCGATGCCGAGTGCTTTGACGACTACCTCGAAGAAGTCTCCAGGCACTTGCCGCAGGCCGCGTTGACGACGCTCGCGCGGACCAAGGAAACGCTCGCTAGGGTGATCGCTGCGCTCGCCGCAGCCGACCTGGCGATCGAAGAAACGTTTTTCGTACGGGAGATGGTTGCGCGCTACCTGCCGGATGCCTGCCGCCATTACGTCGAGGCAACCGCGGCCAGCGGTGGCTGCGTCGTGCTCGAAGATGGAAGTACCGCCGAACAATCGCTGTGCCGCCAACTCGACATGTTGCACGCTCGTCTGGAAAAAACGCTGGCCAGAATTGCCGACGGCAGGGCGCAGGCGCTTGCCAGGCACGAAACCTTCGTCAGGAGCAAGGAATGAGTGCGGTGCCCGTCGCCCAACCCGACGGACTCCGCGCGCTGCCGACTATTTCATGGTCGAATCGTTCGCTGGAGATCGCGGCTCGGTGTCTGCAATTCCCTCCAGCAAATCTGCTTCCTGCTTGTCGCGAACCAGTTTCGCCACACTAAATACGGTGTTGAGCAGAAAAAGCCAGGCGACGATCATGTAAGCTTTTTCCCAGTCGCCGATCGTCATCCGGAAGAGTCCCCAGGTGGTCAGCGATACGGCCATCGCGAATCCTGCCCAGACGGTGATCACCCAGGCGCCGGTATCGATCCGCTCGTCGCGGTTGTCACGGATCATCTTGGCCAGCGTAAACGATGCAAACAGGCAGAAGCAGAAACCGACGGCCAAAAACGCCCGGTCGAGTTCCTGGCTCGGCATGTGCCAGATGCCGATCGTGCAGGCGGTCACGGCAAGGCCGAACGACAACCACACCTGCACGCTCCAGGACGGGGTGTCGCGTCGGATCAGATACTTCTGAGGCATGGTGAATCCTCCTTTCCGGATGGCGGTGCTGCGTACACCGCAATGTAGAGTGCGATGCCAGATGGCCGGCCAAGGATGTCCGGGCGCGGGTGCTCTGGAGACGATGAACCTGGGGGAGACAGATTCATGGTGTCGGTGAAGGTCTGCAGGGTCAGTGGCCGGGCATTCTACTAAACGATGTCCAGATGACCGATGCCTGCCGTCAGATCCCGGTCTTTCGATTCCTTGCCATGCAGCTTGATCTGCAGGCGCAGGTCGTTGAGAGAGTCGGCATTGCGCAGGGCGTCGGCGTAGCTGATCTGACCGGCCTCGTAGAGGTCGAACAGGGCCTGATCGAAGGTCTGCATGCCGAGTTCCCGCGACCTTTTCATCGCCTCCTTGATTTCGTGCACCTGGCCCTTGAAGATCAGGTCGGAAATCAGTGGAGAATTGAGCAAGATCTCGATCGCCGGGGCGCGTCCCTTGCCGTCCTTCTTGGCCAGCAGGCGCTGCGAGACGAGAGCACGCAGGTTGAGCGAAAGGTCCATCAGCAGTTGGTGGCGGCGTTCCTCGGGGAAGAAGTTGATGATCCGGTCGATTGCCTGGTTGGTACTGTTGGCGTGCAGCGTGGCGAGGCAAAGGTGTCCGGTTTCGGCAAAAGCGATGGCGTAGTCCATGGTCGCACGATCCCGGATTTCCCCCATCATGATCACGTTCGGTGCCTGCCGCAGGGTGTTCTTCAACGCGACTTCCCAACTGTCCGTATCGACGCCGATCTCGCGTTGGGTGACGATGCACTTCTTGTGCTCGTGAACGAACTCGATCGGGTCTTCGATGGTGATGATGTGGCCCTGGCTATGGCGGTTGCGGTGATCGACGAGTGCTGCCAGGGAAGTGGTCTTGCCGGTACCGGTACCACCGACAAAGATGACCAGACCGCGCAAGGTCATCGCGATATCCTTCAGCACCAGTGGCAGGCCGAGTTCATCGAGAGTCGGAACGTTCAGGTTGATGGTGCGGCAGATCACCGCGACGCGCCCCTGTTGCACCAGCGCATTGACGCGAAAGCGGCCGATTCCGGCAGGCGAGATGGCGAAGTTGCATTCCTTGGTCGCCTCGAATTCGGAAGCCTGCCGGTCGTTCATGATCGAGCGCGCGAGTTCTGCAGAGTGCTGCGGCAACAGCGGCTGATTGGATACCGGCACCACCTTGCCATCGATCTTGATCGCCGGAGGATAGTTGGCGGTGATGAAGAGGTCGGAGCCGTTCTTCTGGGCCATCAGGCGCAACAGTTCGTGCATGAATTTCAGTGCCTGGTCGTTTTCCATGCTTCCTCTCCTGCCTGCAAGGACGGCTTACATGCCCATGAAGTTGTCTTTGTTGGCCGCCTTGTTGCGAGCCTCGATCATTGAAACGATATTCCGTTTGACGAGTTCGGTCAGGCATTGGTCAAGGGTCTGCATGCCATATTGCTGTCCGGTCTGCAGGACGGAATACATCTGGGCGACCTTGTTTTCACGGATGAGATTACGAATCGCCGGTGTGCCGATCAGGATCTCGTGTGCCGCAACCCGCCCCTGACCGTCCTTGGTCTTGAGCAGAGACTGGGAAATCACTGCCCGTAGCGATTCGGAAAGCATGGATCGGACCATTTCCTTTTCAGCGGCCGGGAACACGTCGATGATCCGGTCGATGGTCTTGGCGGCGCTCGAGGTATGCAGGGTGGCAAAAACCAGGTGGCCGGTTTCCGCACCGGTGAGCGCCAGACGGATGGTTTCGAGGTCGCGCATCTCGCCAACCAGAATCACGTCCGGGTCTTCACGCAGAGCGGAACGCAGGGCGTTCTGGAAGGACAGGGTATGTGGACCGACCTCGCGTTGGTTGATCAGGCATTTTTTGGGCTGGTGAACAAACTCGATCGGATCTTCAACGGTGAGAATGTGGCTATAAGCCGTTTCATTGACGTGATTGATCATCGCCGCCAGAGTGGTCGACTTGCCTGAACCGGTTGGCCCGGTGACCAGTACGATGCCGCGTGGATAGTCCGAAATGTCCTTGAAGATCTTTGGACAGTTAAGGTCTTCGAGCGTCAGCACCTTCGACGGAATGGTCCGAAAGACCGCAGCAGCACCGCGATTCTGGATGAAGGCGTTGACGCGAAAACGCGCCAGATTGGGAATCTCGAACGAGAAGTCGCATTCCCGGGTGTCTTCGTACTGTTTGCGCTGAACGTCGCTCATGATGTCGTACACCATCGCATGCACGTCCTTGTGCTCCATGGCAGGCAGGTTGATTCGCCGCACATCGCCGTTCACCCGGATGATCGGCGGCAGGCCGGACGACAGGTGGAGGTCGGAAGCCTTGTTCTTGACGCTGAAGGCCAGCAGTTCGGTGATGTCCATTCGCTTCGGTCCTCGGACGGTGGGCAGGGTGCGGTGTTATACTTCGAACAATCTGCGTAGCACCCGATTATGACCATACTTTCCGCCAAGCTGCAAGCCGTTCGCGCGCGAATCGCCAGCGCTGCTGGGCAGTGCGGTCGTTCTGACGACACGATCCAGCTGCTCGCGGTCAGCAAGACCTGGCCCGCTGCCCAGATACGCGAGCTGGCAGCCGCTGGCCAGCGGGCTTTTGGCGAAAGCTATGTGCGGGAAGGCGTCGCGAAGATCACCGAACTGCGTGTGCTGGAACTTGAATGGCATTTCATCGGTGCGCTGCAGGCCAACAAGACGCGCATGGTGGCCGAAGCCTTTGACTGGGTGCATTCGGTTGACCGTCTGGAGATCGCGCAACGCCTTTCCGATCAGCGTCCGGCATCGCTGCCTCCCCTGTCGATCTGCCTGCAGGTCAATGTCAGTGGCGAGGCCGCGAAGGGCGGTGTCCCGCTAACCGCTGCGCCGGCATTGGCGAATGCGCTGGCGGTGCTGCCAAAACTGCGTCTGCGTGGTCTAATGACCATTCCGGCGCCGCACCATGACTGCGTCGAGCAGCGTCGCCCATTCCGCCTCCTGCGGGAACTTTCTGAACGATTACAGGCAGATGGCCTGTGCCTTGATACACTTTCGATGGGCATGTCGGATGACCTTGAAGCGGCCATTGCCGAGGGGTCGACGCTGGTGCGTGTTGGCACTGCAATTTTTGGCGAGAGACACAGAGCATGAGAATCACTTTCCTGGGCGGTGGCAATATGGCCAACGCGATGATCGGTGGCCTGGTGAAAACCGGTTTTTCGGCAAGCGACATCGCCGTCATCGAATTGGGTGCGCAGGGGCGCGCCAAGCTGCGGCTGGCCTACGGGGTTCGATGTTATGAGGCGGTCAGTGCCGTTGCGCTCGACTGCGACGCCCTCATGCTGTCGGTGAAACCACAACAGATGCGCGAAGCCTGTACGCCGCTACTCAAATACCTCAAGCAGCAATTGGTGATCAGTATCGCCGCCGGTCTGCGCCTGGCCGATGTTTCGCGATGGTTGGGCGGCTACGGCAGGATCGTACGCGCAATGCCCAACACGCCGGCGCTGGTTGGTGCCGGCATTACCGGGCTGTGTGCGCTGCCCGCGGTGTCGATGGCCGAGCGACTCGGTGCCGAGCGCATCCTGCAGGCGGTCGGCAGCACCTTGTGGATCGCCGATGAATATCACATGGACGCGGTGACCGCGATCTCCGGCAGTGGTCCGGCTTATGTATTCCTGTTCATTGAAGCACTGCAGCAGGCGGCAAGCGAACTGGGCCTGTCGCCGGCGCAGGCTCGCCAGCTCTCGATCGATACCGTGCTCGGTGCTGCCAAGCTTGCCGCACAGTCGGATGAAACGGCAGGTGTGCTGCGCGAGCGCGTGACTTCGAAAGGCGGGACCACCGAGGCGGCATTGCGCACCATGGCCGAGCGTGGCGTCAAGGAAGGCTTCGTCGCCGGCGTGCTGGCCGCCAACATCCGCGGCCGGGAATTGGGTGAACTGCTGGGCAAGGATGGTTGATGATCACGCAGGCCGGATTGTTCTTGCTCGAAACGCTGACCGGTTTCCTGACCTTTGCGCTGCTGCTGCGTTTCTACATGCAGGCTTGCCGCGTTTCCTTCAACAATCAGATCGGCACGTTCGTCGTCGAGTTGACCAACTGGCTGGTCAGGCCCTTGCGCAAGATTCTGCCGGGCTGGTATGGCCTGGATCTGGCGAGTCTCCTGCCGGCCTATCTGCTGCAGGTGATTTTTGCCGGCGCGCTGACCCTGCTGCATGTCGGCAGTGAGAGCCTGGCGCCGGAGATTCTGCTGCCGCTGCTGCTCTGGCGAGGCCTGCTGGCCACCTTGCGTTTCAGCCTCTACCTGCTGATTGGCGCGCTGCTGGTGCAAGCCGTCCTGTCGTGGGTCAGTCCGTACTCGCCTCTGAGCCTGCCGGTATCGCAACTGACGCGCCCCATCCTGCGGCCGATCCAGCGTTTCGTACCGCCCATTGGCGCCATCGACCTGTCACCGCTGGTGGCCATTGTCCTCGCGCAGTTGCTGCTGATCTTTCTGTAAGCCGTGGTCGACTGGCTACGCGAAGTCGACGGCTCGATCATGCTGGCCGTACATGTCCAGCCCGGTGCGAAGCGTAGCGAAGTCGCCGGCCTGCACGGCGACGCGCTGAAGATCCGCCTTGCTGCACCCGCGATCGACGGTCGGGCGAACGCTGCACTGCTGGCGTTTGTCGCGCAGCGATTGGGTCTGGCCAAGTCGGCAGTCGAACTGAAAAGTGGCCAGACCTCGCGGCGCAAGGTGCTGTCGGTGCTGGGTGCGCGTGCCGATGCGGTACGCTGCCTGCTCTGGCCTGTATCGTCGTCGCAACGGGCGGGAGGCCTGCGCTGATGCTCAGGCCTCGAAAACGATGCGCCCGCCAACCAAAGTCATGCGGGTTCGACCGCTTACTTCGTAACCCAGGAAGGGTGTATTTTTCCCCTGGCTGCGCAGTGCTTCCGGGGTGACGAGCCAGGATTCGGCAGGGTCGAAGAGGCAAATGTCGGCGGCACTGCCGATGGCCAGTGAGCCGGCCTCGATGCCGAGAATGGCCGCCGGATCACAGGTGATGCGGGCCAGCGCCAGCACCAGCGGCAGCTTTGCATGTTTCGCCCAGCGCAGTGTCAGGGGCAGCAACAGTTCAAGTCCGGTGGCTCCGGGCAATGCTTCGGCAAAGGGCAGTTGCTTGCCATCTGCGTCGATCGGTGTGTGGTCCGAACAGATTGCCGCCAGTCCATCCCTGACCGTGACGCGCAGCGCGTCACGGTCGCTTGACGCACGCAGTGGCGGGTCGAAGCGTGCATTGCTGTCGAAGTAACCGATGTCCATTTCCGACAGATGCAGGTGATGGATCGAGACATCGCAGGAAACCTGCATGCCGCTACGTTTCGCGGCGCTGATCAGGGCCACGCCGGCAGCTGAGGACAGCCGCGAAAGGTGCAGGCGAACACCGGTTTGTTCTGCCAGTTGCAGTGCCGTGGTGATGGCGACGGTTTCGGCCGATACCGGAATGCCGGTCAGTCCTAGTCGGGATGCGACCTCGCCATCGTGGGCGACGCCTTCGCGCGCGAGAAACTGGTCCTGCGGCCACAGACGCACATGGTAGCCGAAGGTGGCGGCGTACTGCATGGCCCGCATCAGCAACTGCGTGTCGACGATCGGATGCTTGGCCTGTGAGAAGCCAATACAGCCCGCACGTGACAGACTGTTCATCTCGGCGAGTCTTTCGCCTGCCAGCTGCTGGGTCAGCGCGCCGATCGGATAGACCCGCGCCAGACCAAGTGTTTCGCTGCGCCGGACGAGGCGCTCGACGAGACCTGGCTCATCGAGTGGCGGTTTGGTGTCGGGCGGGCAGGCAAGAGAGGTCACGCCACCGGCGACCGCGGCGGCAAGTTCCGGTTCGATGCTGCCCAGGCGGGCTGACAGGTCGACCAGGCCGGGGCAGGCGATCAGCCCTTTGGCGTCGATCTGACGTGCGGCAGAGAAGCCTGCCGGCGGCTGGCCGATCGCAGCAATACGTCCGTCGGCAATGAACAGATCGAGACAGGCATCCAGGCCATTTTTCGGGTCGATCAGATGGGCATTCCGGATATGGAGGGGGAGGGGTTGCTCGTTCATCGTTCAGTTTCCTGCCAGAATGCCCATGACCGCCATGCGTACCGCTATCCCGAAGGTGACCTGCGGCAGGATCACTGCCTGTGGGCCATCGGCGACATCGGAGTCGATTTCGACGCCACGATTCATGGGCCCCGGATGCATCACGATGGCATCGGGTTTGGCAAGCGCCAGCATCGCCGGCGTCAGTCCGTAGCAATGGAAGTATTCGCGCGCCGACGGCAGGAGCGCACCATTCATGCGTTCGTTCTGCAGGCGGAGCATGATCACCACATCACAATCGCGAAGCCCTGTTCGCAGGTCATGGCAGACCCGCAGTCCCATCTTGTCCAGGGCCGTCGGCAACAGCGTTTGCGGGCCGACGGCGCGCACCTCGGCAGCGCCGAGCGTGGTCAGCGCATGAATATCCGAACGCGCTACACGGGAATGCAGGATGTCGCCGACAATGGCTACCACCAGGTTGTTGAAATCCTGCTTGTAGTGACGGATGGTGTACATGTCGAGCAGACCCTGCGTCGGGTGGGCGTGGCGCCCGTCGCCGGCATTGACCACATGCACGTCTTTCCGCCCGAGGCGGCGCAGGTGGTCGGCGATCAGGTGCGGTGCCCCACTGGCGGCGTGCCGGACGACGAACATGTCGGCGTGCATGGCCACCAGGTTGTCCACCGTATCGAGCAAGGTCTCGCCCTTGGCGGTCGAGGAGCGCGTCACGTCGAGGTTGATGACGTCGGCGGACAGGCGCTTGGCGGCAATCTCGAAGGTGGTGCGCGTGCGCGTGGAATTCTCGAAGAACACGTTGAAGACACTCTTGCCGCGCAACAAGGGAACTTTCTTGACGTCGCGGTGCGAGACCTTGAGAAAGCTCGATGCGGTATCGAGAATGTGATTGATCACCTCGCGGGGCAGGCCCTCGGTCGACAACAGATGCGTCAACTCGCCATTGGCGTTGAGTTGTGGATTACGCATACGCATCCTCGGCCAGGCTCCATTGCAGGTGACCGTTGGCGTCGGTCGAGAGCACCAGCTCCCGGGCTGGATCGAGATCGACTTGCCAGGGGCAGAAATCGGCGCAGATCGGGAGTTGACGGCGGCCGCGGTCGGCGAGAACCGCAAGCTGGATGCTGGCCGGGCGGCCATAATCGAAAAGTTCGTTGATCGCCGCGCGCGTCGTGCGGCCGGTGTACAGCACATCATCGACGAGGATCACTGGCCGGTCTTCGACATCGAAGGGAATCGAACTCGGCCGGACGCGTGCATGCAGGCCCCTTGCGCCGTAATCGTCACGATAGAACGAGACATCGATCAGGCCGATTTCATTGTTCAGCGCGAGGAGTTCGCGCAGGCGCCTGGCCACCCAGGCGCCGCCGCTGTGGATGCCGACCAGGACCGTGTCCGGTC
>NZ_JDSS02000011.1:51039-52622 GCF_000584955.1 Candidatus Accumulibacter vicinus
CAGTTGGGCGCACTGCGCTTCGGCGTCGGGGAGGTCAATGGCTGGCATCGGTTTGACGGTCATCAGAGTCATCCTGAAAGTCGCGTCGGCGACTCGGGAATCTCCCCTGGGTGTGGGAGATGGGAAGGGAGAAGGGGGAAGAAATCGTTCATCAGTGTCTGGTTCTGGTGTTCACGACGAGTGTCCGTGGCCCGCCTCAGCCATGCCGTCAAAATAGCCCTGCAGAATCATCTGGGCAGCCACGGCGTCGAGATGCCGTTTTGCCCTGCGGGTATCGTGCCCGGCGGCATGCAGGCATTCCTGCGCAGCACATGAGGAAAGCCGTTCCTCGGCATAATCTACGCGCAGTCCGAAGCGGCCACGCAACTGATTGGCGAAGCGAGTACAGCGAGCGGTCATGGCGTGTGGCGTGCCGTCGAGTGCGAGCGGCCGGCCAACGACCAGACTGGCCGGCTGCCATTCCCGGATCAGGGTGGCGATGGCGGCAAATCGCTCGGCGTTGGCCTCGCTGCGCAGGGTGGTCAAGGGATGCGCCTGCAACAGTTGCCATTCGCCAACGGCAACACCGATACGTTTTTCGCCGAAGTCGAAAGCAAGTACTGTGCCCGTGGTGAATGGTTCAGGCATGGCCAGCGGCATCGGCGAGGTTGGCGAGATTGACGCCAAGCAGCTCGAGTGCCGACGCGAGTCTTTCCTCGTAGGGCGATTTAAAAAGGATGTCGAGCTTGGCGCGCACGGTCAACCAGGCGTTCTGTGCCAACTCGTGTTCAAGCTGGCCGGCAGCCCAACCAGCGTAGCCCAGCGTTACCAGCACATCCACCGGCTGGCCGCTACAGGCGACGGCCTGCAGGATGTCGCGTGAGCTGGTGAGACCAATGTGCTCGTTGATCACCAGCGTGGACTGCCATTTCCCGACCGGCCGATGCAGGACAAAGCCACGGTCGGTCTGTACCGGCCCACCGAAGAAAACCGGCAACTGGGCGAAGCCTTCGGCCTGCAGGGGAATGTCGATTCTGTCGAGAAGTGTTCCCAGACTCATGTCGATCGGCCGATTGACGATCACGCCAAGCGCACCGCGATTGTTGTGTTCGGCGATATAGACCAGGGTCTTGGAGAAGAAAGAGTCCATCAGCGCCGGCATGGCAATGAGAAAATGATCGGTGAGATTGATGCTGTGCATGGCCCTATTCTAATCGGCCGCGGCGCCTGACACAAAGGTAATGCCAGAACTTCGCGCCGACAGTGCCGAATTTGATCGCCGGCATCCCATGCTCGACACGGTCGATCAAAGCTCATGCAATGCACCAACCACCAACCATCGACCGTGTCGGTATGATTCAGCGAGTGATTACCAGTTGGTTTCGCGTTCGGGGGTTGCGGTGATCCTGTGGATGGATAGATCGGCGCCGTTGTACTCCTGTTCCTGATCGAGGCGCAGGCCGACGGTGGCTTTCAGCAGGCCATACACCAGACAGCTACCGGCCAGCGCAATGGCGATCGCCAGACCGGTCATCAGCAGTTGCGGCATGAAGGCGACGCCGCCGACGCCGCCGAGTGCCTGGCTGCCGAAGATGCCGGCAGCC
>NZ_JDSS02000011.1:52962-54269 GCF_000584955.1 Candidatus Accumulibacter vicinus
CGCCCCAGGCGCCGCAAAGACCATGCAGCGGCCAGACGCCGAGGACGTCGTCGATCTTCCAGCGGTTCTGGGTCAGCGTGAACATCAGCACGAACAAGCCGCCGGCGACACTGCCGACGAATAGTGCGCCGATCGGATGCATCACGTCAGAGCCGGCGCAGACCGCGACCAGACCGGCGAGCGGACCGTTATGGACGAAGCCGGGGTCGTTCCTGCCCGCAACCATGGCCACCAGCGTGCCGCCGACCATTGCCATCAGCGAGTTCATTGCCACCAGGCCGGAGATCTTGTCGATCGTCTGCGCGCTCATGACGTTGAAGCCGAACCAGCCGACGGTCAGAATCCAGGCGCCAAGCGCCAGGAACGGGATCGACGATGGCGGGTGCGCGGAAATTCGCCCCTCCTTGGTGTAGCGTCCGTAGCGTGCGCCGAGCAGAAGCACTGCCGGCAGGGCGATCCAGCCGCCCATCGCATGCACCACAACGGACCCCGCGAAGTCGTGAAATTCCTCCCCATAGCGGGCTTTCAGCCAGGCCTGGAGGCCGAAGGCCTGGTTCCAGGCAATGCCTTCGAAGAAGGGATAGATGAAACCGACGATCAGAAAGGTCGCGGCCAGTTGCGGGTAGAACCTGGCACGCTCGGCGATGCCGCCCGAAACGATCGCCGGGATCGCTGCCGCGAAGGTCAGCAGGAAGAAGAATCGGGTCAGCTCGAAGCCATTCTTCTGCAGCAGCGTTTCGGCGCCGGCGAAGAAGTTGATCCCGTAGGCGATGCTGAAGCCGATGAAGAAATAGGCAATCGTCGATACCGAGAAATCGGTCAGGATCTTGACCAGCGCGTTCACCTGGCTCTTCTTGCGTACCGTTCCCAGTTCGAGAAAGGCAAAGCCCGAGTGCATCGCCAGCACCATGATGCCACCGAGCAAGATGAAGAGAACGTCACTACCAGACTTGAGTACTTCCATGGCTCCTCCGGAATATCGGGTCGAAGCCATCAAGCAATTTCTGTTCCAGGGTCAGGCCATCTCTGGATTCAATGACTTGCGCGCATTCTTGGTCATCTTGACGCACTACTATGGTGCAATATGGCTCATTCGCGCACCAAAACAAGGAGTCAAATGCACCGGCTTGCACCCTATCCGGCCTATTTTGGTGCAGCGCCTGGCGGCAGGAGAACCCACATCTGCCCTGGCTGCTTCATTCGACCGGCCTGATGGCCGGCTTGCGTACCGAAGCCCCAGAACAGATCGGCGCGTACGACGCCGCGAATCGCGCCGCCGGTATCCTGCGCCAGCACAAGACGGCGCA
>NZ_JDSS02000011.1:54572-56756 GCF_000584955.1 Candidatus Accumulibacter vicinus
TCGCGCCGCCGGTATCCTGCGCCAGCACAAGACGGCGCAGCGGTGCCGGCGAATCAGGCTGGCTGGTTGCCAGGAAGACCGGTGCGCCGAGTGGCGTGTAGCGGGGGTCGACGGCGATGCTGCGCTCCGGGGTCAGCGCGACGCCGAGCGCACCGTTTGGGCCGTCATGGCCAGTGGCGGGTTGTTCGCGAAAGAACACATAACTCGGGTTGGTGTTCAAGAGGTCGTTGACCCGGCCCGGATTGGCTCGCGCCCATTGCTTGATGCCTGCCATCGAAGCCTGTTCGAGGCTCAACTCGCCGCGGTCGACGAGTACCCGCCCGATCGACTGATAGGGGTGGCCATTCTGGTCGGCGTAAGCCAGGCGTACCGTTTGGCCATCGGGCAGCCTGACCCGCCCGGAGCCCTGCACCTGCAGAAAGAACAGTTCGACGGGGTCGTCGACGTAAAGCAGAACGCGGTCAAGGTAGTTCTTTTCATGAGCGGTGATTTCCGCACGTGAAAAATAGGGAACCACCTTGTTGCCTTGCAAACGGCCGCGCAGGCGCAGGTTCTTCAGATCCGGCAGGACTGCGCCGAGGTCGATGTTCAGCAGATCGGGCGGTACGCCGAGCACCGGTTGCAGAAAGGGCTTGGTACGCGTCCGCGCGCCGTGCAGCAGCGGTTCGTAGTAGCCGGTGATCAGCCCACTCGTCGTGGAGTCGGGATTGGTCAATTGCCAGGGCTGGAAACGCGACTCAAAGAAGCGGCGGATGTCCGCCGTCGCCGGTCCGTTCAGACTCCGTGCCTCGTCACAGACCGCTTGCCATTGCGGCCACTGCGGCCGCTTGGCGAGCGCGCGGCACGATTGCAGGAAAGCCGGCCAGGCGGCAGCGAGGTCATCGTCGTTCCAGCCCGGCAGGTCGCTCCAGCGCGCGGCCTGTAGCGGCCTGGCAGCCGGCTGGGGGGCGGTCGCTGGCCCGGCCGCGGCGCAGGCTGGACAAGCTGGGCAACTGGGGGGCGCGGCACAGGCGCTGCTCGGCGCAGGCGTCCCACAGGCGCTGAGCAACCCCGCAAGCAGGGCAGCGACGACGACAAGGAAAGAGCGGGATTGGCTTTTGTGCATGGTTTGGCTAGAGTGTCGGGTCCGTCAACCTTCGAAGTATACTGTCTATACTGTCCGCGGCCCGATGATCGACTCTTTCCGACAAATTGCGCGCTTCCTCGTTCGCGCCGAGCAGTTCCTCGATCGTCTCGAGCCTTTGCTGCCGCCGGCTTCACCGTTGCCAGACTGGGCTGCGGCCTGCGCTTTCCGCTGGCGAATCCGCCGTGGCGTAGGTTATCTACAACCGATCATGCGCCTGCCCGCGATCAGGCTCGGCGACCTGCAGGACATTGACGAGCAGAAAGCGCGTATCGACGCGAACACGCGCCACTTCGTCACCGGCCAGCCGGCCAACAATGTACTGCTCACCGGTGCCCGCGGATCCGGCAAGTCGTCACTGATCAAGGCGCTGCTTAACGAATACGCTCCGCAAGGACTGCGCGTGATCGAGGTGGAAAAGGGCGATCTGACCGACTTGCCGGACATCGTCGAACTGATCGAAGGACGCCCGGAGCGCTTCATCGTCTTCTGCGACGATCTTTCCTTTGACTCTGGCGATGCACGTTACAAGGCACTGAAGGTCGTTCTCGACGGTTCGATCGCCGCGGCGCCCGAGAATGTGCTGATCTACGCCACATCGAACCGGCGGCATCTGATGCCCGAGTTTTTCGCCGAGAACCTGGAGAGCCGGCGTGTCGGTGAGGAAATTCATCCTGGCGAAGCGATCGAGGAAAAGATTTCGCTGTCCGAGCGCTTCGGCCTGTGGATTTCCTTCTACCCTTTCGACCAGGAGGCCTATCTCAACATCGTGGCGCATTGGCTGCAGTCCTTTGGCTGCGCCCGCGACGAGATTGTTCATGCCGAGCGCGATGCGCTCAACTGGGCACTCGAACGTGGTTCGCGCAGCGGGCGTGTCGCCTGGCAGTTCGCCAGGGACTGGGCCGGCCGGCAACTCGCTGCGCCGGATCGCCAGAAGCGGTCGCGCAGCTCGCCAACGACTGCGCGCAAGCGCTCGCGGAATGTCGCTTGAGCTGCTCGGCGATTAAGCGCCCGATGACCCAGGTGACCGATGTGGTGGCGGCAGTGATGCTGCGCGGCGA
>NZ_JDSS02000011.1:56944-57230 GCF_000584955.1 Candidatus Accumulibacter vicinus
TACCGTCGAGCAAGCCTGGCCGTGGGTCTGTTGCGAATTCAGCTATCCACATGCGACGGTTCGCCTGCGCTTCTTTCGCGTGCACGCATGGCACGGCGAACCGGCGGCGATCGAGCACAGCGGCCTGATCTGGTTGCCGGCCGGCGCGACGGCGAGCGTCGCACCGATCCTGCCGGCCAACGATCCGATCCTGCGCGCGCTGGCGCTGCCGTCGCTATACGCGCTGAGCAATGCCGAGGGGTCTGGCGTGGCGGCCGAACTGGAGCGGCTGCAGCACGCCCTGGCA
>NZ_JDSS02000011.1:57278-57919 GCF_000584955.1 Candidatus Accumulibacter vicinus
AACGATCCGATCCTGCGCGCGCTGGCACTGCCGTCGCTATACGCACTGAGCAATGCCGAGGAGTCTGGCGTGGCGGCCGAACTGGAGCGGCTGCAGCACGCCCTGGCAAACGGATTGCGCCTGTTCCAGGTGCGCGACAAAACGCTGCCGCCAAGGCAGCGCCACGCCTTTGCGCGCCAGGTCATGGCGCTGGCAGCCAGGCATGAACAGGTGGGGGTGCTGATCAACGACGACCAGGAACTTGCCCGCACGGTCGGCGCTCGGGGGGTTCACCTCTCGTCGCAGCGGCTCTGGCAGACCGACCGGCGCCCGGATTTCACTTGCGTCGCCGCCTCGTGCCACAGCGCTGCCGACCTGGCCCGTGCGGCTGAACTGGGGCTGGACTTTGTCGTCCTCGGCCCCTTGCTGCCGACGGCCAGCCACCCTGAGGCCGCCGGCATCGGTTGGTCAGCGTTCGCGCAGCTCGTCGAACGCTCGCCGTTGCCGGTCTATGCGCTCGGCGGTTTGCAGCCGGAGATGCTCGACACAGCAAGGAGCTGCGGCGGACAGGGCATCGCGCTGATGCGTGGCTGGCGGTAGATCCGTTGTCAAAGGCGCCTCTGCGAATCAGGAACGGCTGAGAATCTGTACGCTGCGCGCCG
>NZ_JDSS02000011.1:58357-65943 GCF_000584955.1 Candidatus Accumulibacter vicinus
AACAGTTAAAGTCGTTTGTGACCTATTTCGGTATATATCTCTCCGATCCGGATGTGCCGATCGTGCCCAGGAACTGACACCACGGATGTGGCAGAAGCTCTTCGCCGCCCACCCGCTGCGCTCGCCTCTGGCCGACTTGGGTCAATAGTGGCCGACGCCGCGGAGTTACCGGTTACGCCCAAGGAGACCAAGGCAACTCCGCGCCAGCAAGCCACCACAGCGCCGCAAACAACGTCCAGTCGCGAGAACCAAAACCTTAGCAAGGGGAAGAGGTGGCGCCGGCCGAGGGTGTGCCGAAATCGGCCCACCCTCGGCCGCTCAGACCCTCACGGCCCGATCGCCACGGCGCCGACGCGAATCGTCCCGCCGCGCACCGAAATCCCGCTCGCAGTTGTGTTGATGCGTACATCACTGTTATTCAGAATCGCGCCCCCGCTCACCTCGACGACACCGACATCGACCTGGCCCGGCATGTCGGGCGTCGACTGCGACTTCTTCTTGCCGAGGAAGCTCTTGCTGCTCGACGTGCCGCCTTGCATCCCCTCCGCCCGGAGGTTGACGGCCGTCGCGTCGATCGCGATCCGGCTGTTCTCGATGCGTGGAGCGGCGGCTGAGGCGAGGACGGACTCAGGTAAGGCCAAGAGCGCCAGCGACAGGGCGCACCACCCGAACACACCACGTAAAGCGTTCATTTCACGCATTTTCATCTCCTGAAAAGGGTTGCGACCGACGCCAGCTGCGCCAGTCTGCACGCACGCTAGCCGAGCTCCGTGATACCCGCAGCCAACGGCGTTGGTCGCAGGGTCGCGCGCGGGCGCGCCCAATGGGCTCCGTGTTAACCGTCGCCGCGTGCGACTCCCTGTTCCGGAGGTCCACCATGTGCCTGCCTACTACTCTCTGCCGTCGCGCTTCGGTCTCCCCGCTCGCGCGACCCGGTGTCTTGCTGATTGCCCATGCGCCGCTGGCGCAGGCTTTCGTGTGTGTCGCCGAGCACGTTCTCGGTCGCGTCGACCGCCCGCTGGCGGCGCTCGATCTCGCCGCCGACGACTCCCGCGAACACGCCCTGTTGGCCGCCCAGTCCCTCGCTGCCGGAATGGGCTGCGGCGACCTGCTGATCCTCGTCGACATCCACGGCGGCCCCTCGCCGTGCGTGGTCGCCCAGCGGCTGTGCGAGATCTGGGGACCGCGGGCGCGCCTGGTCGGCGGCCTCAACGTCGCGATGCTGCTCACCGCCCTCGAATGCAGCGACGGCGAGGTCGGGCGGCTCGCCGAGGAGGTTGCCGAGGCGGCCCGGATCGGCGTCTGCAACGGCGGCCTGTCCTGATCCCTTCCGGGCGCGCCGCGCGCGCCCGGGTCGAACCCGATGCGGCGTGCGGCCCTGCCGCTCGCCGCTGACTCACTGTCTGGGAGATTGAAATGAACGTCCCCGTGCTCGTTTTCTCGCTTACTGCCTTGCTCTCGGGTTGCGCCAGCTATCGCCACAGCGCTCCCCTGCACCCTCCTGCCGGCGATCCGCGCAGTCCGCCCGTGATTTCCGAGTTGCGGCCCGAATTCCGCTGGCAACCGCAGGCCAAGGCAAATGTGACTTACGATCTGGTCGTCCTGCGCGCCACCGCGCTGTCCCGAGGTCCACGCAGCGACTGCACGCCGGAGGCGTCGGCCGCCGGCGCCAGCACCGCCGTGGTCGCGCGCCAGGGCGAGCAGCGCCCGTGGCCGTTCTTCGAACGCCCCGTCTATCTGCGCGAACGCTTGCCCGAGGCCCGGCATCGCATCGACCAGGAGCTCGAACCGAATATCGCCTACCTGTGGTCCGTGCGCGTGCGCGACGGCGACCAGGTCAGCGGCTGGGCGTGCTACGACTACCGCACCCTGCTGCACGCGGAATCGCTGAGTGTCGAACGGGCGGGGCTGGGCTTCCGGGTTTCGTTTCCCCTCGGAGCATTGTTGCCGAAGGATGCCGACGCGTTCTTCAGCTTCCGGACGGCCGCGCGGCCGGTGCCGGTTGCAAACGCCAGCCAATGAGCCAAGCGCCGGTTCTCGCAATTTTACGACCAACAGCCTTGGTCGTGCGGATTCCGCGGATGGGTAGAGTGAATGTAACGGGCCAATCCGGCTCGTCAACCCCAGTCTGAAAGGAAATGCCATGAAAGCGAGTCACTCCCTGCTCCCCTCCCTCTTCGCCGTTGTCTTCGTCCACTCGGCCATCGCCGCTTCGGCCAGCGCGCCGACCATCTCAGGTTCGAACCTGCGGGCGAGCGGGGACGTGGTGGCTACGAGCACCACCAGCGTCCAGGGCAATAGCGCCGGCGCTTCGGCGCGCGGTTCCTACAAGGTGATCAAGGTGGGTGTGAGTGCGAACAAGAGTTCGGACTCGCTGCACGCCGAGACGACCGCCGGTGGCGCCTTCCTCGATGGCAACACCAAGGTCCTGGGCAGCACCTTGGATCTGAAAGGAACCGTCGCCAATTCGAGCAACAGCGGCGGCACGGTCCAGGCCGGCGTGCTGCGCACGACGTCGCGGTAACTCCCGTCCCGGCGCGGCGCGGCCGCGCCGGGGCTCTCTTCGTTACGGAGGAATCCATGCTGACGCACCCCCCTTATCCGTTCGCCTGGCTGTGCGTTGCCGTTCTCCTGTGCGTCGGTCCCGCGCTCGCCCAGGAAGAGCCCACCGAGCCCGACCCGGACATCGCCGCCAAGATCGACCCCAGCCCGCGCAATCCGGACATGACCACGGTGAAGATCATTGCCCAGTCGCGCGCGCAGAATGCGCATCAGCAGTCTGCCGCGCCGGCCTCCGTCACCAGCGCGTCTTCGCTGCGTGACCAGGACCTGCGCATGCTCGCCGCGCGCGGCCTGGCGCCCACCGTCAACGTGTGCAGCAACGTCGTGCAGACCGGGCGCGGCGCGGCGCAAGCACCGGTCATTCAGAACTCGCGTACCGATATCAACTGCGTGGTGGCCGGCGTCGTCGTCGGCCGCTGATCGACAAGAGAAGGAGAAAACCGTGAAACCTGTCGGGACACCGGGAAGGGGCGTCCTCTCCGCCTTGTCGCTCTCCTTGTCTCTCTCCTTGGCCGGCTGCAGCACGCTGTTGCCACCGATCGAGCTGGCCAGCGAGCCGCCGCGCCTGGCGATCGCGCCCCCGGCGCCCGATGCCGACAAGCTGATGGCCTGCTTCGGCCGCCGGCTCGCGCGCTACGTCGATTCGCGTCCGGGCGACGCGCCGCCGGTGATCGTCGAGGTCGCCGGCTTCTTCAACCGGAATCCGGCCACGCTGCAGCGGCTCGAGTTGCCGACCGACGCGACCACCCTGCTTGAGAGTCTATTGACTTCGGTCGGTCCGGCGCTGGCGTTCCGGGAAACCCGGCGCGACGCCACCGCCGAGCGAGCGGCGCCGGCGAGCACGCTCAAGGTGAAGAACGACATTCAGATCGTCGAGGCCAGTGCGCGCTCTCGTGGCCGCTTCTTTGACTTCAGCTTCTTCAAGTCTGACTATGACGCGTCCACGCGTGACGGCGAGCAGTCGAGCGTCGCGGCGATCACCCTCGAGATGTCGGCGGTCGCTCCGGATGGGCTCGGCAGGCATGGTTGGGGCGCGCCCTTGCGCATCGCCTTCGAGCGCTCGCAGACGCGCGAGAGCAGCCTGGCGGCGAGCTTCAGCTCGGTCGCCCTGGGCTTCAACCAGCAGACGCGGGTGGTCAATGGCTATGGCCACGCCTTGAGGGTAGGCGCCGCCCTGCAACTGGTGAGCGTGCTCTCGCGCGCGACCATGGTCGGCGCCAACCCATGCGTGCAGGCCTTGATCCCGGAACACGCCGATACGCTGCCGCTCGAGATTGCGCTGCGCGAGTTTCGCGGTGTGCAGGCGAGGAGCCCGGAAGGCGCGGCGTTCTGGCTGAACAAGTTGCGCGCGCTGCATGGCCGTCCGGCGCGCGATCCGCTGCGCCTCGACGCGGAGTCGGCGACCCCGGCGGCGGCCCTCGCCGCGGTCGGCGCGGATTCCGACGTCGGCCGGGTGATCGCCCGCGGCAGCCTTGACGACCGCCCGCTCAGCACGCTGGAGAAGGAATTCGCTTTCCTCTGGGGGACGCTGCCCGAGGTCGACGCCGAAGTGTTTGCCTCCGGCTTCCGCTGGATCGACGCGGTCGAGGTGCAACTGCGGGCGGCCGACTTGAAACGGCGGCCCGGCGGGAATAAAGTCAAGCCTCAGGCCGTCGCGCCACGACCCGCTGTGGCGAGCCCGGGAGGGAGCGAGCGCAAAGCCTCCGAGCGACTCTGAACAGCCACTCAACCCCTGACGGAGAGCACGCGATGAGCCCGCCTGACGAGAAACTCTATCTCCCGCACCTGCTCGAGAAGGTGCGGCTCCTGTATGGCAATGCGACGTACAGGACCAACCAGGGCTCGACGGCGCCACTGCTGAACCAGAAGCAGTTGGCGCAGGCGCTGGAAATCGATGCGGGCGACTTGAGTCGGGCCTTGACCGGTAACATCAAAGCGGTGTCGACTCCAGTTGATCACGTCTCGGAAGGCTTGCGCGTGGACGTCGATGGGAACCTCCCCCCTTTTCTTCCCGGGCGCGTGCTGCCGCACTTTCTGCGTCTGTTCGGGCTCGAGAAGGTGCCTGATCGCCTCGCGCCCGATGACCCCTGGCGCAAGGTGGCGGCGCTTCCCTTCGAGGAGTTCCTCGCCGAGGTGAAAAGGCGCGGCGGCCTGGAGTTTCTGCGCTCGCCGTGGGATCGCTTCGTCGCCGCCCGCTTCCGCCCGCTGGACCCGCCAGAGGGAAAGGATAAGGCCGGCGAGAAGAAAACCGTCGAGGGCTTGACCATCGAATCGAGAGTCGCCGCCGACTGGCGTAGAGCACGCCGGGACGATCGCTTGCTCGCGCCGGGGCAGCCGAACCCGGCGGCCGAGGAAAGCAACCTGCCGGTGCACTACGTTGGTGATCGCGCGCGCATCACGCTTGCCGTCGGGCAGACGGTCCGCGAACGGCCGTTGCACGTGTTCATCTTTCAAGACGTGGTGATCGACGGGCGTCGGCGCTTCATCCCCCTGTTGCCCGCGCCGTCGGCGGGCTTCGTGATGCCGAAACCGCTTCTCCCGAACCCCGATCTGCACGACGATTTTCTGCTGCTGCCCTGCGGCGGCACCCCCGACAACCCTCAACTCTTCGAAGTGCCGTCGGCCTGGGGTTTGCGCCGCCGGCTGACGGCGGTGGTCGCGCAGAAGGCGATGGGTGCCGACGTCTATGACGCGCGGCGCGATCAGTGGGAAATTGCGCCCGAACGGCTCGATCGGCTCGCCGAGCGGCTCGAAAGCCGCGCTTACGGCGCCTGGGCGCTGTTCGTCCAGGACTACCTCGCGCTGGCGCGACCGATGGCCTGAGGAGGGTGGCGCCGCGGGAATCGGGCAGGGCAAGAGGCGACAGGCGAGGGCAGCAGCGGAATGAGCAACAGGGAAATCCTCCGCCAGCGCCAGCCGGTTCAGGAACCGGCAGCCGCAGGCGGCAAATCACGACGACGGGAGGATCGATGGACAGCAAGAGCAGACAAGAGATCGACGCCGGCTTTGCGCAGGTCGCGAAGCTTTACCGGGCCGGACGCTACACTGAGGCCATTCCAGTCGCAGAGCGGTTATGGCGGATGCTGGAAAGTCAATACGGCGCCAACCATCCCGATACCACTAGGAGCCTGAACAGCTTGGCGGAGCTGTACCGTGCACTCGGCGATTACGACCGCGCCGAGCCGCTCTTGCAGCGCGCGCTGGCGATCCGCGAGCAGGTCCTCGGCGCCGATCATCCCGACACCGGGACGAGCCTGAACAACTTGGCAGGGCTGTACAAGGATCTCGGCGATTACGGCCGCGCCGAGCCGCTCTACCAGCGCGCGCTGGCGATTGACGCGCGGGTGCTCGGCGCCAACCATCCCGGCACCGCGACGAGCCTGAACAACCTGGCGGGGCTATACTGGGCGCTCGGGGAATTTGCCCGCGCCGAGCCGCTCTACCAGCGCGCGCTGATGATCCGCGAGCGCGTCCTCGGCGCCGACCATCCCGACTCTGCCGGGAGCCTGAACAACTTGGCGACGCTGTACCACGTGCTTGGCGACTACGGCCGCGCCGAGCCGCTCTACCAGCGCGCGCTGGCGATCCATGAGCGCGTCCTTGGCGCCGACCATCCCCACATCGCGACGAGCGTGAACAACCTGGCGAGGCTGTACTGGGATCTCGGCGACTACTGCCGTGCCGAGCCACTCGTCCAGCGCGCGCTGGCGATCCATGAGCGCTTCCTTGGCGCCGACCATCCCCACACCGCTGTGAGCCTGAACAGCTTGGCGGCGCTGTACCAAATGCTCGGCGACTACGGCCGCGCCGAGCCTCTCGTTCAGCGCGCGTTGGCGATCTACGAGCGCATCTTCGGTGCTGACCATCCCCACACCGCAACGAGCGTGAACAACTTGGCGACGCTGTACCGTGCGCTCGGCGACTACGGCCGCGCCGAGTCGCTCTTGCGGCGGGCACTGGCGATCCGCGAGCAAGTCCTCGGCGCCAACCATCCCGAAACCGCGCAGAGCGTGAACAACTTGGCGGTGCTGTACCAGGCGCTCGGCGATTGCGGCCGCGCCGAGCCGCTCACCCAGCGTGCGCTGGCGATCCACGAGAAGGTCCTCGGCACCGACCACCCCGACACCGCGAAGAGCGTCAACAACCTGGCGGCGCTGTACCAAGCGCTCGGCGACTACGCCCGCGCCGAGCCGCTCTACGAGCGCGCGCTGGAGATCTTCGAGCGCGTCCTCGGCGCCGAGCATCCCGACACTGCGACGAGCCTCGCCAACCTCGCTGTGTTCGACGCCGCCCAAGGCCATTTCGATCAGGCGCTTTCCGGCCTCGCCCGCGCCGCGCTGGCCGAAGACCGCCTGCTCGGCGAAGTCTTCGCGCTCAGTACAGAGGAGCAGCGCAACCGCCATCTCGCCGCCAATCGGGCACTCGGAATGCTGCTGCTGTCTCTGGTCCTGGCGCACTTCCACGACTCGCCCGACGCCGTCCGCTTGGCGCTCGACTACGTTCTACGCCGCAAGGCGCTGACCGCCGAAGCCGCCAGCGTCCAGCGCCGCGTCATCCTTTCCGGCCGCTACCCGCAACTGCGCGAGCCGCTGCAACGCCTCGACCTCCTGCGCGGCCAGGTGGCGAGCAAGATCCTGAGCGGCCCTGGTGCGCACGAGACGCCGCAGCAGTACCAGCAGACGCTGGCCCGGTGGCGCGGCGAACGCGAAGCGCTGGAGAGCGAAATCGCCCGCCAGATTCCCGAGATGCGCCTCGAACGCGAACTCGCCAGCGCCGATGCGCGCGCGGTCGCCTTGCACCTGCAGGCCAACGGCACGCTGGTCGAATTCGTCCGCTTTCAGCCCTTCCATTTCCAGGCGGTGAAGGCCAGGGGCGAGGCGCAGTGGGGCCGCGGGCGCTATGCCGCCTTCGTCCTGGCTCCCGGTGAGGGCGCCGCGGTGCAACTCATCGACCTCGGCGACGCCGCGCCGATCGACGACGCGATCCGCCGCTTCCGGGCGGCGATCACCGGCGGCCCGGGTCGC
>NZ_JDSS02000011.1:65953-73068 GCF_000584955.1 Candidatus Accumulibacter vicinus
GTCCAAGGTGCCTCTGCGAATCAGGAACGGCTGAGAATCTGTACGCTGCGCGCCGCCACCGGGGTGCTGATCTCGCGCGAGTGGGGAGCAAAGGGAGCCTGCGCGCTGCTGTCGCAGATCTGTTGCCAGACCCCTGCCGGCAGCAGGAAGGAGGTCTGGCCATCATCGCGGTTGATCAGGCATAGCAAGGTTTGGCGATCCTGTGCAATGCCCACGGCGGGCCGGTCGGGAGCGAGCTGCAGACCGAAAGCACCCAGTTTTTTCGACTCCCAGTCGGCGTGGCGCATCGGTCTGCCTGCAGGGTGCCACCAGAGCACATCGGGTTGTCCGTCGATAGTCATCTCGCCGGTTAGCCAACGGCGCTGCCGCAGTTGCGGGAAACGTCGGCGCAAACCGATCAGCCCGGCGACAAAGTCGATCAACTCGGCATCGGCGTTCTTCCAGTCGAGCCAGGTCATCGCATTGTCCTGGCAGTAGGCGTTGTTGTTGCCGGCCTGTGTGCGTCCGATTTCGTCGCCACTCTGCAGCATTGGTACGCCCTGGGACAGCATCAGCGTGGCGAGGAGCGCGCGCTGCAGGCGACGGCGCCTTTCGAGTACTGCCGGATCCGTGCTGACCCCTTCTTCACCGCAGTTCGATGAATGGTTATGGCCGTGCCCGTCACGATTGTCCTCGCCATTCAATTCGTTGTGTTTCTTCTGATAGCTGACGAGATCGCGCAAGGTGAAACCGTCATGCGCGGTGATGAAGTTGGTGCCCGCCTGGGGGGCGCGCCCGTTGACACCGAAAACTTCGCGTGACCCGGCGAGCCGTTGTGCCAGCTGTCCGACACCGGCCTGGTGGGTCAGCCAGAAGGCGCGCACGTCGTCGCGGAAGCGGTCGTTCCATTCGCTCCAGCCCGGCAGGAAACGCCCCAGACGGTAACCGTCGGGTCCGATGTCCCAGGGCTCGGCGATCAACTTGACACGCTGCAGCAAGGGGTCCTGCCGCACGGCGGCAAGAAAGGCGCTGTCGCGTGTCAGCGTGGCAGCGAGGTCGAAGCGGAAACCGTCGACGTGCATGACGCCGACCCAGTAGCGAAGCGCATCCATGACCATTTGCAGAACCCGCGGGTGGGCGAGATTCAGGGTGTTCCCGCAGCCGGTGAAGTTTTCGTAGCGGTTGAGATGACCGGGGGGCAACAGGTAGTAGCTCAGGTTGTCGATGCCGCGGAACGAGAGGGTCGGGCCCGCCTCGTCGGTTTCGGCGGTATGGTTGAAGACCACGTCGAGAATGACTTCGAGGCCGGCGGTGTGCAACGCGCGGACCATCGTCTTGAATTCGGCAATCACCGATTGTCCGCCGATCCGCGCTGCATAGCGCGGTTCCGGGGCGAAGAAAGCGAGCGAGTTGTAGCCCCAATAATTGACCAGGCCCTTGTCTGCCAAGTGCTTTTCGTCGAGAAAGTGGCACACCGGCAGCAGGTTGATGGCGGTGACCCCGAGCCGCTGGAAATGTTCGATCATCGTCGGCGCGGCGAGACCGGCGTAGGTTCCGCGCAGCACTTCGGGTACGCCGGGGTGTTGCCGGCTGCAGCCCTTGACATGCGCCTCGTAGAGCACCGTGTCAGCCAGCGCTGTCGCAGGGGGGGCGTCACCTTCCCAGTCAAATGCTTCGTCAACCACACAGGCGGTCAGGCAGTTTTCCTGGTTGCCCTGTGTTCGCCACGAAAAACGGCCGACCACTTCGCGTGCGTAGGGGTCGAGCAGGAGGCGCCGGGAATCGAAGCGGTGGCCTTGCCGATGGCCGTGGTCGTTGGGGTCGGGTGCCTGGGGGCCATGCACCCGGTAAGCGTAGCGCAACCCGGGTCCGGCACCGGGCAGGTAGCCATGCCAGACCTGGTCGCTGCATTCGCGCAGCGGCAGCGTGCGCATCCTGTCCGCGTCGAAGAGGCATAACTCGACGCGCTCGGCGTGCGCCGAAAAGAGTGCGAAGTTGACGCCGTGCCCGTCCCAACTGGCACCGAGCGGCCACGGCCGCCCGGCTTCAAGATCGGCGCGGTCGCTCACGCGATCCATTCGAGGTACAGCGCGGCGAGTGGCGGCAGCGTCAGATTCAGCGACCATTCGCGGCCGTGCGCCGGCACCTGCTCGGCATGGACCGGCTCGAAGCCATTGCCGACGTTGCTGCCGCCGTAATACTCGGAGTCGGTGTTGATCCTTTCGGAATACCTTCCCGGCATCGGTACGCCGATCCGGTAGCCATGCCGAACGACCGGCGTGAAGTTGCCGACGTAGAGGATGGCGCGGGAATGATCGCGCGACCAGCGAACGAAGGCGACCACCGAACACTCGGCATCGTCGGGGGCTACCCATTCGAAACCGGCCGGCTCGAAATCGACCTGGTGCAGCGCCGGATTGCTGCGGTAGATGCTGTTGAGATCGCGGATGAGGGTGCGCACGCCAGCGTGCAGCGGAAAGTCGAGCAGCCCCCAGTCGAGCGAATGATCGTGATTCCACTCGTTCCACTGGCCGATTTCGCCACCCATGAACAGCAGTTTCTTGCCTGGATGCGCCCACATATAACCATACAATGCGCGCAGATTGGCGAACTTCTGCCAGTAGTCGCCAGCCATCTTGCTGATCAGTGAGCCCTTGCCATGCACCACTTCGTCATGCGACAGCGGCAGGATGAAGTTTTCGGTAAAGGCGTACATCATGCCAAAACTGAGCTGATTGTGGTGATAGCGGCGATGCACCGGGTCCTTGGCCATGTAGTCGAGAACGTCGTGCATCCAGCCCATGTTCCACTTGTAGTGGAAGCCGAGTCCACCCATCGAAGGGGGACGGCTGACCATCGGCCAGGCCGTCGATTCCTCGGCGTAGGTGGAAGCGCTCGGGTGCTCCTGGCCGAGAACCTCGTTCATGCGGCGCAGGAAGGCAACGGCCTCGAGGTTCTCGCGGCCACCATGTACGTTCGGCAGCCATTGTCCCTCGTCGCGACTGTAGTCGCGGTAGAGCATCGAGGCGACGGCGTCCACGCGCAAACCGTCGACACCGTAGCGTTCGATCCAGAACAGCGCGTTGCCGATCAGGTAGTTGCTGACTTCGCGGCGGCCAAAGTTGTAGATCAGGGTGCCCCAGTCCTGATGCATGCCCTCGCGCGGGTCGGCGTGCTCGTACAGCGCGGTGCCGTCGAAGCGACCGAGACCGTGTTCGTCGGTCGGAAAATGCGCCGGCACCCAGTCAACGATCACGCGCAGTCCGGCGTCATGGCAGGCGTGGACGAAGTCGCGGAAACCGGTCGGGTTGCCATGACGGGCGGTCGGGGAATAAAGCCCCAACGGTTGATAGCCCCAGGATCCATCGAAGGGGTGCTCGGAAATCGGCAGCAATTCGAGATGCGTGAAGCCGAGGTCGACCACGTAAGGGATCAGGGTTTCGCTCAGCCGTTGCCAGTCCGGAAAGCCGCCATCGTCAGCCCGCCGCCAGGAGGCCAGATGCACCTCGTAGACCGACAACGGGGCGCCCAACTCGTCTCCGGCCGCTGCTGGCGCGGGTTCCACGGGTTCGGGCAGGGCGCAGACCATCGACGCCGTCGACGGACGCAGTTCGGCCTGGAAGCCGTACGGGTCGGATTTGAGCGGCAGCAGATAGCCATCGCGCGCGCGAATTTCGTATTTGTAGTGCGCGCCGGCGCTCACTCCCGGCAGAAAAATTTCCCAGACCCCGCATTCCCGGCGCAGGCGCATCGGATGGCGACGGCCGTCCCAAGTATTGAAATCGCCGACGACGCTGACTCGTTGCGCATCCGGTGCCCAGACCGCGAAGACCGTTCCGGCCACGCCGTCGATCTCGCACAGGTGCGCACCGAGGCGCTCAAAAGGCCGCAGATGCGAGCCTTCGGCGAGCAGCCAGACGTCCATTTCACCGAGTACGGTCGGGAAACGATACGGGTCGTCGGTTTCCTGAACACCGGATTCCCAGTTGATCCGCAGGCGGTAGGGAAAACTGTTGCGGCGGCGAGGCATCAGTCCCTCGAAGAAGCCTTCGACTCCTTCGATCTCGATATGCGCCAGCTCGGCAATCTGCCTCCCGGTTTTGGCCTCCAGGACGGCCACCGAGCGGGCGCCCGGTTGCAGACTACGAACCCATAGTCCACCGTCGGCATCGGTATGCATTCCAAGAACCGCATACGGGTCGCCGTGTTCCGCCCGGCAAAGGGCGATGATCTCTGCATGGTCAAGCATTTGAGACTTCCTTACTTAAAGTGTGCGAATTTTCCAGGTATCGTTGGCATAGTCAGCGATCGTTCGGTCAGCCGAGAAGGGACCCATCCCGGCGACGTTGAGAATGGCTTTGCGCTGCCACTCGGCGGGCGTCAGATAGAGGGCGTCGACACGCGCCTGGGCGGCGATATAGTCCGCGTAGTCGGCAAGCAGCAGGTAGTAGTCGCCGTAATGCACCAGGCAATTGAAGATGTCGTGATAGCGAGAGCGTTCGCCTGGCGAGAAGACGCCGCTATCGATCTTGTCAAGCACCTCCTTGAGATGGGGATCGTTGAGGTAGCGATCGTGCGGCTGATAGCCGGACTGGCGGATGGCGCTGACCTGTGCGGTATTGTGGCCAAAAATGAAAATGTTTTCGGCGCCGACGTTGTCGCGAATCTCGATATTGGCGCCATCTTCGGTGCCGATGGTCAGCGCGCCGTTGAGCGAGAGCTTCATGTTGCCGGTGCCCGAGGCTTCGGTGCCGGCTGTCGAAATCTGTTCGGAGAGGTTGGCGGCCGGCATGATCAGTTCGGCAACGGAAACGCCGTAGTTGGGAATGAACACGACCTGCAACAGGTCGCGCGTGCGTGGGTCGTTGTTGACCACGGCGGCGACATCGTGAATCAGTCGGATCACCTGTTTGGCCATGTGATACGACGATGCCGCCTTGCCGGCGAAGATCACGCTACGCGGTGCAACACCCTCGGTCGATCCCTGCAGCAGCGCGTTGTAGCGGGTGATCACGTGCAGCACGTTGAGCAACTGCCGCTTGTATTCGTGGATGCGTTTGACCTGCACGTCAAACAGGCTGTCGGGGTTCAGGGTGACGCCGACTTCACGAGCGACGTAGCTGGCCAGGCGTTGCTTGTTGCCGCGTTTGGCTTCGGCGAAGGCACTCCGGAAACTTGCATCGTCGGCGCTCGCCCGCAATTCGTGCAGGCGCTCCAGATGCAGGCGCCAGTCTTTGCTGCCGAGGCGTTCGTCGAGCAGGGAGGAGAGGGCAGGATTGGCCTGGGCCAGCCAGCGGCGTGGCGTGACGCCGTTGGTCTTGTTATGGAAGCGTTCGGGGTAGAGGCGGGCAAAGTCGGCAAAGATGGTCTGCACCATCAGGTCCGAGTGCAATTGCGAGACGCCGTTGACCCGGTGACTGCCGACAATGCACAGGTTCGCCATGCGGACGCGTTTGTCCTTGTCGTGGCCGCCACCGTCGTCGATCATCGAGACGCGCCGGATCAGGTCGATGTCTCCGGGGTAGAGGCGAACCACCTCGTCGAGAAACTCCTGGTTGATGCGGTAGATGATCAACATATGGCGTGGCAACACGCGCTGAACCAGGGTGACCTTCCAGGTTTCCAGTGCCTCGGGCATCAGCGTGTGATTGGTGTAGGAGAAAATGCGCCGACACTGATCCCAGGCGGTGGCCCAGGCCATCCCATGTTCGTCGACCAGGAGCCGCATCAATTCGGCGACGCTGATCGCCGGGTGGGTGTCGTTGAGATGGATCGCCACTTGCTCTGCCAGATTGCAGAAGCTGCCATGCTCGGCCAGATGGCGAAACAGGATGTCCTGTAACGATGCGGAAACGAAAAAATATTCCTGGCGCAGACGCAGTTCGCGGCCGGCCGAGGTGCTGTCATTCGGGTAGAGAACCCAGGAAATGTTCTCGAAACGATTCTTGAACTCGGCGGCGCGCTGGTAGTCGCCGGTATTGAACGCGCCGAGGTCGATGTGCGACGGCGCTGCGGCTTTCCACAAACGCAGGGTGCTGACCCGTTCGGTCCCGTGACCGGGGATCACGTAATCGAATGCCTTGGCTTCGACCGAATCGGCGGCATGCCATTCTGCCCATTCTCCGTGATGCTCGGCATGGCCACCGAAGCGTACGGTATAGTGCTTGTTGGCGCGCGGGAACTCCCAGGGCGAACGATCCTGCAGCCAGGCTTCCGGCTGCTCGATTTGCTGGCCGTTGAGGATCGATTGTGCAAACATGCCGTATTCATAACGAACGCCGTAGCCCCAGGAGGGGAGTCCGAGGGTGGCCATCGAATCGAGAAAGCAGGCCGCCAGCCTGCCCAGGCCGCCGTTGCCGAGTGCTGCGTCAGGCTCGCATTCGATGACCTCGTCGAGCGACGGACCGGGTGCGGTGAACGCTGCTGCCGCCTGGTCTCGCAGATCGAGTGCTGCCAGGGCATTGTTCATCGCGCGGCCGATCAGGAATTCCATCGACAGGTAATAGATGCGTCGTGCCTTGTTGTCGCGGTCGGCATTCTGGGTGTCGACCCAACGTCGCGCCAGTTGCTCTCGTGCCACGTGCGAAAGTGCCTGATAAAGGTCGGCCGTGCTGGCTCTGGTGGGTTCGGCAGCAACGATGGAGAGCAGTTTGTGCTCGATTTCTGAGTGCAGCGCTTGGCTTTCGGGATCGGGTTGAGCGGCATCGGACATCAGGCGGATACTCCAGTAAAGTTCATGGGCAACCCTCGCTGTCGGCCAGGGCATGGGCAGCGCCAAGCAGGGCCGGCGTCGGAGAAAGCATGAGATAGGTCGGAATTGCGGCCAGGTAGGCAGCGAAGCGCCCCTTGGCCTCGAAACGAGCGCGAAATGGTGAGCGATCGAAAATGTCTCCCAGCCTGGGAATGATACCACCACCGACATACACGCCACCCTGGGCGCCGAGTGTGAGTGCAAGATTTCCCGCGACCGAGCCGAGCATGGCGCAGAAAGTGTCGATCACTGCCCGGCATTGGACATCGTGGCCAGTGATCGCACGTGCGACGATCTCGGCCGTCGACAAGGGTTCGCCGCGACGGCCGTCCACTTCGGCAACCAGCCGGTACAGCAAGGGCAGACCGCTGCCGGAAAGCAGGCG
>NZ_JDSS02000011.1:73487-87174 GCF_000584955.1 Candidatus Accumulibacter vicinus
CGAAAAGCACTCCCGAGACGCCAAGGCCGGTTCCCGGTCCCAGCACGGCCTTGGGAGCCCGCTCGACCGGCACGCCACCGCCGACCTGATGCAGATCGGCGGCAGCGAGCTGTGGTAGAGACAAGGCCAGGGCCGTGAAGTCGTTGAGCAGAAGCAGGCGGCTCAACCCGAGTTCTGCCATCAGGTCGGCGCGCGCGAAAGTCCAGGCGCCATTGGTCAGCCGGACCACTTCATCCTGTACCGGGCCGGCCAGGGCGATTGCTGCTGCCTGCAAGGCCGGGCCGCCCACTTCGGTGAGGTAGGCTTGAATCGCTGCCGCCGGTCCGCTGAAGTCGGCCACCGCGAGAATGCGTACCCGATCCGGTGCGCCGGATTCGTCGAGCAGCGCAAAACGGGCGCGCGTGCCACCGATGTCGGCAACCAGCATGGTGTATGGCGTCATGGCAGTGCCTGCTCGATGTCGGGGAGGGGGTCGGGGGGTTCTCATGTGTCAAGCCAATAGATGGCGCGGCCGCTCCTGTTATCTTGTTCGAGAGGCCGCTGCAGGTCGAAGATAAATGCCCCGCCGAAAGGATGGACATGTGCCCGGATCTTCGCACCAAATACGGTATTTTTCAAAGACCGGACGCATCTGACGTTCTCCCCCGGATACCGGCATCAGTTGTCCGGCAGTCTCTCCGGTCCACGCGGGTTCTGTCAAGCCGGGACTTGCCGAATCATCACGCCATCGTTATTGTGACCCCCGTTTCCCTGATACTTGGCTGTCACGCACTCCCCGATGAGCCTGCAATCGGTACGTGCTTTCTTTCGCGCCTGCGATCCGGACCTACTCAAGGCCAACATGTGAATGATGCGCATCTGATCAGAACGCTGAGCGATCTGCTCGGCTCCGGGAATGTCCTGACTGGCACCGACCGCATGGCGGCATATCTTGCCGATTGGCGGGGTCGTTATCGCGGTGCGGCGCTTTGCGTCGTGCGGCCGGCGACCACCGCGGCGGTGTCGGCGGTGGTCCGGGCCTGTACCGAGGCTGGCGTGGCGATGGTGCCGCAGGGCGGCAATACCAGCCTGTGCGGCGCAGCGACGCCTGCGCTCGATGGCCGGTCGGTACTGATCAGCCTTTCCCGAATGCAGCGCGTGCGCGCGCTCGACACCGCCAACAACACCATCACCGTCGAAGCGGGCTGCGTGCTGCAGGCGGTGCAGGAACTGGCTGCGCAGGCGGGGCGGCTGTTTCCTCTGTCGCTGGCGGCCGAAGGCAGTTGTCAGATCGGCGGCAATCTGTCCACCAACGCGGGGGGCGTGCAGGTTCTGCGCTACGGCAACATGCGCGAGCTGACACTGGGTCTCGAAGTGGTGCTGCCGAGCGGCGAGATCTGGAACGGCCTGCGCGCCCTGCGCAAGGACAATACCGGCTACGACCTGAAGCACCTGTTCATCGGCGCCGAAGGGACGCTGGGGATCATCACTGCGGCGGTATTGAAGCTCTTCCCGCTGCCACGCGCGACCGCCACCGCCTGGCTGGCGATCGCCTCACCGGCGCTGGCAGTACGCCTGCTGGCCGATCTTCAGGCGCGCTTCGGTGCGTCGCTGACCGCCTGCGAACTGGTTTCCGAGGCGGCGCTGGCCTTGGTCCGCAAGTACATCCCGGGGGCGCATCCGGCGTTGCCGGCAAGCCCATGGTACCTCCTGATCGAACTCTCCGGCGGCAGTGACGATACGGCGCAGCGCGATGCGCTGGCAGCGTTTCTCGAAACGGCGCTCGACGAATGCGTGCTCGGCGACGTGCTGCTGGCGCAAAGCGGCGAGCAGGCGAAGCGTCTGTGGGCTCTGCGCGAGAATATCGGCGAGGCGCAGAAGCGCGCTGGCCTGAGCATCAAGCACGATGTCTCGCTGCCGATTTCGCGCCTTCCCGAGTTCGTCGAGCGCGCCGGCCGGGCGCTTGAACAGGCTTTCCCGGAGATTCGCATCGTTACCTTCGGGCACATCGGCGATGGCAATCTACACTACAACCAGTCCAAATCGGCCGTCGGCGAGAACGCGGCCTTTCTGGCCGCGCAGCCCGCAGTCAACCGGATCGTCCATGACCTGGTGCATGAACTGGGCGGCAGCATCAGCGCCGAACACGGCATCGGCCAGTTGAAGCGTATGGAATTGCTGCGCTACAAGAGCCCGGTCGAGATCGAGATGATGCGCGCGATCAAGCGCACCCTCGATCCTCGGGGGTTGATGAATCCCGGCAAGGTGCTTTGAGTTCGGTCAATGCAGCGTCGGTGATGTCGTCTGCAGTGCATCGCTGAAGAGTGCGTCGATGGCCGCTGTGTCGAAACGATACTCCAGGTTGCAGAGGTCGTCCTTGATCAGCACTTCGCCATGTTCCCGCAGGGTGGCGTAGACTTCGGTGGGGCCGAGCGAACGTAGCAGTGCACGGACTTTCTCCCAGTCCTCGGGGCAGTGATGAACGACCGGCCGGGCCGGAAAAAGGCGCACGGTTTCTTCCGGAAAGAGGCGGCGTAGCAGTTCTTCAGCGGTCAGCGTCAAGAGTTCGGCCGCCTTGACAGTGGCCGCCAGCGCCTCGACACGCGTCCAGCCGTCTGCATCGCACCGATCGGCAGCGGGCAGTTTCTGGACGAAGAGTCCGGATGCCGCGCTTGCCGATGCGGCCAGGAAAAAGCGCGCGGGCAATTGTTCCGACTGCTCGAGGTAGTGCTCAAAGACCTCGGCGATACTTTCGCCATCGAGTGGGACGATGCTCTGATAGGGTTGGCGCATCGATGGCCGGTCGAGCGCGAGCAGCAACTGGCCATCGCCGAGCAGTTCCGGAACGGAATGGGATTGCGGTTGTGTTTCACATCTGGCCATGCCGCGAATCTGCAACTGCTCGTTGCAGTCGATGACCAGCAGCGACACCGGGCCGCTGCCGCGCATCTGGATCGTCAGCCGGCCGGACTGTTTGAGGTTGTCGGCGAGAAGCAGGGTGGTGGCGCTCATTTCTCCGAGCAATCGGGCAACCGGTGCCGGGTAGTCGCGATTCTCGAGCATTTTTCGCCAGGCCGGTCCGAGGCGAACGACGGCGCCCCGGATGTCGAGGTTGTCGAGCAGAAAGCGGCTCAGGCAGTCGTCGAGCATAGAGGATGGTGGTGGATCAGCGGGCGCAGCACTCAGGAAACGGCGAGCATTCTTTCCAGCGCCAGCTTGGCGAGTGTTCGCTCATGCTCGGGCACCGTGATCCGGTTGACCACCTGCCCATCGGCCAGATTCTCGAGCGTCCACGCCAGATGCTGCGGGTCGATGCGCTGCATCGTCGAGCACATGCACACCGTTGGCGCCATGAACTGTACGATCTTGCCCTCGTGCCTGACTTCCTCTGCGAGACGGTTGACCAGATTGAGCTCGGTGCCGACCAGCCAGCGCGTGTTCGGCTGGGCGGCCTTGATCGTTCTGACGATGTATTCGGTCGAGCCGACGAAATCCGCCTGCCGGCAGACTTCGAAGCTGCATTCCGGGTGGGCGATGACCAGGCCGTTGGGATGCTGATTGCGAAAACGCAGGATGTGCGCCGGCTGGAACATCTGATGGACCGAACAATGGCCTTTCCAGAGTAGAAGTTTTGCCCGCCGGATCTGCTCGGCGGTGAGGCCGCCCATCTCAAGGTCGGGGTCCCAGACCATCATCTCGTCGAGTGCAATGCCCATCTGGAAGCCGGTCCAGCGTCCGAGGTGCTGATCCGGAAAGAAGAGAATCTTCTCGCGACGCGCAAACGCCCAGGCGGCAATCGTGCCAGCATTCGACGAGGTGCACACGATGCCGCCGCGTGCGCCACAGAAGGCCTTGAGATCGGCCGCCGAGTTGATGTAGGTCACCGGCGTGAGCTGTTGATCCACGTCGAGCACTTCGCCGAGTTCACGCCAGCAGCGTTCGACCTTGGCCAGGTTGGCCATGTCGGCCATCGAGCAGCCGGCGGCCAGATCAGGCAGGATGGCGATCTGCTCGGGCTTCGACATGATGTCGGCGACTTCGGCCATGAAATGCACGCCGCAGAAAACGATATGGCGGGCATCGGTCCCCGATGCGAGGCGCGAGAGCTTCAGCGAGTCGCCGGTGAAGTCGGCGTATTGATAAACGTCGGCGCGCTGATAGTGGTGGCAGAGCAGCACGGCCTCCTTGCCGAGGCGCGCGCGCGCGGTACGGATTCGCTGATGACAGGCGTCGTCGTGCATCTGGTTGAATTGGTCGAAGTGGATGGTTGCGCCTTGCATGGTGGGGGTACTCGAATCGATGTCCGGGAAGCCAGGCGGGGCTGGCAGCGTTCAGTTATGCCAGGGCAGGCCGGCGTGCCGCCAGCCGCCGATCTTGCCTCGCTGGCCGCTGGCGTCCTTGTCGCCCTCGAAGCCCTCGAGCACATTGTAGCAGTCGCGCGGCGTGGCCTGACTGACCAGTGCCGCTGCCTGGTGCGAACGCACGCCGCTGCGGCAGATGAACATCAGCAGTGATTCGCGATCGGTCTGCTGTTTCAGTTGTGCCAGAAAATGACTGTTGGGCCGGTTCTCGGGGTAACTCATCCATTCGATTTCGACGGCACCGGGGATGCGTCCGACCCAATCCCATTCCGCACGCGTGCGCACGTCGACCAGTTTGGCACCGGGCGCCAGTTGCCAGACCTTGTACGCCTCTTCCGGAGTCAGTGCGCCGGTGTACGGGAGGCCAAGTTCGCGCCCGCGTTCGCGGGCGAGTTGCAGCAGATCGGTCAATTTTCCCATGGTGTCCTGCCAGAGTGCCGGTGTTGAAGGGCGCCCGATAAGGCGTCTGATGAAGCTCGGAGTATAAATCAGTTGTATCGTTCGCAGGGCAGGGTGCTTTTTTTCGTTGCGCACCATCTTGGTGCTTGATCAGGTTTGGTGAACCGACATGGTGCGTGAAAAAACCTCGAGAACGCGCCAGAACCTTGTGGCACAATGAAAATCCACCGGGACAGTGATTGGCACGTTTTCTGCTAGTTCCCCCCGCACCCCTGTTTTCTACTATCGCCGGCGAGTCCGGCACCTCTTCAGGAGATTTTGTAATGGCAAGCCCGCAAGACGTAATCAACATGGTCAAGGAAAACGAGGCGAAGTTCGTTGACTTTCGCTTCACCGATACGCGTGGCAAGGAGCAGCACGTGACGGTGCCGGTCAGCGCTTTTGGCGAGGACAAGTTCGAGAACGGCCACGCTTTCGATGGTTCGTCAATCGCTGGCTGGAAAGGGATTCAGGCTTCGGACATGCAGTTGATGCCCGATCCGAGCACCGCTTATGTCGATCCCTTCTTCGATGAGACCACCGTGGTCATCACCTGTGATGTGGTCGATCCGGCGGACGGCCGCGGCTACGACCGCGATCCACGTTCGATTGCCAAGCGCGCCGAAGCCTATCTCAAGTCCAGCGGTATTGGTGACACCGCCTACTTCGGACCTGAACCCGAGTTCTTCATTTTTGATTCGGTGTCGTGGAGCGTCGACATGTCGGGCTGCACCCTGAAGATCTTCTCGCAGGAAGCGGCCTGGACGAGTGGCGAAAAGGGCGACAGTGAGGGGGGTTCGGGTCACCGCCCGGGGATCAAGGGGGGGTATTTCCCGGTACCGCCAGTCGATAGCCTGCACGACATCCGCTCGGCGATGGTGCTGACGCTCGAATCGGTCGGGGTGCCGGTTGAAGTGCATCACCACGAAGTCGCGACCGCCGGTCAGTGCGAGATCGGGACCCTGTTCAACACGCTGGTCAGGCGCGCCGACTGGACACAAGTGCTCAAGTACGTGGTCCATAACGTTGCGCATCAGTACGGCAAGACCGCGACCTTCATGCCGAAACCGATTGTTGGCGACAACGGTTCGGGAATGCACGTCCATCAGTCGATCTGGAAGGATGGCAAGAACCTGTTCGCCGGCAATGGCTACGCCGGTCTTTCGGAATTGGCGCTGTTCTACATCGGTGGCATCGTCAAGCACGCCAAGGCGCTGAACGCGATCACCAACCCCGGCACCAATTCGTACAAGCGCTTGGTGCCCCACTACGAAGCACCGGTCAAGCTGGCCTACTCGGCTAAGAACCGTTCGGCTTCGATCCGTGTGCCGCATGTCGCTTCCGACAAGGCCAGGCGTATCGAAACCCGTTTTCCAGACCCGATCGCCAATCCCTATCTGTGCTTCTCGGCCTTGTTGATGGCCGGTCTTGACGGTATTCAGAACCGCATTCATCCGGGCGATCCGGCAGACAAGAACCTCTATGACCTGCCCCCCGAAGAAGATGCCAAGATCCCGACGGTTTGCGCCAGCCTCGAAGAAGCGCTTGAATCGCTGGACAAGGATCGCGACTTCCTCACTCGTGGCGGAGTCTTTTCCGATGACTGGATCGATGCCTTCATCGAACTCAAGATGGACGAGGTCAACAAGGTGCGCATGACCACTCACCCGGTCGAATTCGATCTGTACTACAGTTGCTGATCGGGTAGGCGCAGACTAGAGGACGGGCTTGCCCGTCCTTTTTTTTGTCTACCGATCGACTGCCTGCCGCGTTACTATTGATTCGATTCCTCTCCTGGCGTCGCCTGATGTTCAGGAGGAGGGTCGCCGGTTTCCCTCCGCGGTGACTGGCTGCGACAAAGGAATACGACGACGATGAAACTGCCAGGCCTGTGTCTTTTGATTGGACTGTTCGCTGCAGTATCGGCGCACGCGCAGGACATCTACAAATGCGCCGACCCCGACGGACGGGTGACCTACTCGAATGTACCGAGCAAGAGTTGCCGGAAACTTGTCCTCGATCCGGTCAACCTGGCGCCAGCGGCCAAACCACCGGCTGCGGCAACGAAAACGCCGACGCCAGGCAACTTTCCGAAGGTGGACGATCAGACGCAGAAGTCGCGTGACGGCGATCGTAGACGCATCCTCGAAAACGAACTGGCGGCAGAACAGAGGAATGCCGAACAGGCGAAGAAGGACCTTGCCGAACAGGAAGGCATCATTCTGCCGAGTGAACGCATGCAGGGTGGGGCGGTCAGCGGCGGCAAGGTGCAGGAGCGGATCCAGACCTACAAGGACAAGGTTGCCCTGCACCAACGCAATGTTGAGGCCATCCAGAAAGAAATCGCCAATCTGCGCTGATCGTCAGGGCCTGCCGCCCTGCAAAGCCAATGCCTGAACATTCGGGAAATCCCTTCGCCGGTCTTGATCTGCTGTCGTCGGCAGTGGTGTTGCTCGACGCGCGCCTGGCCATCCGCTACCTGAATCCGGCAGCCGAAAACCTGCTGGAGATCAGCAACAAGGTTTTTACCGGTTGTCCGCTGGAAGGCGTCATGGAGTGCCCGCCGAGATTGCTGGCGGCACTCGACAGCGTTCTCAACCAGGGCTGGGGCTATACCGGGCAGAAAATCGGTTTACGGCTCGTCGGTGGTGAGGTCCTGCAACTGGACTGCACGGTCAACCCGGTCGATTCCCCGGAAGCCAGCCTGCTGGTCGAATTGTGGCCAATCGATCAACAGTTGCGAGCAACTCGGGAAGAGCGTCTGGTTGAGCAGCAGCAGGCCAGTCGCGAGTTGATACGCAACCTGGTGCACGAAATCAAGAACCCGCTCGGTGGTATCCGTGGTGCGGCGCAATTGCTGGAGCGCGAGCTCAACCAGCCGGGTCTGCGCGAGTACACGCAGGTGATCATCAAGGAGACCGACCGCCTGCAGGATCTGATGCGCCGCCTGCTGTCGCCGCATCGGCCGATGCAGCCGGGGCCGGTGAACATTCACGAGATCCTGGAACGTGTGCGCAGCCTGCTGACTGCCGAGTTCCCGACCATCCTGAGCGTTTGTCGAGACTACGATACCAGCCTGCCGGAGTTGGTCGGTGATCGCGAACAATTGATCCAGGTCTTTCTGAACATCGCCAGGAATGCCGCGCAGGCGATTGACCGGCAGGCTGACGGGAGCGTCACCGTGCCCGGGCTGATCACGCTACGCACCCGGGCCGCGCGTCAGGTGACCTTGTTCAAGCGCCGCTACCGGCTGGCGCTCGAAGTCAAGGTCATCGATGATGGCCCGGGAATTCCCGAGGATATTCGCGAACGCATGTTCTATCCGCTGGTTTCCGGTCGCGAGGGCGGTAGCGGCCTCGGGCTGACGCTGGCACAGAGTTTTGTGCAACAACACCAGGGGACGATTGATTGTGAAAGCCAGCCGGGACAGACCTGTTTCACGATTCGCCTGCCGCTCGTCTGAGTCGGCTGGCAGGCTTCTTGCTAGCCAATCATGATACTTGACAAGCCGCCTGAGGAATCGATGAAACCGGTCTGGATCGTAGACGATGACAAATCAATCCGCTGGGTTCTCGAAAAGACTCTGGCGCGCGAAAAGATCGCTTTTCAGAGTTTTGCCTCGGCAACTGAAGCGCTGGCGCAACTCGGTCCTGGTGGCGAAGCGCCACAAGTGCTGGTTTCCGACATTCGCATGCCGGGTCAGTCGGGACTGGAATTATTGCAGGTGTTCAAGGAACGCTTCCCGACGCTGCCGGTGATCATCATGACCGCCTATTCCGACCTGGAGAGTGCGGTATCGGCATTTCAGGGGGGGGCATTCGAGTATCTGCCGAAACCCTTCGATGTCGATCAGGCTTTGGAACTGATCCGGCGGGCGATTGGCGAGAGTCTGCACCAGAGTGGTGCGCCGAACGATGAAGGATTGACGCCGGAGATTCTCGGTCAGGCCCCGGCGATGCAGGAAGTCTTCCGCGCCATTGGTCGCCTGAGTCAATCGAGCGCGACCGTTCTGATTACTGGCGAGTCGGGCTCCGGCAAGGAACTCGTGGCGCGCGCCGTGCATCGCCACAGTCCGCGTGCCGACAAGCCGTTCATCGCCATCAACACCGCAGCGATTCCTCGCGACCTGCTCGAATCCGAACTCTTCGGCCATGAACGGGGTGCCTTTACCGGCGCGGCGGCGCAGCGCCAGGGCCGTTTCGAGCAGGCTGAAGGGGGCACGCTGTTCCTCGATGAAATCGGCGACATGCCGGCAGAGCTGCAAACACGGTTGTTGCGCGTGCTGTCGGACGGCCATTACTATCGGGTTGGCGGCCATTCGCCGCTGAAGACCCGGGTGCGGATTATTGCTGCGACGCACCAGGATCTCGAAGCGCGAGTCGGCCAGGGACTTTTTCGCGAGGATCTCTTTCACCGCCTGAACGTGATCCGCGTTCGCCTGCCGAGCTTGCGCGAACGACCTGAGGACATCCCGATCCTGGCGCGCCACTTCCTGCTCAAGAGTGCCCAGGAACTCGGTGTCGAGGGCAAGCGCTTTTCCGATGCTGCCCTGAAGCATCTGTGTTCGCTCGATTTTTCGGGGAACGTGCGGCAGCTCGAAAATCTCTGTCACTGGCTGACGGTGATGGCGCCGGGACAACTCCTGGAAGTCGCCGACCTGCCGCCGGAACTGCGTGAGGCCGGGCCGGCGACGCTGACCAACGACTGGCAAACTGCGCTGGCGAACGAGGTCGAACATCTGTTGAGAAGCGATCCTGGGCAGGTGCATGCGAAGTTGACGCAGTCCTTCGAACGCGTCCTGATCAACCGTGCGCTGGCCCATACCGGCGGGCGGCGAATCGAGGCCGCGCATGCTCTCGGCATCGGCAGGAATACCATCACCCGCAAGATCCAGGAACTTGGCCTCGACGGCAGTGGTGCCGGCGACGAGCGGGAAGGTTCATCGGCGCGATAATCGGCGATAATGGCGGGGTTGCTTGTGATGACGAAGCCATGAACCCTGCGCATAGCCCTTGCCAGATTGACCCTGCTCGCCTGACCCGGCTGCTCGGGCCGGCGCAGAGTCGCTTCACGATCGAGGCGCTACGCGAATGCAGCTCGACCAGTACCTTGTTGCTCGAACGTTCCCGGCAAGGGGCGACGAGCGGGGCGCTGCTGGTTGCCGACCGGCAGACGGCTGGGCGCGGCCGTCGCGGTCGCAGCTGGCGATCGTCTCCCGAAGCCAGCCTGACCTTCTCGCTGGCCTGGCGCTTCAGCAGCGACATCGCGCGGCTGGCGGGACTGTCGCTGGCGGTTGGCGTTGCCGTCGCACGTTCGCTCGAGGCCTGCGGTGTTGCCGGCGTCGGACTCAAATGGCCCAACGACATCCTCCTCAACGGCGGCAAGGTTGGCGGCATCCTGATCGAACTGGAGACCGTGCCGGGTGGCATGCTGGCGGTGATCGGTATCGGCCTCAATCTGCAGATGCCTGCCGTTGCCGCCGAAGAGCTGCAGGAGTTCCTGCATCGCCCGGCGGCATTGGCGCAGGCGCTGTCAGCAGCGCCCGATCGCCATCGCCTGCTGGCGCAACTGCTGCTCGATCTCGCCGCTGTTCTCGACGACTTTTCGGCGGGTGGTTTCAGCGCCGTGCGCAACGAATGGCAGGCGCGTCATGTCTGGCAGGATCGTCAGGTGCGTCTGCTCAACGACGGGCAGCTCGACCGTCAGGGGATCTGTCTCGGCGCCGACGCCGACGGCGCGCTCCTGCTCCTGACGTCGAGCGGGGTCGAACGCTGTCTGTGCGGCGATCTGTCGCTGCGGGTGGCATGAACATCGCCATCGACGCGGGCAATAGCCGCATCAAATGGGGCGTCCATGACGGCAACCGGTGGCTGGACAGCGGCGTGCTGGCGACTGCCGATGTCGCCTGGTTGAGTGAAGTCGCCGACGAATGGCCGGCGGCGGCGCGGGTGGCGATCTGCAACGTCGCCGGCCGCGAGGTTGCCGCAAGCATTGCGGATCTTCTCGCCAGGCGGCACGCCCAGGTCTCGTTCCTGCACGCCAGCGCCGAGGCCTGCGGCATACGTAATGCTTATGAACGTCCCTGGCAACTCGGTGCCGACCGCTGGGCGGCGCTGATCGGTGCGCGCGCCTTGTTCGGCAGTACCTGCCTGGTGGTCTGCGCCGGCACGGCGACGACGATCGACCGGCTCGATGCCTCCGGCTTGTTTCGCGGCGGCCTGATCCTGCCGGGGTACGACCTGATGCGGGCGGCGCTGGCGAGCAACACGGCGCAGTTGCCCTTCGCCGAAGGCGTTTTTCGTAGTGAGCCGCGCAACACCATGGACGCCATCGTCAGCGGCTGCCTGCAAGCTCAGCTCGGTGCCATCGAACGGATGTTTGCGGCGATTGCTGCCGAACCCGGTGCCTGCTGCCTGTTGACCGGTGGTGGCGCCGCGCCGCTGGCGGCACATCTGAGCATCCCTTGCCAGTTAACGGACAATCTGATCCTCAGCGGTCTGGTACGCTATGCCGACTCCCTTTGAACCGCTCTGCCTGTGGACAGGAGATGCCGCATGCCGACTCACCTCTTGACGACCTTGCCTGCCTTCCTCGCCTACTTCGCCGTGGCGATGGGGTTGCTGGTGCTTTTCTTGCTGGTCTACCTGAACGTCACGCCTTACCAGGAGGTCGCGCTGATTCGCGCCGGCAACGCTGCGGCAGCGGTCAGTCTGGCGGGGGCGCTGCTCGGTTTTGCGATGCCGGTGGCCAATGTCATTGCCCATAGCGATACCCTGATCGACCTCGCTTCCTGGGGGGTGATCGCTGGCATCATCCAGATCCTGGCCTATCTGGTGGCCCGTTTGACGCTGCCTCAGCTCAATCAGGACATTCCGGCCGGAAGGATCGCACCAGCGATATTCCTGGCCGCCATTTCGTTCAGCATTGGTCTGATCAATGCCGCCTGCATGACCTACTGACCGATTTCTCTTCCGGCGCTCGCCAGTGCAGCGCCGGCCTGCCAACCTTGTGATCAGGAGATTGCCATGGCGCTCATGGACTTCATCAAGAAACAGTTCGTTGATGTCATTCACTGGACTGAAGAAGGCGACGGCGTTCTCGCCATGCGCTACCCGATGCAGGATTTCGAGATCCAGTACGGAGCGCAACTGACGGTGCGCGAGTCGCAAATGGCCATCTTCGTCAATGAGGGGCAGATCGCCGACGTTTTCGGGCCCGGTCGCTACCGGTTGACGACCAGTACCCTGCCGCTGCTGACCAACCTCAGGCACTGGGACAAGCTCTTCGAATCACCTTTCAAGTCGGATGTCTATTTCTTCTCGACCCGCCTGCAGCTCGACTGCAAATGGGGAACGCCGAATCCGGTCACCATTCGCGACAAGGATTTCGGCATGGTGCGGATGCGTGCTTTCGGGATCTATTCGTACAAGCTGACCGACGTGTGCAAGTTTCACAGCGAGATTTCCGGTACTCGTGCGCAATATACTGTCGCCGAACTCGATGGTCAGTTGCGCAACCTGGTGATCAGCTCGATGACCGACCTGTTCGGCGAATCGGGTGTGCCTTTCATCGACATGGCGGCCAACCTGGACGAACTGAGCCGGACCCTCGAGGACAAGCTGGCCAGGGTTTTCGAGCGCTACGGACTGGTGCTCGACAGCTTCGTCGTGCAGAACGTATCGCTGCCTGAAGAACTACAGAAGATCCTCGACAGCCGCATCGGCATGAACATGCTCGGCGACCTCGGACGCTACACGCAATACCAGGTCGCCAACAGCATTCCGCTGGCGGCACAGAACGAGGGCGGCATTGCCGGTCTCGGTGCCGGCCTCGGTGCCGGTCTTGGCATCGGCCAGACGATGACGGTGGCGATGGCGCAGGCGATGCCGGGCGGGAGCGCACCGGTGCAGCCAGCGGCAGCGGAAGGTTCTGCCAGCAACGCCGACGAGGTCATCGCAACGCTTGAAAAGCTGCATGGCCTGGTTGCCAAGGGAATCCTCTCGCAAGCCGAATTCGACGCCAAAAAGAGCGAACTGCTCGGCAAGCTGGTATAGATCACCGGCCAGAGCAGTGATGGTGCCGGCTGCCCGCTCGTGAAGACTGCCCGCTGCCCGTCCTGCGGCGCGCCGGTCGCTTTCCGGTCGGCGACCTCGATCTATGTCGTCTGCGAGTTCTGTCGCAGCACCCTGCTGCGCAGCGGCGAGGATCTGCAGAACCTCGGTCGTATGGCCGAACTGCTCGAAGATCGTTCGCCGGTCCAGATCGGCAGCACCGGCACTTTCCGCAAGCACCCGTTCACAGTCATCGGCCGCATCCAGATGCAATATGAAGCCGGGATCTGGAACGAGTGGCATGTCCTTTTCGACGACGGGCGCACGGCATGGCTCGCCGAAGCCGCCGGCGAGTGGCTGGTCAGCGCGCAGGTCGCGGTCAGCGACCCGCTGCCGGCCTTCGCGGCGCTGGCACCGGAGATGCCGCTGATCCTCGACGGGCGTACCTTCACTGTCAGCAATCTGGTCACCGCCCGCTGCATTTCCGGGCAGGGCGAACTGCCGTTCAAGGTTGCTGCCGGCTATGATGTCCATAGCGCCGATCTGCGCGGGAACAATCGCTTCCTGACCATCGATTACAGCGAGACGCCACCGCTGGTCTTCGTCGGCCAGGCCGTCGCCTTTGCCGAACTCCGGCTCAGCAATCTCAGACATCCGGACGATCACTCGCCCGGCGCGGCGCCGCAGGTCACTGCGCGCGCCTTCAATTGTCCGCACTGTGCGGCGCCGCTGTGCATTCATTCGCCGGCCATCGAAAGCGTCGCCTGCGAAAGTTGTGGATCGATCATCGGGATCGACAATGAAAACATCAAACTCCTGGCCAGGGCCGCACAGGCGCTGCGCGAAATGCCCTGGCTG
>NZ_JDSS02000011.1:87199-94983 GCF_000584955.1 Candidatus Accumulibacter vicinus
CTGGCCAGGGCCGCACAGGCGCTGCGCGAAATGCCCTGGCTGCCGCTCGGCAGCCAGGGCAAGCTGGACGGCATCGACTGGGAAGTGATCGGTTTCATGCGCCGCAGCAGCCGCTCGCAGGGCGGCGATGATGCGTGGTCGGAATATCTGTTGTTCAACGGGCAGCAGGGTTTTTCCTGGCTGATCGAATATCAGGGCCACTGGAATCATGCGCGCACGCTTTCCAACCCGCCGTCGGTCGGTCACGGGCAGACGAAGTTCAAGTATCAAGGAAACGAGTTCAGGCTCTACAACCATGGCTCGGCCGAGGTGATCTATGTCGTCGGCGAGTTCTACTGGCGGGTTGCCGTCGGCGAGACCTGTGCCGTTGACGATTATGTCTGTCCGCCGCGGATGTTGTCACGCGAGGTGACGGCGAAGGAGGCGAACTGGTCACAGGCCGAGTATCGGCCGGCCGACGAGATACGTGCCGCTTTCGGCGTCAAGGCGCCGCCGCCCCGCCAGATCGGAGTCTATGCCAACCAGCCGAACCCGCTGCTGGAAAGGCATCGCCGCGCTTGCCGACTGTTCTGGCAACTGGCGCTGGCAGCGACCGTCGTGCAGCTTGTTTTCGTGCTGTTCTTCGCATCGCAGTCGGTACTCAAGCAGCGCATCGTGCTTTCGCCACAGAACGAAGAGGCGACGCTGAGCAGCCAGGAATTCGTCCTAAACAGCCGCGCACGCGCGCTGCAGGTCCGCCACAGTACGGATGTCGCCAATAACTGGCTATCGGTGAACACCACCCTGGTCGAGAAGAACAGCGGCGAGGCTTACCTGGGAATGCAGGAAATCAGCTACTACCAGGGCGTCGATGACGGCGAGAGCTGGGCCGAGGGTTCGGCGTCCGATGAAATGGTGTTCAAGGCCGTGCCGGCAGGCACCTACTACCTGGTCATCGAGTACGAACTCGGGAAAGACAATGTGTCGGCAGTGGTCGACACCCTGGAGGTCATTCGTGACCCGGTGGGCTGGTCGAACTATGTGCTGCTGCTGATCTTCCTGGTGATCTTCCCCTTGTGGTCGCGTTGGCGGAAGGCGGCTTTCGAGGCACGGCGCTGGAACGAGAGCGACCTGGGTGGCGAGGCAGACTGAGGTGCGATCGCCATGATCAGGAGCAACTGGATCGTCGGCCTGCTGGCATTGCTTTTTTTCTCGTATGCCCAGTATCAGGGCTGGAGTCTCTTTGCCCAGGACGCCGCCACCCAGACCGCACGCGTCGCCGGCAGCGGACGCGGCTATCACAAATAAGGACAAGCGCTTGGCGCAGATTCAGTTGAAATCCCGGATACGCACTTCTTCGCGAGGCGGCGCACCGCGCGCGACCGTCACGCGCAGAATGTCGATCGTCCGGCCATCCTGGGTGGCGACGATGAAACGCCAGTCGCCAGGCGGAGGATTGAGTACCCATGAGTAGCCTCGAAAGCCACGATCGCGGCCGCCAGTGCTCTGGAAAGGCCGGCGGTAGACCACCCGCCAGCCAGTGGCGGCATGGACTTCCCAGCGGTGTTCGAGGGACGCGGTCACCCCGAGTGGCGCGAACACCGCCGATACGCCGTACAGACGGCCGCCTTCCGGCACATGAACGGTGCTCGCCTGATCGCGCCACCATTGCCACCACGCCGCCCGCTCGATTTGCAGCGTGTAATTGCCGTCCGCCTGCACGAACTCCTGTCCGACCGCCATTTGCCGCTTGACCAGCGGCACCGGCGCAATCATGTCGAGGCTGAAGGCCAGCGTCAACAGCGCAGCCAGGCTCCAGGCCGGGCCGCTGCGTCCCGGTCGTCCCGGTGCCAGCCAGCGCAGGAGCAGCGTCAGGAGCAGGCCGGTGGCCGTCGATGCGTAGAACCAGAGGGGATTCAGGCTGCCCAGGGCATGCGGCAGCGCGAAATTGAAGAGCAGGATCGCATTTAGCGCAAACAAGGCCCAGGTCAGCGTGAAGCGCTGCCCGTAGTGGTCGCCGGCAAACTCGTTGCCGATCAGGAGTGCACCGAGAAAGGCGGCGGTGAGCCAGGTGCCGAGGTGTCCGGAACTCTTGAAGTAGAGAATGAACAGCGCCGAGAAAATCCCCCCGAAAAAAAACTGCAGCAGGAGATAGGGCGCCTGCCAGATGAGCGAGCGAAAGCGGGCGCGCAGCGACTGATCGGCCTCCGGCGCCGCGACCCCGAGCGCGCCACGGCGCGCCAGCCAGAGCGTCAGCAGCGCGGCGCCAAGCAGGAAAGCTCCCAGGCGCCAGAAGTCGACGACCCGGATGCGCTGGCCGATGGTCAGCGCATCCCAGACGAAACCGCCGAGAAAGGCGGCCACCGGATAGAATTGCCGCAGGAGAGTCCAGATCTGGATCGAATTCATGGAATCCATTGCCCACCGGCAGGCCGGCAATGCGCACGCTCCCGTTCGGTCACCGCTGCTCCACGCTTGCCGGACGCCGCCTACGTGACCCGGAAATAGGCAAGCTGAGCGCGCAAATCGCTGGCCATGGCGTCGAGTTCGGCGGCACTGTTGGCGTTCACGTGCATGGTCGCCGTCGTCTCTTCGGCCATCTGCGATACCTGTTCGACGTTGCGAGCGATATCGTTGGCAGCAACCGCCTGCTCGTGGGTCGCATTCGCCACCTCGCCGGCACGGCTGCGCGATTCGGCGGCTTCCCCGCTGATCGATTGCAGCATCCCGGCAACCGCATGGACTTTGGCCAGGGCACGGTCGGTCTTCGGTGTCACTTCCTGCATGCCATCGACCGTCTGCCGGGTTTCGCTCTGGATCTGCTCGATCACGTACGTTCCGAACCGGTTTCGGTCTGGCCGGCCAAGGCCGACACCTCGTTGATACTGACCGTGACTTCTTCCAGCGCTGCTGCCGACGCCGAAGTGGCCTGCGCCTGCGCTTCGGCGGCCCGGCCGATTTCGGCGGCCGCGGTGGACAGGGCTGATGCGTTGCGCGACAGACCCCCCGCGGTCTGATCAATCTGGCCGAAGACCTGCGCCAGCCGGCCCTGCATCTCGGCCAGCGAGGCCAGCAGGCTGGCCCCCCCACGGCTCCCCAAGGTCACCTTCTGCGTCAGATCGCCGGCAGCGATGCGGCGCGTCACCTCGGCGGCGTAGCTGGGCTCGCCACCGAGTTGTCGCAGGATGCTGCCGCCGACCCGCCAGCCCAGGAGGCCCAGGAGCAGGAGCAGCGCCAGGGAGATGCCACCGAGCCTGAGGAACTGCTGCCGAAACTCGCTATCGACATCGTCGATGTAGATGCCGGTGCCGATGACCCAGCCCCAGGGTTGAAAGCCCTTGACGTATGAGAGCTTCGGCACGCCGGGACCGCCCGGTGTTCGTATCCATCGATACTCGACGAAGCCGGCGCCGCTGGCTTTGACAGTGTCCACGAACTTCTGGTACAGCGGCGCCCCCGCGGCATCCTTGCTGCCCGAGACATCAGTGCCCTCGACTTCCGGCTTGATCGGGTGCATGACCGAGCGCGGATGCATGTCGTTGATCCAGAAATAGTCGTTGTTGCCATAGCGGGCGACCCGCAGCGTTTCCTTTGCCGACTGCTGGGCCTGTTCGAGAGTCAGCCTGCCGGATCTGGCCTCCTTGTCGTAGAAGGCGAATTGCGTCAGAGCATATTCAACCAGGTTCTTGACCTTGTTCTTGCGGTCCTCGAGCATGCTGGTGCGAAGCTGAAGCGACGCGGCGATGGTGAGCAACAACAAACCCGCCAGGGACAGCCCAACCAGCACCTGAATTCGTACCGAAACGCGCCAAGAATCGAAGGTCCACATGTTCGTTCCTTTTCTGGAAATCGTGAGGAATTGTCGAGGGTATCTGCCTGCGGCAGTTGATAAGGGTTTATCCTATGCTGCCTGCTGTTGCAGCTTCCGGCTTCGCGGGCAGCGTCGCCGCGGCCTTTCGGCACCCTGAGGAAAAGGCCGGGAGGCGGCCAGCCTGTATCTGATCAAGCCATGCATAAACCCCTTTTTCTTGCCGCCCTGCTGTTCGCCCCGCCTGCTGCCGCCGTGGTACCACAATTGCAGGCGCCTGCGGAAGTGCGCGAAGTGTTGAGCAGCTACCTGGAAATCGGCGATGTCGCCGATGTTCCGGCGCAGGCGGCGTTCGAGCGCCGGATGCAGCGCGAGGTCGCCAGGCTGCTGGCAACCGAAGGCTATTTCTCGCCGCACGTCGTGCTGCGCCCGCACGACGGCAAGTTGCTGCTGGCGGTCGATCCCGGCCCGCGCTCGCTGATCGGCAGTGTACACATCGAGATTGTCGGCGATCTCGACCCCGAGTGGCAAAAATCGTTGCTGCGGACCTGGAAACTGCCCGTTGGCCAGCCCTTCCGGCAAGCCGACTGGGACGAGGCCAAGCAAGCCTTGCTGGCCGAACTGCTGGCGGTCGATTACGCGGCTGCGCGCCTGCAGGACAGCCGTGCCGAGGTCGATCCCGAAGCGCACCGGGTCGAACTGACGGTCGTGGTGGCAAGTGGTCCACGCTACCGCTTCGGCGAACTCCAGATCAGCGGTCTCAAGCGCTACCCGGAGGAACTGGTCAGGCGCTTCAATCGCGCCGTCAAGCCCGGCGAACCCTACCGCGAGGACAAGCTGCTGGCTTTGCAGGCGGCCTTGCAGAGTACGCCCTACTTCTCGTCGGTCAGCGTTACCCTCGAACGTGACAGTAATGCTGCTGCGACGTCCGCAGATGGCCGGGTGAGCGCGCCGGTGCACGTGCACCTGCGCGAGCGCGCCCCTTACCAGTTGAGCTTGGGTGCTGGTTACAGCACCAACACCGGCGCTCGTGTCGAATCCGCTTATCGGAGCAGTGATCTTTTTGGCCGCGCCTGGGAGCTGCATACCGGCGTTCGTATCGAACAATTGCGTCAGACGGCCTACACCGACGTGTTTTTTCCGCCCGATGAAGGGCAGCGTCGTGACGGTGTCGGTACGGCAGTCGAGCACTCCGACATCGAGAACCTGGGCATCCGCCGTTTCGCCGTCGGGGCCACGCGACTGCAACAGTACGGTAGCGTCGAGCAGCGTTTGGGAATCAACTGGCAAGAAGAACGACAGTCGCCGCAGGGTGCGCCGTCCACCACCGCGCGTGCCCTGACCGCACAACTCGGCTGGACCTGGCGGCACGCCAGGGATCCGCTCGATCCCGCCGAGGGCATCTCCCTGCAGTTTCAGTGGGGTGGCGGGAGCAAGTCACTGCTTTCCGATCAGGACTTTGTCCGGACCTATCTGCGCTATAGCCAGGGGATTCCGCTCAGCGCCAGCGACGCGCTACTCTTTCGCGGTGAGCTGGGGGTCACTTTTGCGTCATCCGTACAGGGCATCCCACAGGATTTCCTTTTTCGTGCCGGTGGCAGCAACTCGGTACGCGGCTACGCCTATCAGAGCCTTGGCGTCAAACAGGGCGACGCGACCGTCGGCGGACGTTACCTGGCGACGATCAGCGGCGAATACACGCACTGGCTCAACCCGACCTGGGGTGCGGCGGTTTTTGTCGATGCCGGCAACGCGGTCGACAATCGCCAGGCGATCGACCTCGCGGTCGGTTATGGTGTCGGCGCACGCTGGCGAAGTCCGGCCGGACCGCTCGGCATCGACCTCGCCTATGGCCAGCGCGAGGGCAAGCTGCGGCTGGATTTCTCGCTGGCGATTCCCTTTTGAACGACCTTGGAGCGATAAGCGACGGAATGACTGCCGCACCGCCCGCCTCGTCGCAGAAATCGCCGCCACGCTGCTCCTGGCGCGGGTGGCTGGCCGTGCTGTCGGTCTTGCTGGCGCTGCTGGCCGGGACCGTCTGGCTGCTCGGCAGCGCGGGGGGGATGCGCGCCATCTGCCGGATGATCGAAGGGCTGGCTGCTGGCCAGCTCACGCTGACCGAGCCGGCAGGCACGCTGCGCGGGCCGTTTTCCCTGCAGTCGCTGCGCTGGCGGGATGAGACGCTGGATCTCCAGGTACAGGACCTGCAGGTCGATTGGCACCCGGTCGAGCTGTTGCGCGGCCGCTTGGCGGTGGGCTCTCTCAAGGTGGCGAGCCTGCGGGTAGCCCATGCCGGCAGCAGCGAAGCCACGCGGCTGCCCGACAACCTGGCATGGCCGCTGTCGGTCGAAGTCGGGCAATTGAGTGTCGGGCGCATCGAAGTTGGCGAGTACGCCCATCCGGACGGGAAGGCGGTGACGGTTGCCGAAGCGGTCGAGGCGCCACTGTCGAGCGATGGCCTGTTGCACCGATTGCCTCATTTGCAGGCGCGTATTGGCGGCCTGAAGGTCGTTGCTGAAGCGTCGCTGGCCGCCGAGCCACCCTTCGCACTGACCGCCAAAGCCGGCATCGAAGGCGATGCTGCCGGGCGAGCGCTCGCTTTCGATCTGACTGCCGAGGGGCGGCTTGAGGACTTTGTCCTGCAAGGCCGTGCGCGTGCAGGCGTGACTCAGGCGAGTGAACACTTCGCTGGCGAAATCGCCGCGCGGATCACTCCGTTTTCGCCACAGCCTGTTCTTGGTGCGGTGATCCAGTTTTCGGCCGTCGACCCTGCAGCCTGGATCGACGGTGCGCCGCAGGCCGCGCTCGATCTGCGTGCCGAACTGGAGCCCCTGGGCAAGGCCTCGGCGGGTCTGGGCGGGCGACTGACGGTGGTCAATCGACGTCCGGGACCCGTCGATCGGCAGCGCCTGCCCGTGGCATCGCTGCAGGCCGACCTCGCTCTCGAGGAAAACGGGTTGCATCTGGCGAATCTCGATGCCCGTCTGTCTGGTGGCGGGCGTCTGCAGGGTAGTGGCCGCCTGCATGCGGATGAACTGGCACTGCGTCTGGCGGTGACTTCGCTGGACGCGAGTGCGCTGTACAGCAGTCTGCGCCGTACGCAGCTCGCTGGCCCGCTGCGTGTCACGCTGGGTTTGAACCGCCAGCGACTCGAAACCGAATTGCATGATGCGCATTTCTCGATCCACAGCAAACTGGCGATTCATCCCGACGAAATCGCCGTCGAGACACTGCGGTTGCTTGCCGGCGACGCCCAGCTGCTTGCCAGCGGCCAGGTCGCGCGGTCGGAGAGTGGCCGGTTTGCCGTGCAGGGAACATTGCAGAATTTCGATCCCAGTCGTTTCGCCAAGCTACCCGCAGCGCACCTCAATGCCGAGTTTGCTGTGCAGGGCAGCCGCCATCCACAGCTCGCGCTGGCACTCAGTTTTCAATTGAAGAACAGCCGCTTGGGAAAGGCAGCACAGCTGGCCGGCAACGGCGAAATCGATCTCGCCGGGCAACGCTTGCGCAAGGCGGATGTCGAGCTGACTGCAGCCGGCAACCGACTGTCGGCAAAAGGCACGTTCGGCGCCGTCGGCGATCAACTGACCGTGCTGGTCGCCGCACCCAGGCTCGACCCGTTGGGTATCGCCGGCGAGCTCAACGGCCGCTTCGTGCTGAGCGGCAGCATGCAGGTGCCGGAAGTCTCGGCCGATCTGCAATCGGCGCACCTGGCACTGCCGGGCTTCGGACAGCTACGCGGGCTGACGCTCAGCGCCCGCCTCGGCAACGGCAATCAGGGCGAGCTGTCTGGCATGTTGCGCCTGGCGGGACTGGACCTGTCGGACGGGGAAAGCGTCGTGCGCGACGTGATGATCGACGCTGAAGGCGTGCGCAGCCAGCACCGCCTGCACGCACAGCTCAGCCTGCCGGCGCAAGGCCATCGACGCGAACTGCGCTTGCTGCTGGCAGGCGGTTTTGCCGCGCAAGCTGTCGGCATGACCTGGGCCGGTACGCT
>NZ_JDSS02000012.1:0-1352 GCF_000584955.1 Candidatus Accumulibacter vicinus
TCCCAGCCATCCCGGCAGCAGCATAGGGGGAGTGAACGATTACCTTACATGTGAAGTTATATCTGAGGGAAATGCCAACGGTGCCAAAAGCAAGCTGGATTTATCACTCAGATGTAATACTCACACAGGATAACACAATATGGAAGGACAATAGATCATACTCCTTAAAAAGCGGTGATGCCTTCGAAATGGTTTTAGTTATGGAAATGACCAGATACGAGGATGACAATGTGCCTGGTCCGCTACGCGCAGTTTTCGGCTTCCTTCTCGATTACATTATCTTAACGCCATCGGGCGGCATCGTAAGAAAAGCATTACCTTCCGATTGCATCTATTTATTTGAGTATAAACTACTCGGGCATCCGGGTGGAGAGAACTGGAAGGAGATCAGTGACCTTGAGGATGGCGAATTCGTCTTAAGAGCGATAGGCCATGAGGAAATCGCGGAAATGAAGAAGCAATACAATAACGATTCCCAAAAAGTAAAAAAGATTGACGATATTGAAAGCATGCTCCACAAGCATATGTTATCTCGTTTTACCCCTAAATCATAGCCCATTAAGGATGCGAAAATTGGACACGTCAAGCATTCCGTCATTGATTGTCAATATTTCCGTCTACGTGGGAATTGTGGGCTGTGTTTCCTTTGCGGTATTTGAGTACGCAAAACGATCTGTGGAAAGCAGTCTTATCAAATGTACAGCTTTGCGTGCGTATTCTGCCATCATCGAGGGAAATGACATTACCTTCGATGGATTAAGAGAAGTCTACATCCAAGAGATGAAGCAACTGACGGGCGTTACCGGAGATTTAACCGAAGAAGACGCATGGCAAATATTCTTGTTAATACGAGATATTGCAAGGGAAGATACGACAATAGACAATAATAAACGCCAGTGGATTAGTCGAAGTGGAGAAAAGGCGATACCAAGACACCATCCGAGTCCAAAACTTGAATATTTCTTGGCGTCTATTGTGCTTGCTGTTTTCCTTTATGGGCTAAATCAGCAAAAGGGCTTAATTGGGTTAGTGAACCTCCCTCTAGATCAAGCTTTGATGCCATCTGCATTTATCGTTATCCCAAGCCTCATAATTCTCGCTATTACATTTTTGATGGCTAAATGGGCAATTCGTTCTGCTAGCTATAGAAATTGACTCGGTAATGCTATTCCAGGATCAATCGTATATAGTGGTTTTATCCATTCTGAAAATAAGAAGTCGAAATAACTAAGAGCGGCCCAACAAGGCAAATTCAGCCGACCTCCTTCGTCGGCGGCTGATTTGCAACGATAGCGCAGCACCGCTTGCGCGGTGCTGCGCTATCGCTTCAGCTGTTGAGTTCCGCTTCGCTC
>NZ_JDSS02000012.1:1377-3858 GCF_000584955.1 Candidatus Accumulibacter vicinus
CAACACACCTACCAATTTCACCCGCGATACCATTACGCTGAAGCGCTACAATTGACGAGTGGCTCAATCTACCATTGTCCGAATCCGCAACTGTGTTCGTTCACTGAACTACGTTGTGTCCATCCACGCTGTAGAAGAACTTGACGATGACAACCTTGCGATCCTCGATCTCGAAAACATCCTTCTCACCTGCGAAATCGTCGAACGTCAGCGCGACCGCAAAACGGACGAGCGGAAGTTCGTCGTCCGCGGCGCCACAGTCGGCGGAGTCCCGGCCGAGGCAGTCGTCAAGTTCGGCCCGCTCGGCAACCTCTTCGTCATCACAGTCTACCTTGTCTGAAGTGCTTTGCGCCTCGTGCGGCCATTCAGGTGCGCAACTGCGGAAGGTAACTCGCAGTTCCGGTCGAGGTTCTTCGCTTCTGGTGATAGAGAACATCCCTATGTGGTCGTGTCCTCACTGCGGAGAGTCCTACTTCTCGGCTCAGACACTCCACGAAATTGAACGTATTAAGGCTCTTCGGAAGTCGGTCGCTGTCGACCGCTCGGTTCCGGTTGCAGTTTTTCAAGAAGTACACGCCCAACCCGGCGCTCCAAGGGACGCTGCGCGATAAAGCCGCGCAGCGCCCCTGAGCTTTCACGTTAGCCCAAGAACATCCAACCATAGGACGAGGAGAGCATAGAATGATCCAGTCTGCTCTACGACTATTCGTCGCGATGCCGGGTACGAACATGGGAGCATCGGCAGAATGGAAGGCGCCTGACCAAATAAAGCTGCATTTTTACGAACCCATAAGGAAGGCCTTAGCAGAGCGTCTCAGCCGAGAGGTCGAGCTAGTGATCGAAAAAGACAAGGTACTTGGTGGCCCAATTCACGCCTCCATGTTCAGAGATGCCCTGAAAGCTGACATCTATATAGCTGACCTAACCGGCAACAATGCAAATGTGTACCTTGAATTAGGCGCACGGTGGACGTCACGCGATGCGGTCACGATCGTGGTGAGCCAAAACGTCAGCGAGATCCTCTTCAACGCCGCGGCAAGCCGAGCAATTCCTTATGCCAAAGACCCGGCGAGCCTGTCGAAAGCAATCTCCGAAGTCGTAAAGGCAGTTGTCGAGGAAATTGCAGACCCCAACCATTGCGACAGCCCCGTTCGCCAGTCAAGTGATCTCGTTGTGCATACCCGTGGATATATTGAGGAACTCCAAATAGAGAACTCCAAACTGAAAGAACAGCGGGGCCAAGACCTCTTTGCCGCTGCTGTAACCACCAAACAACCCGATGAGCGCCTGCGGTTACTACATGAAGTCGTAAACATCAACCCGAGCCGGGTGGATGCGCTTGTCGAGCTAGGCACCGAGCTTCGAAAGCAGACGAAATACGATGAGAGCATCTCGATTCTCAGGCGAGCTGTAGCTCTCGACCCAAAGTCCTCGGACGCATACCGAGAAATGGGAATTGCCTATGGCAAACAAGGTGACCATGAGAAGTCGGTTCATGCACTCGAGGAGGCAGTACGACTCGCGCCAGAGCACGCCGAGGCTTTGCGTAATCTCGGCGGTGCCCTCCGAAGGTGGGGCTTCCGCGATGCTCCCTCTGCGATCGACTGGAACGCAATCCGTTTAGCCCAAGAGCGCTATGCTACCGCAGCTAGAAGGGAACCATATGATACGTACTCATTGCTTAACGTAGCGAAGCTAGAGCTACTTCTGTCGAGTACCGATCCATCACGGCTGCCATCGGCAATGTCACAATTCGGAAAGGTTAAGCCGCTTTGCGAATTCAATGTCTCAAATGATCCAGAAGACCCGTGGCGCCGCTTTGATCTTGCTGAATCCTGCCTTGTATCAGGTGACACGCATAAGGGCTATGAACTATACAAGGAGGCGATCGCGGTCGTTCCCCTCAGACACAGAGAGTCGTACCTGTCATCTGTGCTGTCTCCTTTTCACGAGTTGCTGTCCCTAAATGTAGTCTCAGGTGAACTTAAAAACGCCATCAAGAAGGTTTGCACGTTGTTGGAGAAGGAAATAGGGAAGGCAAAGGCAGGAGAACCAATAGAGAACCAATAGGGAACAGACCACGGTTTTCTGAACGAGGGTTGAAGTCATGAAGCGCAAGGTATACGTTGAAACCTCGGTCATCAGCTACCTGACGGCTCGTCCCAGCAAGACTATTCTCGGGGCAGCTCATCAGCAAATTACTCTTGCTTGGTGGGAAACCCGCAACCAGTACGAACTGCTGGTGTCGGAGGCGGTATTGCGTGAGTGTGGCGCTGGTGACCCAGATGCAGCCGAGAAACGGCTGGCTGTGTTGAATGATGTGCCTTTACTCTTAATCACTGAGCAGGCACTCCATATCGCGGAGTCGTTGATAGGACATGGAATCGTGCCGGTCAAGGCTGCGGAAGATGCGCTGCACATCGCGGTCGCCACGGTCAGCGCATACCCTTACGCACAACTCATTTAGCATCAATGGATCGC
>NZ_JDSS02000013.1:0-6208 GCF_000584955.1 Candidatus Accumulibacter vicinus
GCATAAAGGGGTCATCTCAACGACGCATCACTTTGAATCACACCCCACCGTGCTAACAGGCTTGAATTATTGAAATTTGAAGTGTATGCTGGGCTCTATAGTCTCACTGAAAAAGGCAAACCCGTCGAAAGGCGGGGACGCAAAGTCACCGATCTAACGGAAACGGCATGTTTCCCAGGATGGCGGGGCCGCCAGGCTAACAGAGACAGCGCCAGGACAAATTTCCCCAGTCTTGGTCGCGGTCGATTCACCATCAGCCCGTCGGATCTCCAACCGGATTTATCCCTGCCAACCGGTTGACCTTGCGCCAGCCCGCATTTTTTGCGGCTAGGCCATGCGTCTTTTTGGCGCTAGCAACAAGGAGAAACGACGATGGCATTTCGATTCGACAAGGCAAGCAGCTTCCGTGGCGACCGATCGGTCGCAAATCCTGATCGTTTCCAGAGGCTTGTGGAAGTGCGGACACGCGTGGCCTGGTTGCTGGAGCGACTGGGCGAAGCCGGCGGACGTGGACTTGTCGTCTACACCAAAATTTCCGCGGTTTCCACCCTCAAGTTCGGCGGCTCGCATGCCGTTGATTCAAGCATACCCTTCGGCAGCTTGCCGTCATGCTTACCATTTAAGCAGCTCTGGCCAACAAAATGAAAGCGAATTCCGGATTCACCCTGATCGAGGTGATGAGCGTCATCGCGATCATCAGCATTCTGGCGGCGATCGCCGTTCCAAACTACATCGACTATCTGACCAAGGGGCGCATCACCGAGGCGGTTGGTGCGCTCGCCAGTATGGAGGTCAGGATGCAACAGCATTTCCTCGATGAGCGTACCTATGTTGGGGCCTGTGTGGCTGGCACGGTGGCACCTCTGCCGGCCAATACCAGCAATTTCACGTTTACGTGCTCTGGTCTCGGCGCGGCAGCTTATCAGGTGGATGCCACCGGGAGGAGCAGCATGGCGGGCTTTCAATACCGGATTACAGCGGCCGGCAAGAGCACGGTTGCCCTGCCGAGTGGCTGGACTCTCCCGAGTCCGAATACCTGCTTCGCGCTGAATAAGGCCGGGGGGTGTTGAGAGATGTTGGGCCGTCAGCATGGATTCACCATGGTCGAAGTTCTGGTGGTCATTACCATCCTGAGTGTTCTTCTGGCGTTTGGCGTGCCGGCTCTCAGTACCTATATGGGAAATGTCCGTCTGCGGACGGCCGCGGAAAAAGTCCTCGCCGATCTTCAGAGGGCCCGCAGCGAAGCCATTCGCCTGAACAGCAATTCCCCGCCGTTCTTTCCCGCCGAGACGCCAGCTTCGATCGTGATTGTCAGCAGCGTGAACGACAGTAGCGGTGGGCATGATCTCGTGTTCACTCCGTTCGGTGGAACCACCCTGGCGTCTACCGCGGTGTACACCTTCACCAATCCGGTTGCCGGGGCCTGCCATGCGGATGGTGGCCCGATACGCTGCCTGAATGTTTTTATAACCACTGGTGGCGGGGCTCGCATGTGCGACCCTGGCCTGACCGCCGCTCAAAAAGCTGCGGGTGATACGAGGGCATGTCCATGATGAAGACTCTTGAACGTTCTCAATCCGGCAGCGTGTTGCTGGAGGCGCTGATCGGCATTCTGATCTTTTCTCTGGGCATCCTGTCGATGGTGGCGCTGGGTGCCACTGCAGTCAACGTCCAGGCCGATGCACAGTATCGTACCGAGGCGATGAATCTGGCCGAGCGAATCCTGAGCCAGATCTGGACCGGCGTCGACCGGACCCAGGAAACCATCCATGGAGTAGACATGTCCGTGGTGAGCACAAGCTCCCTCAACGACTACCAACACTTCAGCAACGGGGACAACTGCGTTTTCACCGGGTCGGCCTCGACCAAGCCGGCGGTTGTTGACTGGGTCGCCACCTTGCTGCCTGCCGACAAACCTTCCCCGCTGCCCGGCTCCACCGCAGGAAGACAGCAAATCAAGGTGATTCCTGCGAACAACAACCAGGTCAGCATCACGATTTGCTGGCAGACGCCTTCGGATAACAAGGTGCGCCACTACACCCTGGTCAGCTATGTCAACTGACTCCCCGCTACGACGCATCCTGGCGCACAAGATTGCGCCGATGCGTCTTGGCAGGGGGTTCACGCTGACCGAGTTGCTGGTCGGCGTGGCGATCGGATTGATCGGCATCATCGCCATGTTCCACGTTCTGTCGACGTGGGACAAGACGAAGCGGACGACCGCTGCCGGGAGCGATGCACAGATTGCCGGTGCGGTGGGCTTTTTCCGCCTGGAGCGCGATGTCAAGCAGGGAGGCATGGGCTTTGGCATGGCCAAGAGTCCGGTGATGGGGTGTAACGTTTCTACAGTCGTTAACGCAACAGCCACGACGACGGCACGGGCTGCATTCACGTTTCCACTGGTGCCCGTCAAGATCACGCAGGGGGCCAGTGGTGCGCCCGACAGTTTGCAGGTGTTTTATGGCAATTCTTCCTTCTTCACCGCCGATCAACCCTTCAAGGACTCCACCACTACCAGCAAGAAAGCCGAGTCGCGAAATGGTTTCAAGGTAGGGGACGTGGTGGTTGTCTCTGACGGTGCGTCGAATTGTGCGTTGATCGAAGTCTCCAGCGATACCAATCCCGACTTGCTGACGCTTGAGCACAACGGGCTGTTACGCTTCAAACCCGGTCCGGGAGCGGCCTTCAGTTCCGGCCTCCTTTTCAACATGGGCAAGGAACCCCAGCTCAACATCTGGCAGGTGGCCAATGGGACCCTGGTGCTGACCGATGGCTTGTATCACAATACCACCATATCGGTCGCCGACGGGGTGATCGATCTGCAGGCACAATATGGCATCGACAGCAATGGCGACTACAAGGTCGATATCTGGCAGGATGCCGATCCGGTCGACTGGACACAGCTGCTGGCGGTGCGTGTGTCCATCCTGACACGCAGCCAGCAGTATGAGCCTTCGAGCGCTGGCCCTGTTTATGCCACCGCCACGGCGCCTGTTCTGTCCTGGCTGGACAGCAGCAATGCCGCCATCCCCTTCACCATGAAAAATGTGGACGGTACGGATGACGATAATCCCGGCAACGACAACGACTGGCGAAATTATCGCTACCGCGTCTATGGCGGGGTGATTTCCCTGCGCAACATGGTCTGGGGCATATCGCCATGAGCACGCCGGCAAGACCGACTGCCATCCATGCAGGTTCGCCTGGTCGTCAGCAAGGCATGGTGATTCTGATTGCACTGATCATGCTGGTTGCCATGACCATGGCCGGTCTGACCATGATGCGCGGGACCGGGATCGGTCTCGGGATTGCCGGCAATCTGGCTTTCAAGCAGACGGCGACTTCGGTGGCGGATGTCGGCGTGGAAAATGCGATCACCTGGCTGACCGACCCCCTGCGCACCGCCGAGATTCTCAAGACCGACGACACTGCCGCCGGATATTACTCGTCATGGGGGACCGACTTCTCGCCCATCACCTATGACTGGACGAATTCGAAATTGCTCACCGCCGATGACGGTTTGGGAAATGAAGTGCGCTACGTCATTCATCGTCTGTGCGAGACGGCCGGCCTGGCCCCGAACGCCATTCTCCAGAAATGCGCGACGGTGACCACTCCCGGAGCCGACAGTTCGAAGGGAGGCGATGCCAGCTCACTGCTCGCCTCGATTCAACCCTATTACCGGGTAACGTCACGGGTCAGGGGACCGCGAAATACGGTCAGCTATATCCAGGTGATCATGTATTAGGAGTGCAGGTGGCCTTTTCAGGGGTTGCCGCGAGATTTACAAGCATCAGGTCGGATCCCGCCGGGGTCCGATTCGGGTTCGGTAGTGGCAATGATCGTTGCTGCCAAGGAGAACTGTCATGGGTGATTTCAGGAAATTGAGGGTGGTTGGTCTCTTGCCCGGCGTATTCCGTGTTCTTGCGGGCTTGTCCATGGTGGCTGCGTTGGGCGTGGCTGATGCCGCGTTGACCGATGTGTCCGACGCCCCGTTCTACAATTCCACCTCCTCGCAGCTCAAGCCGAACATCATGCTGCTCATGGACACCTCCAACTCCATGCGTTTCTCGCACATGCCGGACCAGATCGAGGGAACCAATAGCGGCCCGATGCCCATCGGTTACAAGAGCTATCAGTGCAACGTGCTCTATTACAACCCGAACCGGGTTTACCAGATTCCCAAGGATAGCTCGGGAAGCGCCTTGCCGACTCCCGGTTTCACGGCCGCACCCTACAATTATTTTTCGACCGATGCGAGCCTGGTCAATCTATCCTCCAGCTTCCAGGCTTATGACACCTCGACCCGGCAGTACCAGACGGTCTCGGACCCCGCACAACCCGCCTATTACTATCTGCATTCGGTTGCCGGTACGAAGAACTATCTGAACACTCCCTGTACCGATGCCGATGTCGGGGCGACGGTTCCCGCAGGCGACGGCGGCACATGGACGCGGGTCCTGGTTTCATCGACATCGGGACCCGGCGGGGTCGATGAACGGCAGAATTTTGCCAACTGGTACACCTTCTACCGGACCCGGATCAGTCTGATCAAAAGCGCCGTCAGCCTCGCCTTCATGCCATTGACGGACAGCAGTCGTGTCGGTTTCATCACCGTCAATCCCGATCTGAGCGGCAGCGCCAACTATCTGCCGATCGCCGATTTCAATGCGACGCAGCGAAGCAACTGGTTCAGCAAGCTGTTCAGCCAGGTGCCGGGCGGATCTTCTCCTTCCCGTGAGGGACTGGCGCGGGTCGGTCGACACTTTGCCGGCAAGCAGGACAGCATCAACAGTGGCATGAGCGGTGACCCGATCCAGTTTTCGTGCCAGCAGAACTTCACCATCATGACCACCGACGGCTACTGGAACGTGGCGGCCGAAACCGCTGGTCCGGTGATGATCGACGGGGTGACGCAGGTCGGCCAGCAGGATGGAACGCTCGACATCGTGGTCGACAATACCCACTGGACGCAGCGCCCGATGTGGGACGGAGGGGCCGACACCTTGCGCGTGATTACCGACAAGACCACCCAGTATCGTTCGGTCATCTGCGTCAGCCCCTACGCCAACCGAACCACATCCCAGAACCTGCAGAGCACCACGCAGAATTTGCAAAGCACCACGCAGAACCTGCAGAGTACCGCGCAGAATCTGCAAAGCACGCTGCAGAATCTGAAAAGCACCTCGCAACTGACGAAAAGTACCTCGCAGACCACGCAAAGTACGCTGCAGAACCTGCAAAGCACGTCTCAGAAACTGAAGAGCACCTCGCAACTGACGAGGAGCACCTCGCAGCTCACGCAAAGCACCTCGCAGACTCTGCAAAGTACAGTGCAAAAATTCAGGAGCACCTCGCAACTGACCCGAAGTACCTCGCAGCTTACGCAAAGCACCTCGCAGAAAACGCAAAGTACGCTGCAGAACCTGAAAAGTACTTCTCAGATCACGCGGAGCACCTCGCAGCTCACGCAAAGCACGACACAGTTCACGCAAAGTACGCTGCAGAACCTGCAAAGCACTTCTCAGCCCACACGGAGCACCTCGCAGATCACGGTCAGCACACTCAAGGCCTATCAGTCGACCAGCCAGATCCTCCAATATGACGCTTCGACTGAACTGACCACGCCCGTGGCAAGCTGCACGCCCGGTGGCAACATTTCCTGCACGACGGCAACCACCGGCCCGACCCTGGTGGCTTCGTGCACGCCCGTGGCGGCCGCAGCAGGCAACCTTTATACGGCAACGACCTGCTCCTCTTCGACCACCGGGCCAACCGCTGCGGCTTCGTGTACGCCTGCCAGTGCTTCCGCAAGCAATGGCTACACCACCACCACCTGCAACACGGTGACCACCGGACCCATCCCAGTGGCCAGTTGCACGCCAGCGGCTGCCGATGCCGGCAACAGCTATACGACCACCACCTGCAACACCGTGACCACCGGACCCACGCCGGTGCCCACCTGTACGCCGGTGGCCGGTGCGGCTGGCAACAACTATACGACGGTGACCTGTTCGACCGCGACCACCGGGCCCACCGGCGTGGCGTCGTGTACGCCGGTGACCGCTTCTTCCGGCAACAACTATACGGCCACCACCTGCAACACCGTGGCCACCGGACCCACCGGCGTGGCGTCGTGTACGCCGGCAACTGCGGCTGCCGGCAACAGCTATACGGCGACGACCTGCAACACCGTGACCACCGGGCC
>NZ_JDSS02000013.1:6258-21831 GCF_000584955.1 Candidatus Accumulibacter vicinus
GCAACAGCTATACGGCGACGACCTGCAACACCGTGACCACCGGGCCGACCGGCGTGGCGTCGTGTACGCCGGTGGCGGCGTCTGCCGGCAACAGCTACACGGCGACGACCTGCAACACCGCGACCACCGGACCCACCGGCGTGGCGTCGTGTACGCCGGCAACTGCGTCTTCCGGCAACAGCTATACGGCGACGACCTGCAACACCGTGACCACCGGGCCCACTGCGGTGGCGTCGTGTACGCCTGCGACCGCTTCTTCCGGCAACAGCTATACGACCACCACCTGCAACAATGTGACCACCGGACCCACCCCGGTGGCCACCTGTACTCCGGTGTCTGCGTCTGCCGGCAACAGCTATACGGCCACGACGTGTTCGACCGCGACCACCGGGCCGATCGGCGTGGCGACATGTACGCCGGTGGCGGCGTCTGCCGGCACCAGCTACACGGCCACGACCTGCAACACCGTGACCACCGGACCCACCGGCGTGGCGTCGTGTACGCCCGCAACCGCTTCGGCCAGCAACAGCTATACGACCACGACCTGCAATACCGTGACCACCGGGCCCACTGCGGTGGCGTCGTGTACGCCCGCGACCGCTTCTTCCAGCAACAGCTATACGACCACGACCTGCAACACCGTGGCCACCGGGCCGACCCCGGTAGCCTCCTGTACGCCGGTGTCAGCGTCTTCCGGCAACAGCTATACGGCCACGACCTGTTCGACCGCGACCAGCGGGCCGACCGGCGTGGCGTCATGTACGCCGGTGGCGGCGTCTTCCGGCAACAGCTATACGGCCACGACCTGCAACACCGTCACCAGTGGTCCCACCGGCGTGTCGTCGTGTACGCCGGCAACCGCATCTTCCAGCAACGGCTACACGACCACGACCTGCAATACCGTGACCACCGGACCCAGCCCGGTGGCTTCCTGTACGCCGGCGGCGGCGTCTTCCGGCAATAGCTATACGGCCACGACCTGCTCGACCGAAGCGACCGGACCCACCCCGGTGGCCACCTGTACGCCGGTGTCAGCGTCTGCCGGCAACAGCTATACGGCCACGACCTGTTCGACCGCGAACACCGGGCCAACTCCGGTGGCTACCTGTACACCGATCTCGCCCACCGCAGGCAATGGATATACCACCACAACCTGCACTACCGCGACCACTGGGCCAACCGCCGTGGCCACCTGTACGCCGGCGACTGCGTCTGCCGGCAACAGCTATACGGCCACGACCTGCACCACCGCGACCAGCGGGCCCACTCCGGTGGCCTCGTGTACGCCGACAGCGGCAGGTTCGGACAATGACTGGGTGACCACCACATGTGCGCTGGTCGAAACCGGTCCGACCGAAGTGGCGTCCTGTACGCCGGTCTTGCCCATTGCACCGGATTACCAAACCACCACTTGCGACTACCTGAATGGCCACAAGCTGCAGAAGCGCGTTCAGACCGGCGTGACCTCGATCTTCCTGAACGGTGGCGTCAGCGGTTTCGAAATCAGCCGATCGACGACTACCGACGATCCGGATTACGTCGATGTCGACGGTGTCTGTCATCCCGATGTCTCGACACTGGCCGCTCCCCTGGGTCCCGTCCCGGACTCCGCACGTTCGAGCAACGATGACGCGCCGCCGCCGAGTCCTTGCAGTGAATGGCCCTGTGTCGTGGATTCGACCATTACCGGGGGCAGCAGCAATTCTCTGGCTGACGTTGCCCAGTACTACTATGTCACTGATTTGCGTCCGGAGTTGACCAACGACGTACGGGTTGCGGCAACCATCGGTGCCGAAGCGGATCGTGCCACTCACCAGCACATGACGACCTTCACCCTGGCGCTCGGGGTGTCCGGTACCCTCAATTACAGTCCAACCTACAAAATCGACACGGTCGGGGATTTTGCGCGGATTCGCTGCAATCCGCTGAGCGGCGGCTGCAACAATACCTGTCCGGTCACCGATCCGAGCTTCCCGAACTGCACGCCGAAGTCCTGGCCGGTGTGGCCCGATCCGACCCTCGATTACTCCGATGCCACGCGCTACAGCGACCCGCGGTCGATCGACGATTTCTGGCACACCGCAGTCAACGGCCGTGGGCTTTATTTCAGCGCCGACGACCCGAATTCGGTGGTCAGTGGGCTCCAGCAGGCGCTGGCAGGGATTCAGTCGCTGCTGGGCGCCGGCTCGGCGGCAGCGACTTCGACCTTGTCGCCGGTGGCCGGGGACAATGCCGCCTATCGCACCAGCTACATCTCGCAGGAGTGGGTGGGCGATCTGGCCGCTTATGAGATCAACCCGGCGACCGGCGTCATGAGCACGACCACGCAGTGGCGATCGCAGCCCTTGCTGGATGCCAAGATCGGATCGGCTTGCGACCGGCGGACCATCCATCTGTTCCGCTCCGGTGCAAGCAACAATCTCGCTCCCTTCACCTGGGAGACGCGGGCCTGTGATGTCTCCGGCCTGCCGACCGGTGACCCCACGACCGGACTGGTGGCGGCCGAACAAGCCTATTTCGGGTCCGCCAGTGTGGCACAGTTCAGTCAGTATCCGAGCATGTCGGATGGCAGCGGTGGCACGGTCGACCAGCGGACGGCCGCCGCCGGCGCGAATCTGGTGAACTATCTGCGTGGTCAGCACACGCACGAGGGGACGGCGCTGTTTACGACCAATGATCTGACCAAGCTTTACCGTGCCCGCACGCATGTTCTGGGGGACTTCGTGAACTCCCAGCCGGCTTTCGTCAAGGGGCCCTTCGCCTCCTACGCGGATAGCGGTTATGCCACGTTCAAGAGCGACCATGCCGGGCGTACGCCGATGATCTACGCAGGCGCCAACGATGGCATGCTGCATGCCTTTGTCGCGGCAAACGGGGCGGAGTCCTGGGCATTCATTCCGAGACTGGTTCTGCCGAATCTCTTCAAGCTGGCCGACAACAACTATGCCAATACCCACCAGTTCTACGTCGATGGTTCGCCGACGGTGGGTGACATCTATACCGGTTCCACCTGGAAAACGATTCTGGTTGGCGGACTCAACAAGGGCGGAAAGGGCTATTATGCCCTGGACGTGACCGATCCGGCGGCCCCGAAGGGCTTGTGGGAATTCGGCTGGAGCGATGCGTGCTGGGATGGCGTGACCACCGGGGTCGGGTCCGACTGCCATCTTGGCTATACCTTTGGCCGCCCGATCATCTCCAAGCTCCAGGATGGCACCTGGGTGGTTTTCGTGACCTCCGGCGTGAACAACGTCAACAGCCCGGCCAAGGCAGGCGATGGCAACGGTTATCTGTACGTGCTCAATGCCGACACCGGCAAGCTGATTGCCAAGATCGCCACGGGTGCCGGCGATGCAGAGACGCCCAGCGGACTCAACCAGATCAATAATTTCGTTGATAACGTGCTGCTCAACAACACTTCGCTGCGAGTGTACGGGGTGGACATGCTGGGCAACGTCTGGCGCTTCGATGTCAATGACAATCTCGATCCCGATGGTCGGGAGGCGACGCTGTTGGGAACGGCGAAGGATTCGGCGGGGAATCCGCAGCCGATCACGACACGTCCCGAACTGGGGGAAATCGAAGGAAAGCCGTGGGTCTTCATTGGCACCGGGCGTTTGCTCGGGCTTGGCGACCTGCCTGATACCCGTACCCAGTCGACGTATGGTTTCAAGGATCCGCTTACCGGATCGCCGGCCTATGCCGACCTGCGCAGCGTCTTGAAGCCCTTGCAGATGACGCAGCCTGCAGGCGAGCTTTACCGGACCATTGCCTGTAGCGGGTCTGAAGCAGCCTGCGCAGGCACCAATGGCTGGGTGGTCGATTTGCCCGAATCCGGTGAGCGGGTCAATATCGATCCAAAACTGCAACTGGGTACGCTGACCTTCGCCAGCAACGTCCCGAGCAATTCGGCGTGCAGTATCGGCGGTCATAGCTGGTTGAATTTCCTGGACTTCCGTACCGGTCTGGCGGTGCCCACCTCACCCAATCTGGCCGCCTCAAGACGTTTGAACGAAACCCTGGCGGTTGGTCTCAACTTCGTGCGTCTGACAGACGGGCGAATAGTGGTTGACGTGATCGGTTCGGGTGACAAGCCACCCCAGGTTGTGGAACTGCCGGTGCTGACGCCGCCTCCGGCAGGCAAACGCGTGAGCTGGCGTGAGGTGATCAATTGAGGTCGGAAGCGCCTCCTCAGCGACTCACGAATCCCTCTTCCCGCTTGCGGGAGAGGGATCGGGGAGAGGGAAACAATCGTCACTTTCCTGATCGGAGGAGCCTGGAGGAGCCGCGACCGTTGGGGTGTGCGTTTGATTGTCAGGATCTCGATGGATAGATTGCTTGAGTGCTGGCGTTCGGAAATCCGGGCACCAGAGAACCGTTACCTGTGGGTAGCGCTGGCGTGCTCGTTCGGCCTGCACATCCTGTTGATGCTGTTCACCAGCGGCGCCGGACGCTCGGACGGGGTAAGCCTGTTCCCTCCTTCTGCCGCTCGTTCGGTACCGATCTTGCTGATGGCGAGTTTTTCGGAGTTCCGTCGAGCAAGTGTTGCCGCGCCTTCCGAACAGCCTGCCGAGGTTCCCGAGCCTGTGTCGCAGAGCCAGGAATCACCAGCCAGTGTCGCCCCGACCCCCGCGCAGGAGGCCCAGAAGGAGACGCGTACTCCTGATCGCCATGGTGCGGCGAACCCCTCCGGATCACCGGAGTCTCCGGCACGTGCGGAAGCGGTTTCGACTGTGGCTCCGCCCTCGGCGAGCGCCGAGCGTGCCTTGGCCGACGAGGAAGCCGCTCGCCTTGCCCGGCACGCAAGCTATGGGCTGGCCAGCCTGCTGGATGTGCCGCCGGTGCCCTTGTCAGACATTCAACCGGAGTATCCGGAGTCGGCCGGGAATCAACAGGGGACGGTCGTCTTGCGGCTCTTCATCGGCGCCAGCGGCGATGTGGATGAACTTGTCGTCGTGCGTGCGTTGCCGAGCGGTTTTTTCGAGGAAGCGGCACTGACGGCATTCGCGTCAGCGCGCTTCTCGCCAGGCATGCACCATGGCCGCGCGGTCAAGAGCCAGATGGCGGTGGAGGTACAGTTCGTTCCCTTCAACCGAGGCGCCGGCGTTTCCGGAAGAGGGTATTAGAGGCGCTTTGCACCTCGTTCACAGGCCCTGAAAGCCTGAGTCCTGCGGCTACTTGCCAGTAAAGCCGACCAGCTTCGCGCTGACCGCGTTTTGCTGCTCGATTTCGGTTTCGAAGTTCCATGCAAAACCTGCCTGCAGGTTGTTGACGATCGGTGTGACGGTGCCGATGGCTTCGCCGTTCTTGTCGAAAAGCCTGAGTTCGGCTTCGGCGTGGCCAATCGCCTGCTTCGATGCATTATTGACCCGTCCCTGGACCACCAGCGTTCCTGCACTGTTGCGGGCAATCTTTGCGTCAACGAGCGAAAGCTCGCTGAGAGCGGCCTTGCTGCCCTCGGGGGGGGTCGCTGGGGGCGCTTGCGCCTCGCGCTTCGCCGCGGCCTGTTCAGGCGGTGTCTGGTTGCAGGCGGCCGTCAGGGTGACGAGGACGGCAGTGATCAGGAATCGGTATGGCGCAGTCGTTGCCAGTTTCATTTGCTTCCTCATTCGTTCAGAATGCTCCGGCGCAAATGCGCTGGGGGCAAAAATTTTACAAGCGTCCATTCTACTCGTTCCGCGCCGAATGAATGGCAAGCGCCCTTCGCGCCGAAATGGGGGGGTTGGCGGGAAAGGGGTGCGATTGAACGTGGTGGACGCCTCGGGTGGTCAAACACCCACCTCCCCGCAAAGGATGCGATCAATCAATTTCTCTGTCCAGAGACTTGATGCCGATCCGCGAACCGCAAAGCCCGGGCCGGGCTGGTCGTCTCAGCCGTGCAGGGGCTTGATGGCGCGCTTCACGCCCGGAAGTTCCGGATGCGGATGGATCGTGAAGCCGAGTCTTCGCATCATGCGCAGCATCTTGTGGTTGGTACCCAGCAGATCGCCGACCAGGGCTCGATAACCCTTGGTTCGGGCACAGTCGATCAACACCGAGATCAGGCGGCGGCCCAGCCCGAACTGCTGCCATTTGTCGTCGATGGCGATGGCGAATTCCACCGACTCCCCGTCCGGGGTCAGGACGTAGCGGGCGCTGCCGATCTGCGTCTCGCGACCCGTGTCGTCGACGGTCGTGGCGATCATCGCGAGCTCGCGATCGTAGTCGATCTGCGTAAAGCGTACGATTACCGGCAGCGGCAGCTCGAGGATCGATTCCATGAAGCGGAAATATCGTGATTCTTCGGACAGGTTCCTGACGAATTCACGTTCCAGGTCGGCATCTTCGGGGCGAACCGGACGAATGGTGACGGTGCTGCCGTTGGGCATCTGCCACTTCTGTATCAGGTGCACCGGGTAAGGATGAATCGCCATGTGCGCATAGAGCTCGCTACCGGTACCGAGAGTATGGTCGATGACGATCCGGGCACTGACCACGATTGCACTGTTTTCATCGACGATCAGCGGATTCAGATCAAGCTCCTTGATCCATGGCAGGTCGCAGACCAGCTCGGAAATGCATACCAGCACCTCCTCCAGCGCATCGTGGTTAACGGCCGGATGGTTGTGGAACTTTTCGAGCATCCTCGACGCGCAATTCGACTCGATCAGATCCCTGGCGAGGAAGCGGTTCAAGGGTGGAATCGCCAGTGAACGCTCGTTGAAGATCTCGGCGTCGAAGCCACCCGCGCCAAAACAGATCAGCGGCCCGAAAAGTGGATCACGAAATACCCCGATCATCAATTCCCGACCATGCGGTCGCGACAGGTAAGGTTCGATCGAAACCCCATTCACCACCGCCTCCGGGTGACGCAGTTGCACCGTGTTGATGATGTCGTGGTATGCGTTCCACACGGCCTGGGTATTGGCAATGTTCAGGCGCACGCCGCCGGCTTCCGACTTGCGCGTCAGATCCGGAGAATCGATCTTCATGGCGACCGGAAAGCCGATTTGTTCGGCAACAAAAAGCGCTTCACTGGCGCTGTGTGCCATCATCGTTTGTGCAACGGGGACGTTGAAAGTGCGCAGAATGGCCTTCGATTCCATCTCCGACAAGACCTTGCGGCGCTCGCCCAACAGGGTCTCGATCAGCATGCGGCCGCCGCGCTCGCCGGTGAGCCCCGACTGGCGGGTCGGTCCGGGCGTCTGCAGGAGCAGTTTCTGGTTACGGAAGTACTTGGAAATCGTGTGGAAAAGTTCGATCACCGTCTCGGGCGTACGGAATACCGGAATCCCCGCTTCTTCCAGCAATCGGCGGGCTTCGGCAACCTGCCGGCCACCCATCCAGCAGCAGGAAATGGTCAGGCTGACCTCCTCGGCGACATCAATGATTGCCTGGGCGACCTCCATCGGCTCGGTCATCGCCTGCGGCGAGAGCATCACCAGCGTGCTGTCCACATTCTCGTCGACGGCCACCGCCAGAATCGTTTCACGATAGCGCTCGGGTGTGGCGTCGCCACCGATGTCGATCGGGTTGAGGTAAGAGCAATCGGCGGGCAGGATCTGTTTCAGCTTGTTGCAGGTTTCAGGCGACAGGCTGGCGAGTGGGATGCCCAGATCGCCGGCACGGTCGGCGGCGACGGCGCCCGGACCGCCGCCGTTGGTGACGATGGCCAGACGGTCGCCGCGAGGATGGAACTTCGACGACAGGGCCTTGGCCGCATAGAACAACTGTCCGATGTTCTGCACGCGCACCGCTCCGGTACGGCGCAGCGCAGCGTCGAATACGGCGTCGGGAACCGCGGCCATGCCGGAATGTGCTACCGCCGCCTGCGCTCCCAGTTCGTGCCGTCCCGCTTTCAGGAGGATGATCGGCTTGATTCGCGCCGCCGAGCGTAGCGCGCTCATGAAACGTCGGGCGTTGCGGATGCCTTCGACGTACATCAGGATGTAACGCGTTTTGTCGTCATAGATCAGATAATCGAGAATCTCGCCAAAATCGACGTCCACGGTCACGCCCAGGGAAATCACCGAAGAGAATCCGATCCGGCTCGTCTCGGCCCAATCAAGGACCGCTGAACACATGGCGCCGGACTGTGCAACCAGAGCCAGATCGCCAGGCTCGGCGCTCACCTTGGTAAAGGTTGCGTTGAGACCGATGTCAGGGCGAATGACTCCCAGGCAGTTTGGTCCCAGGACCCGCACGTTATAGGTGCGCGCGATTTCCACCACCTTTCGCTCCAATGCCGCGCCACTGCTGCCGGCCTCGGAAAAGCCGGAGGCAATGACGATCGTATTGCGTACGCCGCAGCGCCCACACTGCTCCATGATTCGTGGAACGGTCTGTGGTCGGGTGGCGATGATCGCCAGGTCGATTCGGCCACCGATTCGTTCGACCGATTTGTACGCGGGCTGCCCCTGAATCGTCTGGTGCTGGGGATTGACCGCGTAGACCTGCCCTCGGTAGTGCGAATGCAGGATGTTCTTGAAAATGATGTTGCCAACCGATTTCTCCCGATCTGACGCGCCGATCACGGCAACCGATTTGGGTTCGAACAGTGAGGTCAGATAGTGCTGCATCAACATGGCGGAGCCTTCCCGAATTTCAACAGGGGCGACACATTCTTCAGGTGCAAGAGATTGGAGCCTTGACGGCCGGTTGGCCTAATCCGGATCGAGCAGGTACGATACCAGTCCGTCAGCAAGCTTGGGTTCAAACCAGGTAGACTTGGGTGGCATGACCTGGCCGGCGTCGGCAACAGCCATCAGATCGGCCATCTGCGTCGGATACATGGCAAAGGCGACGGCCATTTCGCCGCTGTTCACCCGCCGTTCGAGTTCGGACAGGCCACGCATGCCGCCGACAAAGTCGATACGGGTGTCTCGGCGCAGGTCGGTGATCCCGAGCAACGGACCGAGAAGTTGCTCGGCAAGTACCGAGACGTCGAGCTGGCGCACCGGGTCCGACACGGGCACCCGTCCGGACCGAATCTCCAGCCGGTACCATCGGTTACCGAGGTACATGCCGCAAACGCCGCGACGTTCCGGTTTGACCGGCTTGCCGGATGCAACGACGGTGTAGCATTGGCTGATAGCCGCCAGAAAGGCTTCCTCGGTCAGACCGTTGAGGTCCCGCACCACCCGGTTGTAATCCATGATCAGCATCTGTGAAGACGGGAAAATGACCGAGAGAAAGAACTCGGCATTGTCAGATGCCTGGTTCTGGTGACGCCGAGCGGCAGCAACCCGCGCGGCAGCCGCCGAGCGATGGTGGCCATCGGCAATGTAGAGATTGGGCATGGCGCCAAACACTGCACTGATGTGTGCAATGCTTGCGGGGTCATCGATTGCCCACAGCGTATGCCTGATGCCATCGTCGGCGATCAAATCGGCGATCGGTGGGCGGTCGGTAGCAAGCGCGAGCAGATGCTCTGCCTGCACGCTGTCCGGGTGAGCGAGCAGCACCGGTCCGGTCTGCGCATTCAGGGCCTCGATCTGGCGTACCCGGTCATCTTCCTTGTCAGGCCTCGTAAACTCGTGTCTGCGGATACGGTGATTGTCGTAGGCGGCAACCGACGCGGTGGCGACCAGCCCGGTCTGAACGTGCTCCCCCATGACCAGTCGATAGGCGTAATAGCAGGCAAGCGGGTCACGGCAAAGCACCCCATCATCGATCATTCGCTGAAAATTCTGGGCCGACCTGGCATACACCTCTGGTGCATAGTGATCGACCGCCGGTGGCAGGTCGATTTCCGCTCTGGAGACATGCAGAAAGGACAGCGGTTTGCCGATTACCGCCTGGCGGGCCTCTGCGCTGGAGAGAACGTCATAAGGCGGCGCAGCGACTGCAGCAGCGTCTGCGCGACGCGGACGCAGGCCGGCGAAGGGTCGAATCAGGCAATGATCAAGGGACACGAGATTCTCCTGTGGGAGCTTGTTTCTGGAAGCGACCGGCATGCCCATCGCGCAAGGCATGGCGCCGGTCAGTTGAAGACGCTCGGATACCCGGTCGTTCAGATACTCCGGTACAGCGCCTCATAGCGTGCCGCCGAATCGGCCCAGGAGAAATCCTGTGCCATGCCGCGCCGTTGCAACTGGTGCCACGTCGATTGGTGGTCGCGGTAGAGCGCACAGGCCTCGCTCAGGCGAATAGCCAGGGCACGACTGCTGGGATCGTCAAAGACGAAACCGTTGGCTGTGCCGTCCTTGAGGTTGCCCGGCGTGGCGTCCGTGACGGTATCGGCCAGGCCGCCAACCCGTCGCACCAGTGGCAGGGTGCCATAGCGCAGGGCATACAACTGGGTCAGGCCGCACGGCTCGAAACGCGAGGGAACCAGAAGAACATCGGCAGCGGCGATGATGCGATGCGCCAGTCCCTCATCGTAGCCAAGATGTACCGATACGGTATGGGGATGTGCCGCCGCTGCGGTCCTGAAACCTGCTTCGATTTCCGCTTCGCCACTGCCGATCACGACCAGTTGTCCGCCTTCGGTGCGCAGTTCGTGCAGGCATGCGAGAACCAGATCCATGCCTTTCTGCGATGTCAGGCGACTGACCACGGCGAACAGGGGGGTTTTCCCCCGGACCGCAAAGCCCATTTCAGCTTGCAGCTTGAGCTTGCAAACCTTTTTGCCACGCAGCTTGTCGGCGCTGTAGCCCTTGGGTAGCGCCGGGTCGTTGGTCGGATCCCATACCGAATAGTCGACCCCGTTGAGAATGCCCGACAGATGCCCGCCACGATCACGTAACAGCCCGTCGAGTCCCCAGCCGTGCTTTGGTGTGCAGATCTCATGGGCATAGGTCGGGCTGACCGTGTTCACTCGCTTGGCGTGCACGAGCGCCGATTTCATAAACGACAGGTGCCCGTAAAATTCGAGTGCGCTTTGATCGGCACCGGAAATCAGCAGGCCGAGGTCCGTATGGTGGTCGAGAGGAAACAGCCCACGGAAGGCAAGATTGTGAATCGTGAACACCGTTGCGGTATTCAGCGCCGGGTTCTGCGCAATATAGGCCGGCGCCAGTCCCGCGTGCCAGTCGTGTGCATGCACCACCTCCGGCTGCCAGGCTTCGTCCAGCTCGCCGGTGGCCAGATGCGCTGCAATCCAGCCGAGGAGGGCATAGCGCCGATGATTGTCATTCCAGTCGCGACCGTCCGGCCCCAGATACGGATCGCCGTCACGCCGGTAAAGGAAGGGGGCGTCGATGACGTAGGCCAGCAAGCCGCTGTCCGGAAGACGGCCCAGTCGCAACGTGATGACCGCCGCCCCGAACGCCGGTCCGAGGCGGATCAGTGGCTTCTGGTCGCCGACGCCGTTGAGAATGGCCGGCATTCCGGGCAACAGCACGCGGACATCCAGGCCGCGTGCAGCAAGCGCGACGGGCAAGGCAGCGACGACGTCAGCAAGGCCGCCGGTCTTGACCAGCGGATAGATTTCGGCGGCAACGTGCAGGATGCGCAAGAGGTACTTTATTTCCGTATCAGGTGAGCTGTTCGAGCATTTTCCGGGTAATCAGCGTGATTCCGTTCTCGGTACGGCGGAAGCGACGCGCATCTTCAGCCGGGTCTTCTCCGATCACCATGTTCGCCGGGATATTGCAGTCGCTGTCCACGACGCAGTGGCTGAGGCGCGCCCTGCTGCCGATCGTCGAATCGGGAAGGATAACCGATAGATTGACTCGTGAATAGGAATGAACACGGCAACCGGAGAAAAGCAGCGATCGGTTGACTTCTCCGGAAACGATACAGCCGCTGGATACCGAAGACTCGATGGCATTACCGCGCCGGTCGAGATGGTTGTGCACGAACTTGGCAGGGGGGAATTGTTGTTGATAAGTCCACACGGGCCAGTTGCGGTCGTAGAGATTGAGCGCCGGCACCGTCGCAGTCAGATCGATGTTCGCATCCCAGTAGGAATCAATCGTCCCCGCGTCACGCCAATAATGCTCTCTGAACTGCTCGTCCGGGGCGACGATGCAACTGCGTGAGAAGGCGTGCGCTGCGGCCACGCGATTGCGCACGGCATGCGGAATGATGTTCTTGCCGAAATCATGGTCGGATGTCGGGTCGGCGATGTCGCGCGCCAGCTCGGCATACAGGTAATTGGCGTTGAACACGTAAACCCCCATGCTGCACAAGGACATATCGGGTTTGCCCGGCATCGCCGGTGGGTCGGCAGGCTTCTCGATAAAGTCGGTAATCATGCCGTTATCATCGACGGCCATGACCCCGAAGCCACTGGCTTCTTGACGCGGGACTTCGATACAGGCAACCGTACACTCGGCACCGCTCTCGACATGGTCAACCAGCATCACGGCGTAGTTCATTTTGTAAACATGGTCGCCAGCCAGAATCACGACGAACTCGGGTTTGGGCCGATAGGTCTCGAGAATGTCGATGTTCTGGTACACCGCGTCGGCAGTTCCCCGATACCAGGACTCTTCGTCGATACGCTGCTGTGCCGGAAGCAGGTCGACGAACTCGTTAACCTCACCATGAAGGAAGTTCCAGCCGCGCTGCAGGTGGCGCAAGAGGCTATGTGACTTGTATTGGGTGACCACGCCAATTCGCCTGATCTGCGAGTTGACGCAGTTGGACAAGGCGAAGTCGATGATCCGGAACTTGCCGCCGAAGTGGACCGCCGGCTTGGCACGGCGGTCCGTCAGTTCGTGCAATCGGCTGCCGCGTCCGCCAGCAAGGACCAGGGCAATCGCCTTGCGCGGCAACTGGAATGTCTTTCTATCAACCATTTTGCTATCCCCTTCTGAAATCGATTCATCGCATCAGGTGGCGCTCGTCACCCATTCTTTGCTGCGTAGCCGGTGGGTTACCCCCAATCATCAAAGTCATGACCGTTTCCTTCTTCCCGACCTCTCCATTGCGAGGAGGAGGGGATATTCGTGAATCGCTGACACGACTTTCACATTAACTAACTGATCACATCCGGCGCTTTTCTGCCCGTGATCGCGGCAATCCGTGCCACCGCGTCGGCCAGGCCAACCAGTGGCGCCAAGGCTTCCTGCGTGGGAATTTCGTGTTGGCTGGGGTCGGCGATAAAACGTTCGAGATAGACGCGCAAGGTGGCTCCCTCGGTACCTGTACCCGATAAGCGAAATACCGCCCGCGAACCATCGTCGAGCAGGATGCGGATCCCCTGACGCTCCGAACGTGAGCCATCAACCGGATCGACATAGGCAAAATCATCGGCTGCTGCGATGTGCAGGCCTCCATACTCCGAGCCCGGCAGTTGCGAGAGACGAGCCCGCAATTCATTCATCAGGCGATCAGCTTGCGCCGTCTCGATGCCTTCGTAATCGTGGCGGGAGTAGACATTGCGCCCGAAGCGTCGCCAGTGTTCACGAACAATCACGTCGGCAGGCAGGTCGCGCACGGCCAGAATGTTGAGCCAGTAGAGTACTGCCCACAGGCCATCCTTCTCGCGCACATGATTGGAACCGGTACCCGCGCTCTCTTCGCCGCACAGGGTGCACCGGCCGGCATCCAGCAGCGACCCGAAGTACTTCCAGCCAGTCGGTGTTTCGTAGCAAGGAATTCCGAGTGCCGCGGCGACGCGGTCGACTGCACAACTCGTCGGCATTGAGCGTGCGACACCCGCCAAGCCGCTGGCGTAAGCTGGAACCAGCGCATGGTTGGCGGCGAGAACGGCCAGACTATCGCTCGGACTAACCACGAAATTACGGCCGACGATCATATTGCGGTCGCCATCCCCATCAGAGGCTGCGCCAAAGGATAGGCCCGAACGGCTGTCAGCCAGTGCCGCGACCAGATCAGCAGCGTATACCGGGTTGGGATCGGGGTGGCCACCTGCGAAATCGGGCAGCGGGATGCCGTTGACCACCGTACCGGGGGGGGCACCGAGACGATTTTCGAGAATTTCCAGCGCATAGGGGCCGGTGACTGCGTGCATCGCGTCGAAACGCATGCGAAAGTCCGGGCGAGCCAGCAGGCGGGCAATGCGATCGAAATCGAACAGGGATTCGAGAAGTTCGGCGTAGTCGGCTACCGGATCGATGATGTTGACGACCATATCACCGATGCGCGTCTCGCCAACCTTGCTCAGGTTGATATCCGGGGACTCGACGGTACCATAGGCACTGATTTGCTGAGTGCGCAAATAAACGGCATCGGTAAAACTTTCGTTGGCGGGTCCGCCATTGCCAAGGTTATACTTGATGCCGAAATCCCCGTCGGGACCGCCCGAGTTGTGACTGGCCGACAGGATGATCCCGCCAAAAGCCTGCCATTTGCGGATGACGGCGCTGGCCGCCGGGGTGGATAGAATGCCGTTGCGACCAACCAGTACGCGACCAAAACCGGTCGCCGCAGCCATCCGCAGGATGGTTTGAATGGCGACATCGTTGTAATAGCGGCCATCGCCACCAAGGACCAGTGTCTGGCCCTGCTGGCCAGACAAGGTATCGAAGATGGCTTGTACGAAATTCTCGAGATACCGCGCCTGCCGAAATACGGTCACTTTCTTTCGCAGCCCGGAGGTCCCCGGCTTCTGACCGGAGAAAGGCGTACTGGGAACGCTGATCACCTGCATAGTCATGTCATGCCTCGTCACTAGTCACTAATATGAGAACCCTGAGTCACTGCTGGAGAGACTCGGATTCATGCCAGATGCTGCCGGCTGAACGCCAGCAATCCCTGCGTCGATGCGTCGAACTTTTCTGCCAGGGGCGGATTGGCAATGGCCGGCAGGATGCTGCTGGCAACGGCCTTGCCCAGCTCGACGCCCCACTGGTCGAAAGAGTTGAGCCCCCAGATGGCGCCCTGCACAAATACCTTGTGTTCGTAAAGTGCGATCAGCGCGCCGAGTGTTTGCGGATCAAGGCGGGAAAGCAGCAGTGTCGATGATGGCTGATTGCCGGCAAACACCTTGTGCGGCAAGAGGGACTCAAGCGCCGTAGCCGGCATCGTGCCGTGCAATTCGCTCCGTGCCTCTTCGGCTGTCTTGCCGAACGCCAGTGCCGCGCTTTGTGCAAAACAGTTGGCAAGCAAAGCCTCCTGATGACCGGGAAGAGGATAGTCGGAGCGTACGGCCGCGATGAAATCACAGGGTACCAGTCGCCCGCCCTGGTGAAGCAACTGAAAGAAGGCATGCTGGCCATTATTGCCCAGTTCGCCCCAGACGATGGGGTTCGATGCACAGGCAAGTGGCTGCCCGTCGCTACCGACCGACTTGCCATTGCTTTCCATTTCGAGCTGTTGCAGGAACGACGGGAAATATTTCAGCGACTCGTTGTAGGGCAACACCGCATTGCTCGTTGCACCCAGGAAATTGGTGTTCCAGATGCCGATCAGAGCCATCACCACTGGCAGGTTGCGCTCGTAGGGCGTGCTGCGGAAATGTTCGTCCATACGTTCCGCACCGGCAAGCAGATCGGCAAAAGCATGTGGCCCAATGGCGATCATCAGTGCCAGCCCAACCGCCGACCACAGCGAGAAACGTCCACCCACCCAATCCCAGAGCGGAAATACGGCATCTGCCTTGATCCCGAACTTGACTGCGCGCTCGGGTTTGGCCGTCAGCGCCGCAAAGTGGCGGGATACTGCATTGGCATCACCAAGGTT
>NZ_JDSS02000013.1:21856-29097 GCF_000584955.1 Candidatus Accumulibacter vicinus
TGGGTCGAGCGTTTGCAGGAGCGGCGCCAGTTGAGCCCCATCGAGGTTGGAGACGTAATGTACGCCAAGTGCCGGATGCGAGATTGAACGTAAGGCGTAATCGAGCATCTTCGGTCCGAGGTCAGACCCGCCGATGCCGATATTGACGACATGACGAATCGGCATGCCTGTGAAACCAAGTGCTTGCCCGGAGCGAATACGGTCGGCAAAGGCAGCCATCCGCTGGCGCGTGGCGATTACCTCGGGCATCACGTCCAGATCAGCACTGGGGAAGGGACTGATCGATCGCCGCAGGGCAACATGCAGGACCGATCGATCTTCGCTGGCATTGATTTTCTCCCCGCTGAACATGCGGGTCGTCAATTCGTCAAGTCGGGCCTCGCGGGCCAGTGCGACCAGCAGGGCAAGCGTTGTCGAATCGATGCGTTGCTTCGAGAAGTCGTAATAGATGCCGTCGTAGTTTAGCGAGAGCGATGCTACACGCCCAGGATCGTTGGCAAAAAATTGTCTGAGATGCACCGGAGAGAGCGATAGCCGGTGCGCTTCGATAGCCTTCCAGGAGGCTGAGGCGGTGATGTTCATGGTCGATGAAAGCTCATGGATGAGTGATCAGGCCGGCTGCAAACGGCCCGTGGAGGGGGAGGGTGACGAAATATGACAAGATATGCCGTTCCGGTTATCAGCTTGCCAGAATGCTCGGAAGAACGCAAAAAAGAATGATGGAAGGACATTGCGAGACTTTCCCCGGCGAGATTCGATCCTTGGTGGTCACGATGGGCCCTGTTGACGGGATGCTGGCCGGGTCATCGGCGGGCACTGGGAACGGCCAGGAGGGAATCAGATGATCGGCGCTGTGGCAGGAATGCTGTTGGCAGACCTTGCCTGGCGGCCACGCACGCTGGCTGCGAAGGGCTTGTCTTCCTCGGAGATATGGCGTTCGAACCAGTACTCGGCATAGCGCAGGAAGGAATGGACATCGCGCGCACCATTGCGCACTTCGTCGAAGGCCTTGCGCAGTGACTGCAAATTCTCTCGATGCACGGCATCGTGATCGAGGAAGTCTATGCCGACTTCCCGGGCCATGCGTTTTTCGGTGCTGAAATGGTGCTCCAGATAATCGAGCAGGCTGTCGAACGCAGAGAAGCAGACCGGTTCGTTTCCGAAGGACGCCCCCTTGAGCGACTCAATTCGCTGAAAGATCTCTTCGTGCTGTGCATCAATTTCCGGGAGATCGATCACTAAGGCCTCCGGCAGCAAACCGGTAGAATTGATCTCCATCACAACGGACTCTCCAGGAAAGGTTCAACTATTCACTTGATACAGTATAAAAAAAGAGTGTGAACAATTCCAGAAAAATCAGCGTTTGCTTAAGCAGACCGAAGTCAGTCCGGACCGCACTCACCTCGACTCACTGCCACGGATCAGGCCGACCACCACGCCTTCGATGGCCAGTGTACGGGCGTCCGTATTGATGGTGATCGGCGCAAAATCGGGATGCTCGGCAATCAGTTGGATCATGTTGCCCTGCTGGTGGAAACGCTTCACCGTCACCTCGTCATCCAGCCTGGCCACGACAATCTGGCCATGGTGCGCTTCGCTACTGCGGTGCACGGCGAGCAGGTCGCCATCCAGAATCCCGGCGTTATGCATCGACATGCCACGCACGCGCAACAGAAAATCGGCACGCGGGCTGAACAGGCCGGGATCAAGGGTATAACGACGTTGAATGTTTTCCACGGCCAGTATCGGACTGCCGGCAGCCACACTGCCGATCACGGGCAGTCCCAGTGGTTCGAGCAGCCGAATACCTCGCGCCGAGCCCGGTTCAAGCATGATGATGCCTTTCTTGGCGAGTGCCCTGAGGTGTTCTTCAGCCGCATTGTGCGAGGCAAAACCAAAGGCATGGGCAATCTCGGCCCGCGTCGGCGGCGCGCCAAGGTTCTCCAGGGTGTCACGGATAAAGTCGAGTATTTCCCTTTGTCGCGGGGTAAGCGGTGTAACCTTGAGCATGACCATGGCCTCCCATCGTTAAGGCTGTATTTCCATACAGATTAGCACGAAAAGGCAAGCGGCGGCAGTATGCTTGAGGGTCAGGACAGGGAAAATCATTTCTCTTTCCGGGTATTGCCGTTCCGGTCAGAGCAGCGGACTCATCACCTGCACGGCATTTTCGAGCACGTGACGCCAGTGTGGGCGCGCGCGCCATTGTTCCAGCAGCAAGGGTCGCGAGCGAGATTCGTAATGGCGTTGCAGTTCGCGGACTTCGGCCGAGAATTGCTGGTCGTAGGCGATCAGCGAGATCTCGAAGTTGAGTTCGAAGCTGCGCAGATCAAGGTTGACGGTGCCGAAGATCGTCACCTGTTCATCAATGACCATGCTTTTGGTATGCAGCAGACCGTCTGCGAAATGGAGGATGATGATGCCGACGGCCAGCAGGTCGTCGTTGTAGGCATCGCTGGCGTAGCGGACGAGCCAGGAATCAACCTTCTCGGGAACGATCAGAATGACACGCACGCCACGTGCAGCCGCCGAGCGGAGCGCGACCAGCAGCGTCTCGCTGGGAACAAAGTAGGGTGTGGTCAGAACGATCTCGCGCCTGGCCGCGTAGATTGCCGTGAGCAGCAGCGCCTCGATGTGGCGGGTCGAGGCCTGCGGCCCAGAGGGGAAGATCTGTACCTGGCTGTTACCGGCGAGCGACAGTGCGGGTGCTGGCGGCGGTGCGAAATCACCGCCGGACTGCAGGACGGTCAGCGACAGCGACACCGCTTCGAGCGCCCAGGCCGCCGGGCCTTCGATCCGGACCATCGCATCGACCCATTCGCCGACGCCGGCGCTCTGCTTGAAGAAGCGCGGGTCGGCGATATTCATGCTGCCGGTGTAGGCGAGGCAGCGGTCGATGACAGCGATCTTGCGATGATCACGCAGGTCGAGGCGAACGAACAGCACGCGCAGGGGATTGACCGGCAGGACTTCGACGATCTCGACGCCGGCGGTGCGCAGCCGTTCGATCGCTGCACTGCGGAAAAAGGAACGGCTGCCAAGCGAATCCATCAGTGCGCGACAGGAGACGCCGCGGCCTGCGGCATTGACCAGCGCGGTGACCAGGTCATCGACGAAGCCGCCGGCACTCCAGATGTAGAATTCCAGGTGCACCGTACTGCGGGCGGCGTCGATGTCGGCAATCAGCATGCGCATGATCGACTCGCTGTCGACGAGCAGTTGCAGTCGATGGCCGCCCATCAGCGGCAGGCCGGCAAGACCGGTTGCGAGCCGGCTGATGCTCTCCGCTCCACTAGAGAGGGTGGCAGGCGCCACCACGTCTTTCGCCGGAATATTCCCGGCCCAGCGCAGGATTTGCGGTTGCAGGGTAATGGCCCGTTGCATCCAGGTCCTGCCGAGACGGCGTTCGCCGATCAGCAGATACGCCAGTGCGCCGATGGCCGGCAGGAGAATGACCAGCAGCAGCCAGGCCAGCGCCGTGCCGTGCGAACTGCGCCGCGAAAAGATGCGCAACGAAACCGCCAGCGCCAGCACCAGATAGACGAAGGAAAGAAGACTGAAAACCATAGGGCAGTATGAGACTGTTGCAGCGAATGGGTCAACGTGATGCGTACGGCAGTACGTTACTGTCGGCAGCCGCTTCAAGCTCCCGGAAGCCGGGCGTCTGCTGGGTCGAATGACCGCGATGGGCGCTCCACAGCACATCGCCGGGTACGGCAGCGTCAATTCATGCACGTGCATCGCCAACTGTCGGAAATTCTTACAGTTCGTTGTCGGTGCTGCCGACTTGCCGTGACAAGTGTTTGATTCGATTCTTTTGTCATGGATCGGCGTGATTCTTGCTTGGTAATTCGGTGTCGTGGGATTCGCTGCTGCCATGCAGAATCCTACGGCATTGAAAATAACCATCATATATCAGGTGATTAGGAGGGACAGATGAAAAGTTCAGTGCTTGTTGCGGCAATGTCTGCGACCATGCTTCTCGTAACGCCTTTGGCGCATGCGGAGTTGATCAAGTTTCACGCCAAGCTCAGCGGTTTGAACGAGGCGTCGTCTAACGCTTCGCCGGGCATCGGATTCGCCGAAATCGAGTTCGACACAACGGCCCACACCATGCACGTAACCGCAGACTTTTCCGGACTCCTGGGCACGGTAACGGTCGCGCACATTCATTGTTGCACGTCGCTACCACTGACGTCGACCGCCGGAGTCGCGACGGCCACACCCACCTTTCCCGATTTCCCGGCTGGGAAGACGAGCGGCAGCTATGACCAGCTTTTTGACCTGACGCAGTCCGCCTCTTTCAGCGCGGCGTTCATCACGGCCAACGGCGGTACGCCCGCAGGTGCCGAGGCGGCGCTGATCGCCGGTAGCAAAATCGGTAGAAGCTACTTCAACATTCACACCAATCAGTTTCCCGGCGGCGAGATCCGCGGCTTTCTGGTTCCCGAGCCGGCCATGCTCAGCCTGCTGGCCCTGGGACTGGCTGCCGGCCTGATTTCGCGCCGCCGCCAGCGCATCTGATTTCGCCAATATGGGCAGGCGGTCGATGATCCTCCCGCTACGGGTGTGGTCGTGGCTCTCGTCGGCAGAGCCGAACCGCGCCGCAAGGGGGCGCTGACCCGACCGCTGGCCTGCACCTGACGGCGTTATAATCCCTCTCTGCATGCGCGATGCGTGCCGCGTGCCCGTCCGCAACCAGTGAGGAATCCCCGATGAATGATCACCGTGCGCGTGCCAAGGCCTTCTTCAATGCGCTTGATCTGGACAAACCGATCGAATTCGGCGTCGCCGGATTGGTCGACGGTGGTCTGGACCGGCATCTCTACGTCGAGAATATCCATGGCGATGGCGAATTCGATCTGGTGCAGCAGTTGGCCGACCAGATCGATTTCGCTGCCAGCGCCGGGGCATATCTGTTTACCGGTAATCGCGGCACCGGCAAGACCACCGAGTTGCTGCGTCTGGCGAAGATCCTTGACGACCTGGGTTGCGAAGTATTCTACGTCGACCTGACCGAATACCTGATCCTGAGCTGAGTTCGGGTGGCGACCTGCGTGATTACTTCCGCATGCTGCGCCTGGCAATCACCCGTTCGCCGATGCGCGATGCGCTGGCGCTGTCCGACGCGGTGCTGCGCGATACCGAGGATGCCGTGCGCAGTGACATGCTGCCGATTGCAGCCGACGATCGCGCATGGCTCGCCAGGATCATGGCAAGCCACAAGCCGGAGTTGCCGAGTCTCGACGAGTTGCCCGATTTCGCCCGGCTGCAACAGGGCAAGTACATTCTGCAGTACCGCAACGGTGACGACTGGTTTGACGTGCCCCCCCTCTTGCGACGAGAAGTGGGCGAGGGGTGAAGTCCGACCAGCTCGAGGATCTCTGGAGTCAGTTGCGACTGCACATCGAGTGGGCGCAGGGCTTCAGCCTGATCCTGCTGTTCGCCCAGCACCCGCAACCGGTCAACCTGTTGCGCGAGCGTCTCGCGGACAGTCTGCGTCTGCGGACGCAGCGCCTGCGCGTGTGGCAGCCGAGTTCGACAGACGAGGTCGGGACCTTGGCCGAACAAATTTTCAAAGCATCCGGCAATCTGGCTGCCGGCCCGCTGTGGGTCGAACTCTGGCGGCACGCTGCTGAAGGGTCCTGGCAGCAGGCGCGGACGCAGCTTCTGCTGCGCCTCAACGAGCGTCGCTTTCTGCTCGAACGTGATCTGCGCAAGCCCCTGCTGCTGCTGTTGCCGTAGGAAGAGCATGGGACGGTCTACGTCTACGCTCCAGACCTCTGGGCCATCCGTAGCTTCACCGCAGAATTACCGAATCCACCGAATCCGCCACCCAAGGCGCTGCGTGGTCACGTGGCCGCCGGGCCGGCGAGAACGGAGCTAGTGAGCGCGTCCAGGCAGGCGAGCGAACTCGAGTGGGAACGTCTCTGGACCGGCACGGCCGATCGCGCTCGCCTGGATCCGCGCGACGGCTTCGCCGCCTTCGCAGCGGCGCGCGAACGCGGCGACCTCGATGCAGCGGGCGTCGTGGCGGCGCAAACGCTCGAGCTGGCGCGCGCTCAGGTCGTGGCGACACCGACAATGATCCGCGAACGGAACCTCGCAATCGCCGTGAGCCAGCTCGGCGATATCGCCGCCGACCTCGGCGACCTCGAAGCGGCGCGCGGCGCGTACGGCGAGAGCCTCGAACTGAGCCAGCGGCTGCGTACGAGCCTGGGCGACACGCCGCAGGTGCTGCGCGACCTGTCGGTCTCGCTCGAAAAGGTTGGGGGCGTCGCCGTCAAACTCGGCGACCTCGAAGCGGCGCGCGGCGCGTACGGCGAGAGCCTGGCGCTTTCTCGGCAATTGCATGCAGCCTTGCCCGAACACCCGCGATTCGCCAAGGAACTGACTGACGCCGAAGCTCGATGGGCCGCGCTGTCGGAGCGCTGACAGTCGCGTCTGCGATCCGCCGCGAATGCCTTCCTGGCTGCCTGTGTGGGCGCTCCCTGCGTATGGCTCAACGCTCCGGGGCTGGGTGATCGCGTCGCCACCTGGGACGCCGGCAACCCCAAAATCGGTGCTGTCGGCGTCCCGGAACAGCCTGCCATTGACCGCCTGCGCCAGGACGCCGAAGACGCTACGCGCAATGGTCTTGTCCGGTGCCAGTCTTCCTTGCGCCCTGGTGGATTTAACGGTGCGCCATCGGCGACATCAGCAGGAGATGCAGGAATTTGTCGATTCCTCTGGCCAGCCAGCCAAGCGATTGGTGGGTGATGGCGGCATAGAGGTCACCGGTGGCGATGCTGCGCTGATTGCGTGCGCGCTCAACAATCATCATTATCTGTTCGCGGTTGAGGTCGGTTGTCATGGGTTTCTTCCTTGAGTTTTCTCGGTACCCGAGAGTGCAACGCTACTGTAATTGTTCGCCGATACGCCGGCAAACGATCAATAATCAGCCAATGCGTGAGAATATCTCTTCCATATGACTTACCGATTGCCCCCTCTGAACTCGCTGCGTGCCTTCGAAGCGGCGGCCCGCCATCTCAGTTTCAAGGATGCCAGCGAGGAATTGGCCGTGACGCCCACAGCCATCAGCCACCAGATCAGGGGTCTTGAGGAATACCTCGGTTTTCCGCTCTTTCACCGCTTGACGCGCGCACTGGAGCTGACGCGCAAAGGCCGGGCGATGCTGCCGAAGGTGCGTGAAGGCCTGGAATGCTTTGCCGCCGCGATCGAAAGCACGCGGTCGCATGAAG
>NZ_JDSS02000013.1:29414-38449 GCF_000584955.1 Candidatus Accumulibacter vicinus
CGCTGGGCGCCTGCTGATCACGACCCCGCCGGCTTTCGCCAGCCGGTGGCTGATTCGCCATTTGCCCGCTTTTACTGCCGAACACCCGGAGATCCAGCTACACATGGCCGCGTCGGTCGAGACGATCGATGCCCATGACGCTTCGGGCGTTTCGGGGCTTGCAGGAATCGACGTACGCGACGACGAAACCGAATTATTCATCCGCTTCGGGCGTGGTCATTACGACGGTTGCCGCGTCGACCGACTGTTCGTTCCGGCCTATGCACTGGTATGCAGTCCGCGCCTGCTGTTCGGAATGCGGCCCCTGAACGTGCCGTCCGATCTGCGGCGCCACAATCTTCTGCATGACGAGTCGATCATGGAACTGATGGACCGCCCGACCTGGGCCGAATGGCTGCAGGTCGCAGGGGTCAGTGGCGTCGACCCGGATGCGGGCACCCATTTCAGCGACTCGGGATTGGTTCACGCGGCGGTGATCGATGGCGTTGGCGTGGCCATTGCCTCGATTCCGTTGGTCGAAGCCGAGGTCGCCGCCGGGCGTCTGGTGATGCCCTTCGACATCATCATTCGCCGCACCCAGGCCTATTACCTGGTGGTGCCCGAAGCCGTTGCCGATCGCCCGATCGTCAACGTCTTTCGCCAGTGGTTGCTCAGCGAAGCTGCGCAGGTTTCCCAGAAATAGCCGGGCGGCCGTTCAAGCGGCACAGGCCATGCCGGCGCGACAATCGCCGGCCATCTTGCCTGTCGCTGGCGGCCCTACGCCGTGCCGGCGATCATCGGCGAATCGTCACGCTCGGCGGGCTTGGTCGCAGGCGTCGCTTTGCCGGTCGCCAACTGGTGTACCTCGGTGCTCAACTCGATGACCCGTAGCGAGAGCTGCTCGATGTCGCGTCTGGTTGCCAGGAGAACGAAATCGAGAGGCCGCAGAAAACGTTCCCTGACGACCTGTTCGCCGCGCTGAATGGCGGTATTGGCGGTACTCATCAGTTCGGCCGATTTTTCCTCGATCTGTTGGCGGGCCTTCGGCGGCATGGCCTTGCTTTCACGAAGAAGCGTCTCGACGGCCCTGACACTGCTTCTGGCGGCCAGCGAATAAGCGCCCAGGCCGCCAAGCCACAACTTGCGTGTCGCTTCCACAGTCTTCAGCAGGATTTGCTGATTGCCAACCCGATCGACCCATGCGCTAACTGTCTTGCTCATTTGTTTCTCCTTTGTCTGACTGCATTTGAAAGTTCTTGCAGTTGCCTTTGCAACCACTGCCGGTGAGTCTATCGGGAAGGTCTAGAGGAAACACACTAAAGGTTCGGGCGTGCTTCTCTCTGGAACGGCCGTCCCTTGATGATGTATGCTTGACGCACCGGGATCAGGGACGCCGGCGGTGCTTCGGGGAAAGGGGCGCGCGCGGCTTGCCGTTGTCGCGGCGATGGATGGCCGTGAGTGTGCAGGAAACTCAATGAAGGGCGAAGGAAATCTCGATGACCAAACTCTCCTTGCTGGATGTGGCTTTCTTCATCGCCGAGTCAAAGGCAAGCCCGAAGCACGTGGGCGGCCTGATGATCTGCAAACGGCCGCCTCGCGCGAAGACCAGCTTTGCCGCCGATCTGTTCCGGGAGTATCTGACCTTTACCGATGTCCAGCCGCCGTTCAACCGGATCATTCGTTTTTCTCTGACGGCCATGCCGAGCTGGCAGGAGTGCGAAGCGGTCGAGCTCACCGAGCATCTGTTCTATCATCAGTTACCGCGCGGCAAGAATGGCCGGGAGGAATTGTACCGGCTGGTATCCGACCTGCACCTGCCAATGCTCGACCGCTCGCGGCCCTTGTGGGAGGTGCATGTCATCGATGGTCTGAGCGAAGCCCGCTTTGCCATCTACGTCAAAATCCATCATGCCAGCGCGGACGGAGTAACCATGATGCGCTGGGCCGTCAATTCGCTGTCCCCGACCGCCGACGATCTTGAACTCAAACCGCTCTGGTCCGTCCCGCACATCGCCGGGGTGAGATCGCGACTCAAGGAGAAGATGGCCCGGTCACTGCTTGGCGATCTTGCGGGTGCCGGCAAGCATGTTCTGGGGATTGGCCGTCTTGCTGCGATGTTGCTGCTGGAAAGTGTCAAGCTCACCAAGAATGCGATTTCGCTGCCGTTTGTGGCCGATGGCAATACGCCGCTGACCGGGCAGGTGACGCCTGGCCGTCAGTTTGCAACCACCAGTGTGAGTATGGAAAGGGTCAGCCTGATTCGTATGAGAACTCGCTCGACCTTGAATCATGTCGCACTGACCTGCCTGGACGGTGCCTTGCACCGCTATCTGCGCGAAGAGGGCGTCGACCTGCAAAGGCCGATCACGATTCAGATGCCGGTCAACCTGCGCAAGGAGGGTGATCAGCGCGCCGGCAACAAGATCGGCATCATCCAGGTCGAGCTGTCACCGCCGACCGACGATCCCTACGTTCGTCTGCGCAACATCGGTTTTTCGCTGCGTAATGTACGCACCATGATCGATAGCGTCGAACCCGAGGCGATCGAATCCTATACGCTGATCACCGGTGTCGTCGGGCAACTTGCGGAAATGCTCAAGCTCAGCAACCATTTGCCGCCGACCGGCAATACGCTGGTCTCGAACGTGCCCGGCCCTGCCGAGTATCTGTATCTCAAGGGCGCGCGGCTGGAGGAACTGCATCCGATCAGCACCCTGCCGGCCGGCAACCTGCTGAACATCACGCTGTTCAGCTATGCCGGGCAACTGTATTTTGGCTTGATCGCCACCGATGAACTGCCTAACCTCCCGCGTCTGAGCAACTACGTCGCCGCAGCTTTCACCGAACTGGAACAGTCCGTCCTTGACGCAGGCAAGCCTGTTCCCTAGCTGCCCGGCGACTTCGTTGGCGCCAGATCGCGCCATTCCGGGCAGGACGACCCGCTCAAGGCGCTTCAACCACGCGACGAGGTATTGGAAATCGGCTTGCCGGTTCGGGTCAGGAGCAACTGAAACTCCTCGAATGTCATGTCGGAGACTTCGTTGAGTTCCGGGAGGCGACGGTCCGGAATGCGGCGCCGGTCGGGAAGATGACCAGGCCGCCCATAGTCGTGTTGGCGTCTGTCAACCCTGCTTCGAGGCTGCTGTGGGGTCATTGCGGTTTCTTTCAAGGTATGCTGAAGTAATAGATAGAAGATAGCGGCGACCAGCCCCCGGCGCTGTGTGAAATGTCACAGTGGCGCGTAATGGTCGTGACGAGAGAGGGGAATGGACGACTTTTCTGGCGATGATCATGCAGGCGCTCCGCTGGCCGAACGCCTGCGGCCGAAGATTCTGTCCGAGGTCATCGGGCAGGCGCATCTGCTTGGTCCCGGTAAGCCGCTGGCAATGGCTTTCCAGTCCGGCCAGTTGCACAGCATGATCCTCTGGGGGCCGCCAGGAGTCGGCAAGACGACGCTGGCGCGTCTCATGGCAGACGCCTTCACTGCCGACTTCATCGCCATCTCGGCGGTCTTTGCGGGTGTCAAGGACATCCGTGAGGCGGTGGTACGTGCTGAAATCACGCGCGCGCGCAGCGGACGGCGGACGATCCTTTTTGTCGACGAAGTGCATCGCTTCAACAAGGCACAGCAGGATGCCTTTTTGCCCTATGTTGAAGGCGGGCTGCTGACCTTTGTCGGCGCGACGACCGAAAACCCCTCGTTTGAAGTCAATTCGGCGCTGCTTTCGCGCGCTTCGGTTTACGTCTTGCATCCGCTCACGGCCGACGAGATGGGACTGCTCCTGACGCGCGCGTGCCGGCAGGTCTTGCCAAGGCTGTCTTTCGATGATGACGCGCGCTCGCGCCTGATCGGTCTTGCCGATGGCGATGCGCGACGCCTGCTCAACCTGATCGAGCAGATCGACACGGCCACCCGAACCATCCAGACCAGCAGCATCGATGGCGCCTTCATCGACCGCGCGCTGGCGCAGAACCTGCGTCGCTTCGACAAGGGCGGTGATGCCTTTTATGACCAGATCTCGGCGCTGCACAAGGCGGTGCGCGGATCGTCTCCGGATGCCGCGCTGTACTGGTTTTGCCGGATGCTCGATGGTGGCGCCGATCCACGCTATCTGGCACGTCGCATCGTGCGCATGGCCTGGGAAGACATTGGTCTTGCCGATCCACGCGCGGCGCGCATCGCGCTCGATGCTGCCGAGACCTTCGAACGCCTGGGGTCTCCCGAAGGTGAACTGGCCCTTGCCGAAGCGGTGCTCTACCTGGCCATGGCGGCCAAGTCGAATGCCGCTTACCTCGCGTATAATGCCGCGCGCAGCTTCATCTGTGGCGATGGCTCGCGGCCGGTGCCGGCGCATCTGCGCAACGCGCCGACACGCCTGATGAAGAACCTGGGTTACGGAAAAAACTATCGCTACGCGCACGACGAGGCGGACGCCTACGCTGCCGGCGAGGCCTATTTCCCCGAGGGCATGCCGGCGGTCGAGTGGTATCGGCCGGTCGCGCGTGGCCTCGAGATCCGGATTGGCGAAAAGCTCGCGCATTTGCGCGAACTCGATCGTCAGGCAAGACAGAAGCAGGACTAAGTCCGCCCGCGCCGCTGTGGTCAGCCGGGGAGGCGGGCAGATTCACGAGTCGCGGCGCGACCGCCAACATGAGGATTGACCATGCTCGACATTCAGCTGCTGCGCAACAACCTCGATGGTGTGGCCGAACGACTGGCCACGCGTGGTTTCACGCTCGACCGTTCGGCATTCCAGACGCTCGAAAGCCAGCGCAAGTCCCTGCAGACGCGCACCCAGGAACTGCAGGCGAGCCGCAACAGTCTGTCGAAGCAGGTCGGCCTGTGCAAGGGGCGAGGCGAAGATGCCACCGCAGTCATGGCGCAGGTGGTGGCACTGAAAGACGAGCTCGACGCCAATGAAGTCCGCCTCGCCGATTTGCTGAAGGAACTCGACGCATTCCTCGCCGTGCTTCCCAATCTGCCACAGGACAGCGTGCCGATCGGCCGTTCCGACACCGACAACGTCGAGCTCAAGCGCTGGGGGAAACCGCGCAGCTTCGACTTTCCGGTCAAGGATCATGTCGATCTCGGCGAGACGCTCGACCAGCTCGATTTCGCCACCGCAGCGAAAATCGCCGGCACGCGCTTTTCGCTGCTGCGGGGAGCGCTCGCTCGCCTGCACCGCGGGCTGACCCAGTTCATGCTCGATACGCACGTGACACAGCACGGTTACACCGAAGTCTACGCGCCTTACCTGGTCAACGCTGCCAGCCTGACGGGTACCGGGCAGTTGCCGAAGTTCGAGGAGGATTTGTTCAAGATCCTGCGCACCGAAGCCGAGCCCCTGTATCTGATCCCGACGGCGGAAGTGCCGGTCACCAACATCGTTCGTAACACGATTCTCACTGCCGATGAACTGCCGCTCAAGCTCGTTTGCCATACCCCGTGTTTTCGTTCAGAAGCCGGCTCCTACGGTCGTGATACGCGCGGCATGATCCGCCAGCACCAGTTCGACAAGGTTGAACTGGTGCAGATCGTCGCCGCAGGCGATTCGCTGGCGGCGCATGAGGAACTCACCGGACACGCCGAGCGAATCCTCGAAATGCTCGGCCTGCCTTACCGGCGGGTGACGCTATGTACCGGGGACATCGGTTTCTCGTCAGCAAAAACCTATGATCTCGAGGTCTGGCTGCCGGCACAACAGGCCTACCGCGAAATCTCGTCATGCTCCAACTTCGAGGCGTTCCAGGCCAGACGCATGCAGGCGCGTTATCGCAACGAGCGCAACAGAATCGAACTGGTGCACACCCTCAATGGCTCCGGTCTTGCCGTCGGGCGCACGCTGGTGGCGGTCATGGAAAACTTCCAGAATTCCGACGGCAGCATCAGTGTTCCCGAAGTGCTGCGTCCTTATCTTGGCGGCATCGAAAGAATCTTCCGAGACTCCGGCGTCGCCTGAACTGCGAATGGCGGGGCAACGTTCTGCGGAGGGAGGTCATCGGTTGAGGTAATGCAGGATTCCCGGCGCACGCGGCTGGCCTGGCCCTGTCCGCTGCAGGCCGTCCCTGCTGGCGTCAATCTCGAGCAGCGTGAGGCTGCCGAAGTCGAGTCGCAGTCGGCTCCACTCGTCAATCGGCAGCTGCAACCAGTGCCCGAGCATGGCGCGGATGACTCCGGCGTGGGTGACGAGGGCGGCATGGTTGCCGCGTAGACTGCGGACGCAGTCAAGCGCGCGCGCCTGCAGCATGGCCACCGATTCGCCGCCGGGCGCGACGAAGTGCAGCACATCGCTAGCCCAGGCATCGAGTAGCCGGCGATCGATCTGCTCCCAGGCGACGCCCTCCCATTCGCCAAAGTCGATTTCCAACAGTCGCTCGTCGAACACCGGTTGTGGATGCAAGGCCTCGGCGAGGGTGCGGGCACGCCGCAAAGGGCTGGCAATGACCGGCGTGGCGGCGGGCAACAGCGCGCGCAGACGCCTGGCGGCCGGCTGCGGGTCCTCTGAATCGACATCGAGCTGCCCGTAGCAGACGCCAGCGGCCAGCCGTGGTGGTGGGTGACGGATCAGGAAAAGCTGCACAACAGCCCACAATAAAAAGCAAGTTCCGAGAATTGTTGGGTGGCGCCGAGACAATCGCCGGTATAGCCACCGATTTGCCGCCGGAACAGGCGAGCCAGCCACAGCGTCGCCAGGGCAGCAAAGACCCCGCCGAGCAACGCCTCGAGCGGAGGCAGCAGCAATAGGGGCAGCAGGGCAGTGAGTCCGGCAATACCGAGCTCGCCCCAGCCGATGCGGGTGGCCAGGGGCTTCGCTTTCCCCTCGTCGCGTACATAATCGAGGCCGCGCAACAGGGTTGTCGCAGCGAAGCGGGATAGGGTGTGGCCGGCCAGCAGGGCCAGGGGAATCTCCCGCCACTCGAACTCGATCAGCGCGCAGAAGCGGGCGAGCAGCAGCATCACCAGCGCGATCGCACCGAAGCTGCCGATTCGCGAGTCCTTCATGATCGCCAGGATCTGTGTCTTCTCCCAGCCGCCGCCAAAACCGTCGACCATGTCGCTCCAGCCGTCTTCGTGAAACGCTCCCGTCAGGTAGAGCGAACTGGCCATTGCCGCCAGCACCGCCAGCGTCATCGGCAAGACGAAAGACGTCAGGACAAAAACCAGTGCGGCGATGGCGCCGACGAGCAGGCCCACCGCCGGAAAATATCGCGTCGACCGGTCGAGCGCCTCGCTGCTGTGCCCTACCCAGGCCGGGACCGGCAGGCGCGTAAAAAAGCGCAGCGCACCGAAGAAATAGGCAAGCTCTCGCCTGAGCATCTGCTTCCTTTCACCAAATACCGGATGGTATCCCGATCAGCCAATACAATGACCATCGCCTGCCGTTGCAAGTGCAGGTATCATCGTGCCCGGTGACGGCCGGCAGGAGCTTTGACTGTGCTTGCCGGATCCCTTGTGGCGCATCGGCCCGTTCCTTCCCATTCACGATTGAAACAGATGACCGACCATTTCCCCGCGGTGGGCTCCGACCTGCTGCAACGTATTGGCAACCGGAAGTTCCGCACCGTGCTCGCGGATCCGCCATGGCAGTTTCAGAACCGAACCGGCAAGATGGCACCGGAGCACAAGCGCCTGAACCGCTACGCCACGATGACGCTGGACGACATTCTGGCGCTGCCCGTGGCCGAGATCGTCGAAAGTACCGCACACCTCTACCTGTGGGTGCCGAACGCGCTGTTGCCGGAAGGACTGCGCGTTCTCGCCGCCTGGGGCTTTACATACAAGAGCAACCTGGTATGGCACAAGATCCGCAAGGATGGCGGCCCGGACGGGCGCGGCGTCGGTTTCTACTTCCGCAATACGACCGAATTGATCCTGTTCGGCGTCAGGGGGAAGGATGCGCGCACGCTGGCCCCCGGCCGCCGCCAGGTCAACATCATCAAGAGCCGCAAGCGCGAGCATTCCCGCAAACCGGACGAAGCCTACGCGCTGATCGAATCCTGCTCGCCCGGTCCCTTCCTGGAGATGTTCGCCCGTGGCTCCCGGGAGGGCTGGAGCACCTGGGGCAGCCAGGCCGACGAGTACGTTCCCGACTGGCCGACCTATGCCAATCACTCGCAGGCCGATGCGGACGGCCTTCCCGCGCAGGACTGATGGCGGCGTGCTGCTTGTCGGATACATCAGGAATCGAACCGGCGCTCCGCCGGCAACAGGTCCAAAAAAGCGGGGCACAAAAAAGCGCGAAACCAGAGGTTCCGCGCTTTTGTCCCTGCGGATGCCATCAGGCCGGCATCCTGAACCTGGGTTCAGATAGGTCACTTCCCTTCCGCATCAGGTACGTCCGACTAGGGGCGCACACAACAGCAGTTTCTATGGTCTGCGACCAATGCCATTTAGCATTGGTTCAAGGAATCTATGACCTGACAACACCGCAGGGAACTCTCTTGGAGACCGGAGCAGGAAAACCTTCCTACTGCGACTTCAACACCTGATCAAGCTCTGCCTCCATGGAAAAGATTCTACCCCTAAGCGCGTCCATGTCCAGTCCTATTTCAGATTCAATTTTCTGATGCTGCTCCGGCATCTCCTGATTGAGGCCAAGGTGCTCGTGAGCGATGTTGAGCGCAGCCATGACGGCAATACGCTCGGGAAGATTGTTCCTGCTTTTCCCGGCAATATCGCGCATTTTGCCATCAACATAGGCTGCCGCATTGAGTAGCGCAGAATGTTGATCGCTTGGGCAGGCGACCCGGTATTCCTTGCCAAGCAGAACGATGTCGAGATAATGGGCTTCGTTGGGCATCAGATCAGAGTCTTCAGGGTTTGGCTTCGGGCAGTTGCTCGGCAAGCTGTTCAAGCCGCGCACGGGCAGCCGCCATACGTTCGGCAAGGCGTTCCTTGTCGATTTCCAGCGCCGCGAGCCGCTGGCGCAGGGCCTCATTCTCGGTTCGTAATGTGCGGCACAGCGCAACCACTTGAACAACCTTGATTTCGAGTGCGTTGAGTTCATTCAGCATGGGGCAGACTATAGATTCAAAAAGCATGCTTGGTCAAGGCA
>NZ_JDSS02000013.1:38459-40080 GCF_000584955.1 Candidatus Accumulibacter vicinus
CCCAGCGGGTGCCAGCGCGCCACCCGCGCATCCCACTGCGCCACCAGGGTCGTCTCGCGTACGATCTCCAGGCGCACCGGGCCGAGCGCCAGCAACGGACCGTCAATCGGTGCTTCGTCAATCGCCTCCACCGCTGGCGCGAGGGCGGCCGGACGGACGGGCCGCGCCGCCCGCAAGGGCGGCAGTACCAGCAACCCGGCCGTCTGCAAGCGCTCCAGGAACTCTTGGCAAGCGTGGATCTTCGGTGTTCCCGATAGGGTGAACCAAGCCAGATGTTCGCACAGCGTTGCCGCCAACTCCTGCCGCGGCAATCCCGGCAGCCATGCCACTGTCGCACACAGATCAGCAATCTCCGCGGCGCTGAACTCGCGACCACAGTGCACCCAACTCCTCGTACTCATGACCTCCATCACGGATCCTCCGGCTCAAGCTCAGACCTGTTGTCCTACACTTATCCTGCCAGAAACCCGCGTGCCTGTCTAGCTCCCCTTTGCGAAAGTTATTTTTACCTCTCGCCGCCAAGCCTTGCTACGGCTGGGCTTTGCTGATCATGCGTCAGGACTGTGTACGGTCGAAGAGCGCGTCTGCAGGGTCAAGCGCGTCTGCGGGGTCAAATCTTGCAATCCAGCATGATCGCCGCTACCCCGATCACCCATAGCCCTACCGCTACTCATTCGGTAGCCAGCTTTCATCGAGGACTTCCGTTGCCATCGCCCAAGGGCAATGGCGTGGGAGCTTGTCCATTCCGATTCCCGTCTCGGCACTGGCCAGATCGCAGGCATCGCCCCAGGCATCGGCCCACCAGTCCGGGTCGTTGAGGCAGCCGCGCAGACTCGGTGTCTTGTCCAGGCGACGGACAATTCTCTGTCGCTGACTGCTGATCGTCACTTCCCAGCTTGCACCTCTGCGCTCGGGTTGGTGCTGCCACTTGAGGAGATGGGCCAGGAGGACCGCCATTCGGGTGGCCAACTCGCGCTGTTCGCTCTTCCCCACGTCTTCAATCTCCTCGGCGATATGTTCCCGGTCAAGCAGATCGAAACGCCCGGCACGAATCAGCCGGGCCTGCTCGCTGGCCCAGGCCACCACGTCAGTTTCGTAGTCAGTTCCCACGGCGACCTCCACATCACAAGAAACCAGGAAACACAGCGAGCTCTGCGGTCAAGCCTTGCAATCCAGCAGCCAGCATCCTCCCAGCCGTAAAGCAGCACTGTATCCATCTCAATAACCTGTCCAAGCAGCAGATTACGAAAGGGATGCTGGTTTTTCCAGCGATCAGTGTGAAAATCACGCTCATCGGTACCGACAATACGTCCCTCGCCGCTCTCCTCTGCCAGCAACACCAGCGAGGCATCTGTCAAGTCCATCGGTAAATCATCCTTAGCACCTATCAGTTTCAACGTTGTCTTCGGTGATGTTGATCATACACCTGTTGAGGAGGTGTCGAACGTGGGCTCGGTGCAGGTGTTAGCGAATGAGATCCGTAAAGGAATGGAGGTGGTGATGCCGTGGTTGCGGAAGACGGTACTCAAGAAGTTGCCGTTGGCCGTGGCCGCGATGATCGAAGTGCGTACGCCCAATACCGCCGTTCTGGCGGCGAAGTTGCCGCTGGAAGTGGAGCGCG
>NZ_JDSS02000013.1:40105-40721 GCF_000584955.1 Candidatus Accumulibacter vicinus
GTGTGCGGATAGGAGAACGGGCGTTGCCACTGGCTTGGTGGGTTGAAGAAGGCGCCGCCAACCTGGGTTTTGAACCGCAACGGGAACTCCTGGATAAAATTCGGGAGTGGCTCCCGACTGGCGCGGCGGTATTGCTGTCGGCCGACCGGTTTTACGGCACGGTGGAGTTGCTGCGGTATGTGCAGAGGATGGGATGGCAGTATCGATTTCGGCTCAAAAGCAACTTCTCCGTGGATACCGGCCAAGGCGAACTGACCACCACAGGCGAATTGGCCGCAGGGTGCCGCGAACGCTACCTGCCTCAAGTCACGCTGTTTGCGGAAGGCGTACCGACCGCAATCGGCATTTTGCATGAGCCTGGCCACCCAGAACCATGGATCATCGCCATGGATTGTCCGCCTACGCGAGCGCGCGTACTCGACTACGGGTTGCGCTGGGGCATTGAACCCCTGTTCTCCGACCTCAAATCGCGCGGCTTCGAGTTGGCCGAAAGCCACCTGGAACAGGCGAAACGCCTGGATAAGATGCTTCTCATCATGGCCCTGGCCTTGCACTGGTGCGTCCGCGTCGGCTGGAAAGATCAACTGGAGCGCCCAACCCCCTTGGAAAAGAAAGC
>NZ_JDSS02000013.1:40731-41293 GCF_000584955.1 Candidatus Accumulibacter vicinus
ATGCTCCTCATCATGGCCCTGGCCTTGCACTGGTGCGTCCGCGTCGACTGGAAAGATCAACTGGAGCGTCCAACCCCCTTGGAAAAGAAAGTACAGGAGCAGACCTCGGATGATCACTGGAGCGTCCGGAAAATGCTCCGTAGCCGTCTCTCGTGGTTCACCCGCGGTTTGAGAAAGCTCTACCGACTCGTCGAAACTGGATCGCCGTTGCCTCCGTTTTGGGTGCCAACTTAAACTGATAGGTGCCAAGCCCAATGGTCACTGGCCACGCCATGGCAATGAAACTTCGTTTAGACTATGCGCAGATCCATGCCAAGCCTGTGTTGCCATGCACCTTGCCGACAATGATCTTCGCCAACTGAAACGCGCTACGGTGGTGGCTGACGGAAGACGCGCTGCGGGACTTGGCAGCGCGCTTGCTCGATGATATCGAAGAGGAATCCAGGATGAATAGTCAATGGTTGAACCAGAGCGTCTGGTGGCAGAACATCCAGAGTCACTCGTGTCTATTGACCCGGCGACAGGCAGATGATGCGCCGTTCATGCGGACCCTATGGGCTGA
>NZ_JDSS02000013.1:41634-43593 GCF_000584955.1 Candidatus Accumulibacter vicinus
CAGGCTTTCATGCACGCATTTCATCGGCTGGCGCCGCCGCTGCCTGCAGCAAACTACGATCTGGTCGCCGTCTTGAACAGGGAGTACCACAGCACGATCGATAAATCGCGGGCTTTGCATTGGGTTGTAAGAACACCTCATGGCGAACCATGGGGCTTGTTGAGCTTGACGGACATATCCTTGCAGCACAAACGCGCAGAGGTCTTGCTGGGTGTCTTGCCGGGAGCTCCGTTTGGTCTAACCACCGCCGCGATGTTGATGCTGTTCCAGTTCTATTTCAGAGCGATGAAATTCAACAAGCTCTATTCGCTGGTATTTGCGGACAATCGGCATTCTCTAAGAGGAACTCTGCATTTGGGCTTCAAACAGGAAGGCTTGCTCAGAAAACATACGTTTGACCCGCTAACTCATGGTCATGTCGATGTGGTTCAAACGGGCCTGCTGGCCGATGAGGCATTTTCTCTGAGCAACACCAGGTTGATGCACCGATTGCTCAAGAATCAGACTAACGCCCGACAAGGAGCCGGGCAGGCCGGCGGTTAGCACATGAAAAGCGACGGGCGGCGGAACCCCGAGGAGTCGCAACAGCAAGGATCCGTTTGCTGAAGATCCTTGCTGCAAGTCCTCGGATCCGCCGCGGAACCGGTCTGCTTTTTCTACATCGTCTCGACCACGATCAGCGACAGCGACGCATCGACAATCCCCGTCAGGGTGACTCCTCCGGAGACACCGGAGGCCGGGTCGAAATAGATCGAGGTGCTGTTACCGAATGGATTCTCGGCGACAGACACGCCTGGCAGCACCTTGAACTCGGCCTCACTGTAGACCGTATGATTGGTCGTGTTGACGAACACCAGTTTGTCCTGGGTGGCGTCGAAGCCGTGGATGGTCACTGCGCCATCTCCTCCTGTGGTGACTCGACCGCCCACAATCTGGAAGTCGTAGCGGAATTCTTCCGCCGCTGCGCTCGCCGTCACAGTGCCGGAGCTGAGGTCGACCACCGTGAAGGCGGAGCCGCTGCTACTCGGGACGACGAAGTTGGGGGTGCCGCTGACCGGAGCGCCACCAGCTGCCGGAAGGATCACTCCCAGGGTGCTTGCAAACTCGGCATAGGTCTGACTGGTGGCCGTGTCGCCGGCAGGCGCGTTGGCGCCGAGCTGGAAGTGGAACTTCGACGCCCCCAGGATCTGCACCTTGGCGCCGGTGGAGAGCGTCAATTGCGCGGCGTTGTTGTAGAAGCTGCTGGCGGCGAGGGTCATGCCGTCGACCCATTGGATGACATTCGCGCCTTCGGTGTCGGTGATCTTGGCGGTGACGGCACCGGACAGCGTATGGGGGCTGATGATGTAGGTGTCGTTGCCGCCGCCGCCCAGATAGTTGTTGCCGGCGGATGGAATGAAAAAGTCGTTGCCCAAGGTACCGGGGACGGTGTATGAAGTGGCGGGCGTGAGGCTGGTGTCGGCAATACTCGTGGATGCCGTCGCGGAGGTGCCTCTGATCGAGGCGGTCAGCATCTCAACGCCTTCCGTCGTCAGATCATTGGCCAGTGCTACGGTAATAGTCGCCGCGTTGTTGTTCACAGTGACATTGCCCGTCAGTGCACCTCCCGTCACGTCGACCGCAGTAATACCCGTGCCGGATAGGACATACGACAAGGCCGTACCGTTCACGACACCCGTGGTGGTAAGGGTGAAACCTGCGATCGAGCCCTCGTTATAAGTCGCCGCATTGGCAGCCAAGCTGTAGGTCTTTGTCCACTCGGGGATGAAGCTTATGACGCCACTATTGAGAGAGGCCCTCCCATCTGAGAATTGTAAGAATTCGACGTCCGAACCAATTGTGTCTGTGCCTTCGAGCGTCGAATTAGATATCAAGCGATACCCGGAAAAAGACCCATCCTTGCCACCGTAAAGGCTCGTGATCGCGTAACTGGCAAACGACTGGTCGTAACTTGCACTG
>NZ_JDSS02000013.1:43603-43974 GCF_000584955.1 Candidatus Accumulibacter vicinus
AGGATCTGCACCTTGGCGCCGGTGGAGAGCGTCAATTGCGCGGCGTCGTTGTAGAAGCTGCTGGCGGTGAGGGTCATGCCGTCGACCCATTGGATGACGTTCGCGCCTTCGGTGTCGGTGATCTTGGCGGTGACGGCACCGGACAAGGTCATCGGGCTGATCACGTAGGTATCGTTGCCACCGCCACCCAGATAGTTGTCGCCCGCCGAGGGAATGAAGAAGTCGTTGCCGAGCGTGCCGGGGACCGTGAAGGTACTTCCGGCCACGGCCGGTGTGAGCGTTGGAGCCTGCGTGAAACCGCTGGGAACGACGTAGCCCGCGCTGCCGGGAACCGGGGTCGAGCCGGTAGGTACGGAAGCCCCCAGGGTGGC
>NZ_JDSS02000013.1:44316-45535 GCF_000584955.1 Candidatus Accumulibacter vicinus
GGAATAGGTCTGGGTGGCGGCGGCGTCACCGGCGGGTGCGTTGGCGCCGACCTGATAGCGGAAGGCCGCAGCGCCGAGGATCTGGACGATGGCCCCACTGGCGAGCGTCAGTTGCGCCGCATTGCCGTAGAAGCTGCTGGCGCTGATCGTCATGCCGTCGACGAGCTGGATGACATTGTTGCCTTCCGTGTCGGTGATCTTGGCGGTGACGGCACCGGACAGCGTATGGGGGCTGATGACGTAGGTGTCGTTGCCACCGCCGCCCAGATAGTTGTTGCCGGCGGATGGAATGAAAAAGTCGTGGCCGAGCGTGCCGGGGACGGTGTATGAAGTGGCGGGCGGCGTACCGCTGGCGGTGGTGAAGTCGTAGGTGCTGGTGCCGGCGTAACTGTTGCCCGCCAGGTCCTTGATCGTTCCGGCGGCGAAGGTGAGGTAATAGTTGGTGCCGTTGGCCAGCGTGCTGGTCGGGTCGATGGTCAGTGTGCTGCCGGAGAGAGTCAGCCGGTTGCTGGTCGCGGCGTCGAAGGTCTCTATCGTGGTGCCGGCGGCGGTCTTGAGAACGAGGCTGCCGGTGCCGCGGGTGATCGCCTCGCTGAAAGTGAGAACGACATTGCTGCTGGTGGCCACTCCGGTAGCGCCGTCAGTCGGGCTGAAGCTGGAGACCGTTGGCGCCGTGGTATCCGTGACCCCTGTATTGGCAATGATCGTGGCCGAGGCACTGGGGATTGCGATCAGTGCATTCGTCGCATTGTTCAGGTTGAGTCGGAAGTTTTCCGCCAACTCGGTCAGGTTGTCGTCGACCAGATCCACCACCACGGTCTTGACCGAGTCCCCAGGGGCAAAGATCAGTGTTCCGCTGCTGGCCAGATAGTCGCTGTTCGCGATGGCCGTGCCATCGGCCGTTGTGTAATCGACCGTCACGGTGCTGTTCGACGAGCTTCCCTGCTTGTCCTGCGTGTCCCCCAGCCTCACGACGAAGCTGGCCGTACCGACCTTTTCGTCAGCCACCACGTCGCTGACGAAAATGCTCGGCGTGTCGAGCACGGTGTCGTCGTCGACGATCGACACCGTTGTCGAGCCTTGCCCAATGGCCGCGTTCGTGGCGGAACTCAGGTTGAAACGGAAGTACTCCAGAGGTTCGACGCTTGAGTACTCCGACAACTCGACCCGCACCACCTTGGTCGTTTCGCCGATTGCATAGTTCAGCGTGCCACTAGCT
>NZ_JDSS02000013.1:45545-62278 GCF_000584955.1 Candidatus Accumulibacter vicinus
CCGCGGTTTGAGAAAGCTCTACCGACTCGTCGAAACTGGATCGCCGCTGCCTCCGTTTTGGGTGCCAACTTAAACTGATAGGTGTCAAGGTAAATCATCCTATTGGCGCATCAAGGCATTCAGCCGGGGTAGATGATCGGCACCCATGACAAAAACACCAACTCCCTGTCGCTCCAGTGGTCAAGCGCAAACGAAACCATCACTTCCGGTTCATCGAAAGAACGACGCCGCCGAACTTCGCGTGCGGCGGCAGCGTACCACCGGAAATCGCTTCGCCTACCTCTTCTTCACCGCCGGCAGGTCGGTGCAGACGCCCTCATAGACCTCCGCCGCCATACCGACCGACTCGCCGAGGGTCGGGTGCGGGTGGATGGTGTGGCCGATGTCGGTGGCGTCGCAGCCCATTTCGATCGCCAGACAGACTTCGCCGATCAGGTCGCCGGCGTCGGTGCCGACGATGCTGCCGCCGATGATGCGATGCGTCTTCTCGTCGAAAATCAGTTTGGTGAATCCTTCTTCCCGGCCATTGGCCAGTGCGCGCCCCGACGCCGCCCAGGGGAAGACGCTCTTGCCGTAGGGGATACCCTCGGCTTTGCACTGCTCTTCGGTCTTGCCGGCCCAGGCGATTTCCGGGTCGGTGTAAGCGACCGACGGGATCTGCAGGGCGTCGAAGCAGCGCTTGCCGCCGTTGGCGGCTTCGGCGGCGACGTGTGCCTCATGCACGCCCTTGTGCGCCAGCATCGGCTGCCCGACGATGTCGCCGACGGCGTAGATGTGCGCTACATTGGTTCGCAACTGCGTATCGACGGGGATGAAGCCGCGCTCATTGACGGCAACGCCAGCCTTCTCGGCCGCCAGTTTCTTGCCGTTCGGCGAGCGGCCGACGGCGACCAGCACGAGGTCGAAGCGCTCTTTCTCGTCGTTGCTGTAGGTCACCTCGATTCCCTCGGGAGTGGCTGCGGCGGCGACGACGCCGGTGTTGAGCAGGATCCGGTCGAAGCGGTGGGCGTTCCTCTTCTCCCAGACCTTGACCAGGTCGCGGTCGGCGCCGGGCATCAGGACGCCTCCGAGTTCGACGACGGTGATTCGCGAACCGAGCGCCGAGTACACGCTGGCCATCTCGAGGCCGATGATGCCGCCGCCGACGACCAGCATGCTCTTCGGAATCTGCCGCAGTTCGAGGGCGCCGGTCGAGTCGACGACGCGCGGATCGTCCTTGGGCATGAACGGCAGCGCGATCGGTTGCGAGCCGGCGGCGATGATCGCTTTCCGGAACTTGATCCGCTTGCTGCCGCCGCCGGCCAATGCCACTTCGACGTGATGCGCGTCGACGAACTGGCCGACGCCCTGCACGACCTCGACCTTGCGTCCCTTGGCCATGCCGGCGAGGCCGCCGGTGAGCTTGCCGACGACCTGGTCCTTGTGCGCGCGCAGCCGGTCGAGGTCGATGCTCGGCGCGCCGAAACTGACGCCGCAGTCGGCCATGTGCTGCGCTTCGTCCATGACGCCGGTGATGTGCAGCAGCGCCTTGGACGGGATGCAGCCGACGTTGAGGCAGACGCCGCCGAGTGTCGGGTAGCGCTCGACGAGGACGGTCTGCATGCCCAGGTCGGCGCTGCGGAAAGCCGCCGAGTAACCGCCCGGGCCGGCGCCGAGGACGAGCATCTCGCACTCGAGGTCGGCGCTACCGGTGATCGGCGGGGCAGCCTGCGGCGCGGGGGCGACGCTGGCCGCTGGTGGCGCGGCAGCGCTTGTTGCCAGTACACCTTCCTGCGCCGCGTCGGCGGTCTCGATCAGGGCAACCACCGTTCCTTCCGAGATCCGCTCACCCAGGCTGACTTTCACCTCCTTGACGACGCCGGCAACGCTGCTCGGCACGTCCATCGTCGCCTTGTCGGATTCGAGGGTGATCAGCGCATCGTCGACCTGGACTGTATCCCCGGTGTTGACGCAGATATCGATCACCGGCACATCGTGGTAGTCGCCGATGTCGGGCACTTTCACTTCAATGATCTGGCTCATGATTTTTCTCCCGATCAGAGCAGCACGCGCCGCATGTCGGCAAGGAGTTGCGCGACAAAGACGTTGAAGCGGGTGGCCAAAGCGCCGTCGATGACGCGGTGGTCGGCGGTCAGGGACATCGGCAGGATCAGGCGCGGCGCAAACTCGCGGCCGTTCCAGATCGGTTTCATCACCGACCGGTTGACCCCCAGGATGGCGACTTCCGGTGCGTTGATGATCGGCGAGAAATAGGTGCCGCCGATGCCGCCCAGGCTGGAGATGGTGAAGCAGGCACCGGACATCTCCGCTGGTCCGAGCTTGCCGTCGCGCGCCTTTTTGGCGAGTTCGCCGCTCTCGACGGCGAGTTGCACCACCGATTTCTGATCGGCGTTCTTGATCACTGGAACGACCAGGCCATTCGGCGTGTCGGCGGCAAAGGCAATATGGCAATACTGCTTGAGCACCAGGTTGTCGCCGTCGAGCGAGCTGTTGAATTCCGGGAATTTCTTCAGCGCGACGGTGCAGGCCTTGATCAGGAAGGCGAGCATGGTGATCTTCAGGCCCGACTTCTCGTTCTCCTGGTTCATCGCCACGCGAAAGGCTTCGAGATCGGTGATGTCGGCGTCTTCGTGATAGGTGACCCCCGGAACCATCACCCAGTTGCGTGCCAGGTTCTGCGCGGAGATTTTCTTGATTCGTGCCAGCGGTCTGACTTCGACTGGGCCGAACTTGGCGAAGTCGACCTTCGGCCAGGGCAGCAGGTCGAGACCACCGCCGAGCGATGGCGCGGCGGCAAGCGCCGGGGCAGCCGTCATGACCCCCTTGACGTAGGCGGTGACGTCTTCCTTGACGATGCGGCCTTTCGGTCCGCTGGCCTGGACCCTGGAGAGATCGACGCCGAGTTCGCGCGCCAGCAGGCGTACCGACGGGCTGGCGTGGGTGCGGGCGCCGAGCGCGAGGCCGGCGACCGGTGGCGATGCTGCCGGGGTTGGCACGTCATGGTAAGTGCCGATACCCGGCACTGCGACCTCGACAGGGATGCCGCCACTCGCCGCTGGCGCTACGCTGACCACGGCGGCGGCTGCCACCGGGGGAGCCGTGTGGGCGGCAGCCGGCACGGCGTCGCCTGCGGCAGACGCTTCGATGACGGCAACCACGGCGCCTTCGGACAGTTTCTCGCCGAGCTGAACGCGCACTTCCCTGACCACGCCGGCCACCGTCGATGGCACATCCATGGTCGCCTTGTCGGATTCGAGGGTCACCAGCGCATCGTCCAGCTTGACGACGTCGCCGGGCAGAACACAGATGTCGATGACCGGCACGTCGGTGTAATCACCGATGTCCGGGACTTTCACTTCGATCAATTGGCTCATCAGGGGCCTCCCTTAAACCGTCATCGGGTTGGGTTTGTTCACGTCGATGCCGTACCGGGCAATCGCTTCGGCGACCTTGCTGCGCTCGATCGTGCCATCGTCGGCAAGGGCTTTGAGCGCGGCAATGGTGACCCAGCGGCGGTCGACCTCGAAGAAGTGCCGCAACTTCGCGCGCGTGTCCGAGCGGCCGAAACCGTCGGTGCCGAGCGCCACGTAGCGACGGTTGAGGAAGGGCCGAATCTGCTCGGCGAACAGGCGCACGTAATCGGTCGCGGCAATGATCGGGCCGCGGGTATCGCCCAGGCAGGCCTCGACATGCGACACCTGTGGCCTGGCCAGCGGGTTGAGCAGGTTCGCGCGTTGCACGGCGTTGCCGTTGCGCGCCAGTTCGGTGAAGCTCGGGCAAGCCCAGAGGTCGGCATCGACTCCCCAGTCGTTCTTGAGCAGGTCGGCAGCGGCAATGACTTCGCGGAAGATCGTTCCCGATCCCAGCAGTTGTACGCGCGGCGCCGCCGGATTGCTGTCCGACGACTGACCGCGGCGCAGCAGGTACATGCCTTTGAGAATGTCGGCTTCTGCACCCGCGGGCATTTCCGGATGTTCGTAGTTCTCGTTCATCACCGTCAGGTAGTAGAAGATGTCCTCCTGCTCCTGGTACATGCGGCGCATGCCTTCGCGCATGATCACCGCGACTTCGAACGAGAAGGTCGGGTCGTAGCTGAGGCAGTTCGGAATCAGGCCCGAGAGGATCAGCGAATGGCCGTCTTCGTGCTGCAGGCCTTCGCCGTTGAGCGTCGTGCGACCGGCGGTGCCGCCGATCAGGAAACCGCGGGCACGTTGGTCGCCAGCCGCCCAGCACAGATCCATGGTGCGCTGAAAACCGAACATCGAATAGCAGATGTAGAAGGGAATCATCTGCACGCCATGTACCGAGTATGCCGTCGCGGCAGCGATCCAGTCGCTCATCGCGCCGGCCTCATTGATCCCTTCCTGCAACACCTGCCCGTCTTTCGACTCCTTGTAGAACATCAACTGGTCATGGTCTTCGGGAACATATTTCTGCCCTTCCTGGTTCCAGATGCCGATCTGGCGGAAGAGGCCTTCCATGCCGAAAGTCCGGGACTCGTCGGGGACGATCGGGACGACGTGCCGGCCCACTTTCTTGTCCTTGAGCAGGATGTTGAGAAAACGGACGATGGCCATCGTCGTGGACACTTCGCGACCCTCGCCCGAGGCCTTGAGCAGCGTCTCGAAAGCCGATAGTTCGGGGATTTCCAGCGGTTCCGCCAGGCGCCGGCGCTTTGGCAGGTAACCGCCGAGGTCCATTCGCCGCTGCCGCATGTAGGTCAGTTCGGGCGAACCCTCGGCAAACTTCAGGTACGGCAGTGCCTTGATCTGGTCGTCCGGCACCGGCAGGTTGAAACGGTCGCGGAAGCGCCTGATCGCGTCGTAATCGAGTTTCTTCTGCTGATGCGAGATGTTCATCCCCTCGCCGGCCTGGCCCATGCCATATCCCTTGATCGTCTTGGCCAGGATCAGCGTCGGCTGCCCCTTGTGCTCGACGGCGCTCTTGTAGGCGCTGAAGATCTTGAAGATGTCGTGGCCACCCCGGTTCAACCCCCAGACCTGATCGTCGGTCCAGTCGGCGACGAGTTCCTTGAGTTCCGGGGTGTTGAAGAAGTGCTCGCGGACATAGGCACCGTCCTTGGCCTTGAAGGTCTGGTACTCGCCGTCCACCGCCTCCATCATCCGCTGCTTGAGAATGCCCTTCTTGTCGCGCAGGAACAGCGCGTCCCACTGGGTTCCCCAGATCAGCTTGATGACGTTCCAGCCGGCGCCGCGGAAAGTCCCCTCGAGTTCCTGGATGATCTTGCCGTTGCCTCGCACCGGACCGTCGAGACGCTGCAGGTTGCAGTTGATCACGAAAATCAGGTTGTCGAGTCGCTCGCGCGCGGCCATGCCGATGGCGCCCAGCGATTCGACTTCATCGGTCTCGCCGTCGCCGAGGAAGGCCCAGACCTTGCGGTCGCTAGCCTGGATGAAACCGCGGCTGTCCAGGTATTTCATGAAGCGCGCCTGATAGATCGCCTGGATCGGGCCGAGACCCATCGAAACCGTCGGGAATTGCCAGAAATCCGGCATCAGCCACGGATGCGGGTAGGACGAGACGCCCTGGCCGTCGACTTCCTGGCGGAAACAGTCCATCTGTTCGTCGGTCAGCCGGCCGAGCAGGTGCGCGCGCGCATAGACACCGGGAACCGAATGCCCCTGGAAGAAGATCAGGTCGCCGCCGTGCTGCTCGGAAGGCGCGCGCCAGAACCACGAGAAACCGACATCGTAGAGCGCTGCCGCCGAAGCGAAGGAAGCGATATGGCCGCCGACGTTGCTGTCCCGGTTGGCGCGAACGACCATCGCCATGGCGTTCCAGCGGATGTAGTTATGAATCCGGATTTCCAGGTCGGCATTGCCGGGATACTTCGGCTGCTGGTCGACCGGAATGGTGTTGACATATTCAGTGGCGGCACTGTAGGGAATGTCGATTCCCTCCTGGCGCGCCTGGGCAATCAGGCATTCGATCAGGAAGTGGGCACGCTCGGCGCCCTCCTTGTCGATGACGCCGCTCAGGGCGTCCTGCCATTCCTGGGTCTCTTGTGGGTCCGCATCGTTCATGCTGGCCGACAGCGCGTTTTCGGGCAGATCTGCCATGATTTGTCTCCTGATCTTGGGAATCGTGAATTGGATGGTTTTCTTTGCTGGCGGCCGAGATGAACGGCACCTGGCAGCTTAAACCCTTGACGGACCTCGCGGTACCGCGGTGCAGCAATCAGAACATCCCGTATTGTAAAATTTAATTTTGTATCATGCAATCACGCAAAAAATCGTGGGTGCACATTCCGCAAGCCTGCAGGGGTGTCGCCCCGGCTATCGCCGGACGGCCGTTACGAGGACAATATCCGCACGCGCAGGCAGTGACGCACCGGATGGCGATGTCCGCACCCGGAAAATCAGGGATACTTGCGCCAAACCGTCAGGGAGCGCGCCATGTTCAAAGTCGCCGTCATCGAAGACGACCTGCCCACCAGCAATCAACTCAAGGAGTGGATCCTCTCCGCCCGGCCGGGAATCACCGTAGCGCAATGGTTCACCCGCGACGATGCGGAGGTGGCCATTGCCCGCGAGGCCTACGACCTGGTGGTGCTGGATATCGAACTGGGACGCGAGCGCCATGCCGGCGTGGCGATCATCAACGCCATCAACAAGGGGGGCCGCGGCACGCCGGTACTGGTGGTCTCGGCGATGCCCGCGACGATCTACCGCAGCATCATGAAAGCGCTCGACGCCTGGGATTATCTGCAGAAGACCACCTTTTCCGAGGCGGACTTCATCGATACCTTCCTGGAAATCCTCCGCGCCGCGCGGGATCGGGGCCACGGCAAAGCCTCCGTGTCCGCCGGTGACGAACTTTCCCTTGACCCTCTGCGGCAGAGTACCCCCCTGTGGCGGGGCAAGCGGGTAAACCTGCCGCTGACCGCACAGCGCATCCTCGCCACCCTGTACCAGAAACGTGGCCAGGTCGTCTCTTACGACGAACTCTTTCAGGTCGTCAAGAGTGGCCGCAACCGGGACAATGTCCGCAAGCACATCAGCACCATTCGCGAGGCCTTTCGCGAACTGGACGAGGATTTCGACTGCATCGAAAACATTCCCATGCGCGGCTTCCGCTGGTCCGGTCAGACTTCCGGAACAGCGCTCAAATCGGAATGACCACAGCGCTGGTCTGGCTGGCATCCTTCCGGCTGCGCCTCCTTTTCCGCAGCGCCTTCCTGCTCCTCGCTCTGGCGGTCGTCGCCATGACCGTCACCGTCCTGCAGGAGGAGAAGCAGCGCAGCTACGACAACTATCAGGAGAGCTTCGCCAAGACCAAGGAACAGATCGTCGCCCGGCTGCGCCACCCTGCCGGGCAACTGGCGCTCCTCAACCCGCCCCGCAGTCTGGTTCCGGCCATCGCGCTGCGGCCGGTCGTGCTGCCCTTTGCAAGCATTGATTTCGACGACCAGAACAAGGTCCGGCATGCCGTGGAAATGGCCGGCTGCCTGGTTCAGTACAGGAATTACGGCAGTCTGTGCATTGCCATCGGCAACAATCCGTGGGCCGGCGGCTTCATCTATGCCGCCGGCACCTTCGCCAGCGGCCCACTCGTCTCGCACCGGATCGGCGACGAATACCTCGATGGCGCCCACCGCTTGCGAGTGGTGGTGAGCCTGCGCGGCCAGACCTACCGCTGGCTTGCACCCTTTGAAACCCTGGCCGGCCACGCCCGTCCGCAGGTCGAGGGCGTGCGCGGCCGTTTTACCGGCTACCTGGAACTCGCCGGCCGGGATTACAGCGCGGCCAAACCGTTAAAGGAATTCCGCGGCTGGGTATGGCAGAGTGGGAAATGCCTCGATGTCGCCCACGAGGACGAGGAGCATTGCACGAAGAAATCCTTCTTCTCGCTGCGCCTGCCGGTCGACGCGCTGCGCGATGCGCTCTTCGAGGGCAAACGACCCCTGTGGCCGCCGCCCGACCTCGACCAGTTTCAGGTTCGCATCGAAGTGTTACCGCCCGGAGACGAGAAGGCGCTCTTCGACAGCAATGAAGAAGGAGCGGTCCCGCCCTTTTCGCTCAACGAACTCACCGGCCTGCTGCTGCCGGGAGAAACGCTGAGCATCCGCAAGGCGGGCAGCGGCAACGAAACCGATCTGGTGCAACTGAAAGGCCGGGACGAGGTGCTCGAACAAACCTCACCCCTGCTCACCCGGCTGATTCGCAAGCTGCCGGTAGAGAGCTATGACACCCCCGTCGAACTCGTCGACGAGGTGGCCACGCCGCTGGGAAATTACCGGATTCTGCTCAAGGGCGATGCCCGCAGCGTCAACAAGACCCTGAGCGCCGTCGCCACCCGCGTTTCCTGGTTCGTCGGCGCAATGCTGCTGGCCATCGGGCTTGCGTGGCTGGTCATCGAATGGGGTATCGTCCGCCGCATTACCCGCCTGACCCGACGTTCCAGCGAGCTATCGAGAAGCGTCCAGGCCACCGGTGGCCTGGCGCCATTCGATCTGGCCGACTTGCGGGGCAGCGACGAACTGGGCATCCTTGCCAACTGCCTCAACGACCTCCTGCGCCGGGTCAAGGAGGATGCCGAACGGGAGAGAATCCGCGCCGAGCAGGAAAAGGATCTGTGGCATGCCGTCGGCCACGAAATCATGTCGCCGCTGCAATCCCTGCTGGCGCTGCATGGGCACCCGGACGACCCCAGTCAGCGCTACATCAACCGTATGCAGCAGGCGATACGCATCCTGTACGGCAGCGCCAGCCCCAGCGAGGCCTTTCAGTCATCCGCCCTGCAGGTACAAACCATCGATATTGCCGAGTTCCTCCGCAACGTCGCCGACAACGCCGGCATCACCGACCTGAGCCATACGCCAACCGACAAACCGGTCCCGGTGCGCGCCGACGAATACCCACTCGAAGATGTCTTTTCGCACATCCTGAAGAATGCCGACCGCTACCGATACCCCGGCACCCCGATCACCCTCACCCTGGAAACCCGTGAAAACACGGCCACGGTCATCATCCACAACGAAGGCTTGCCGATCGCCGATGATCTGATCGACAAAATCTTCGAGTACGGGGTGTCCGATCAGCCGGAAGCCGGTGCCCAAGGCAACCGTGGCCAGGGACTGTTCGTTGCCAAGACCTACATGGCCAAGATGGGCGGCACCATCGCCGCCTGCAACGTCGAGGATGGCGTGAGTTTCGTTCTGACGCTGCAACGGGCGACCGGCGGGGAAACCCGGTAACGCGCCAAGGCAGGCTTCCACTGCTGATGCTATGGCAGCATCCTGGCGAGACGAAAACCGTAGTTGATGTTCCGGCTCGACGGGACGAACCAGTCGCGCGTGGCCAAACGAGCGTAGCGCGGAATGAAGTACCAGGAACCGCCGCGCAGCACGCGCCCGACAGAGCATTCTCCGGTCGTCCAGGCCGCCCCATCACTCGGCGCACCCGCATAGCTCCGGTTCCAGCAATCCTCGGTCCATTCCCAGACATTGCCGATCATGTCGTACAGCCCGAAAGCGTTCGGTTTGTAACTGCCGACCGCCGCTGTATAGGCACTGCCGTCGTTGCAGTTGTGTACTTCCCAACTGATCCCAGGCACCTGGCTCTTGCCGGCGGCATCCATCACGTTGGCGTAGGCGCACGCCGTGTCCGGGCTCGCGCCCCAGTATCGGGCCGTACTGCTGCCTGCCCGCGCCGCGTACTCCCATTCGGCCTCGCTCAGCAAACGGTAGCTCTTGTTCGTCTTCTGACTCAGCCACGCAATGTAAGCCTTGGCGTCGTCCCAACTCACACAGACCACCGGATGGTTTTCGGTCTGCGCATAGCCGGGGTTCTGCCAGTTGCGACCGCTCCGCTTTTCGCTCCTGCCCCCCTCAAACGTATAGCACTCGCTGCCGGCGTTGTAGCCGGTGGCATTGACAAAGGCAGCAAACTGACCGCGCGTCACTTCGAACTTGCCGGCCGCAAAGCTGTTGACGCTGACGCGGTGCTGCGGACCTTCGGAGTCGAAACGGCCGGCCTCCGAGGCCGGCGAGCCCATCTCGAAACTGCCTGCCGGGATCTCCACCATCTCCGGGCAGTCCGGGCAATCCCTGAAGACCTTGACCTTGTCGGGTCGCAGTTCGCCGGCCGCTTTTTCGGCTCCGCGCGGTTCTCGCTCGACGGTACGCTTTTGTCGCTCTTCAACCTGCCGGCGCTGCGCGCTGTCCTGCTTCTCCCGTTCGCCCGCTTCACGTTGCAATTTTTGCTGGGCCGCCTGCGCCAGCACCGCGTAGCGCCCTTTCGGGTAGCGCGCCAGGTAAGCGGCGTAGGCGCCCATGCTGGCACCGGCTTTGGCCTCTTCCCACACGCTCTGTTCAGTACGCAACGCCTCCTGCCGTTCGCGCTCGTCGGCCTGCTGTTTCTCGGCCTCCTCCCTGGCCTGTTGTGCCTTGTCACGGTCGTCGAGCTTCTTCAGTTCGATCCTCGCCAGTGCGACATACTTGCCCCTGGGGTATTTTTTGAGGTAGGCGTCGAGGTATTCGCGTGCGCCGCTGGCCTTCACTTCGTTCCAGAACTGGGTTTCCGGGTCCTCTGCCGCGACTGGTAATGGCGGCGCCACAACCGGGCGATCGACATTGTCGGGTTTCTTGAGGACGGCAAGTTTCACCTTCGCCGCGGCCGCGTAGCGACCATTGGGGTAGCTGTCGAGATACGCCTGATACCCGGTCATGCTCGCCGCTTCCTGCGCCGCTTTCCACGCCTCGCCCTCCGGGTCGGCGGTCGGCTGCACCTGCACCTGCATGACCGTCGGCCCGTAAAAGTAGAAGCTGCCTCGCGATTCGTTGTATAGCGCGGGTCTTTGCTCATGGCTGATCTTGCTCGCCAGCACTTCTACAGCGTCTTGCACTTCCCGCATCAGATCTTCAATGCGCACGCCCGGCCGTTTCATGCGAGCGATGAACTCGCGAGTGAAGACACCGTTGGGGTTCTGGTCATGATCGCTCAGGCGGTCCAGCGCCTGCTGGCCCTTGCTGGCGGAATACACCACCATTTGCCCCTTGGGAGGCTCGATGGCGCTCAATCCGCGCGTACTGCCGACGCTTCGCCCTCTCGATTTAAGGGGGTTGTCGCGGCAAGCGTCAATGATCACCAAGGCAAACGAGGCCTTCGCTTCGCTGAGCCTTTCCGTGAGGTCGGTCAGCCCATACGCAGTCTTCTCGACTTCACCTTCGCTGCTGGCTTCGATATCCACCGGCAACAGGTAACTGCCCGACCTGATCTGCACCCCGTGTCCGGCAAAGAACACGACCACCTGATCGCCCCCGGTGATTCTGTTGATGAAGGTTTCCACCGCCTTGACCATGCCCCGGTAGTTGAGGTTGCGGTGCTGCAACACTTCGAATCCGGCTGCCCTGAGTTCTCGCGCCATGGCCAGTGCGTCGTTGCCGGCCTTTTCCAGTTTGGCGACTTTCTCGTAGGCGTCGTTGCCGATGACCAGCGCCATCCGCCGGCCAGCCTGTCCGCCCTGAAGAGCCGGGCTGCGGGCAATGCCCGCGGGTTCAGGCTGGGCGCTGGCCTGGGCGACCAGAGTTTGCGACCAGTCCTCGAACCGCTTGCCCGGTTCGGTCGACTCGGCGGCGAATGCGCAAACCAGTGGAAAGGCGGCCATGGCCACGATCGCTGCAACACGAAGTAGGGATAACAGGCGGTGTTCAGGCATGGCAAGAAGCCGTTCAGGTCGGGGGATAAATAGCGATGACGCCGAGTGAACCGCCCGTTGACTGCGTGTATGCCGTGGCGATGCGGAAAGGCGCAAGCGACATTATTATTATGGGTAATACCCTGCTTACAAAGCAATCCTGTCCCGGGCGACAGATCCCCCTTCAACCGGCTTTCGACATGGCCTGGGTAGCGGCAGGAATCCGCTCAACTCCAGCTCACTTGCATGCGCACCCGGCGCTTGATCCAGAACCCCAAATGTGTAAAGCTCTACTGCATGATCGACTATTCCAACTGAGTGATTCTCGATGCGTGCCATGGCATCGGCCCTTCTTGTCCTGTCGACTGCCGTGTGGCCTCAGCTTGCCGCTGGCCAGCCTTCGACAAAATCGTGGACCTTGAGCACGCTCAAGGCGCAAATGGTTCCGGCGATCTGGGTGCTCGACGGCAATGAGTACGTCCGCGAATCCCCGCCATCGGGCGAAAACTTCCTCGAGATTCAGGGTCGGCTGACCGTGCCACCGGGTGCGCTGCTGGACCCGGTGGCGCTTCCCGAGATCCGGGTCAGGACCACCAGATCGGCGGCGATCGCCAAGCCGCAAAGCGCGTTCGTGGTCGGTTTAAGCACCTTGACATGCCGTTATTTGCCTCCGGAAACGCGCGCGCACGACTTGTCGAGAAGGATCGTGGGCCATGACGGCAGCCTCGGCTTGTCAAGAGACAGCGCCAGTGCTCCGCTGAAGCTCGCGATCGAGGGTTCGTACGTCGATCTGTGCATGGCTTTTGCCGGCACAGGCAGGATGGGTGGCAGCGTCTTGCTCGAATTCGCCGGGCACTCCTTCACCGTACCGCTGACGCCGATGGAGAGGCCCCGGCAAGCGGTGAAGGCCACCGCCGACCCCCCGACCAAGCCTTACCGGGACGGGTTGCTCTCTTCGCGTGCCACCCTGATCGCCGGTTTCTGTCTGCTCATCCTGGGTCTGGGCGCGCTGGCGATCTGGTGGTGGCGGACGCATCGGGCCTTGCTCCCGGCAACGCATGTGAAATCTCCGGACGAACCCGATGTCGCGACTGCCGAAGGGGCCGCCTCCAGACCTCCTGGATGCGGACTGGTCGAACCTGAGCGCGTATCCTCTGAGCATTGCCGCACCAGCTTCGTCCGCGTTGGAGCAAGTGCCGGACCCGGAAAAGCCGATTTCGAAGCTGCCCTGCGCGCCCTCCAGGGCGAGCGCTTTTCGGATGCCGATACCCTGCTGGAGCAGGCGATCACCAAAGGGTTGCTGGCGACTTTCGAATGCGGTGCCTGGTCGATGCGCGGGCAGGCCGCCGCCGCCACCGGAGAGATTCCACGCGCGATCAGTTACTTCCTCAAGGCGCTCGGTGGACCGGAAGTGACTGCCCAGGCAGCCCTGCCGGCTGCCCTCCATCTGGCGGTCATCTATCGTGAATTGGGGTTGCGCGCCGACGCGGAGAAGATGGAGGCCGTTGCCACGACCCTCAAGAGTGTGAATATCACGCTTGATCCCGAGGTGAACAGGAGACTCAAGCAGTCTACGCAAGCGTACAAAAGGGCACTACGCGCAACGCATCCGACCGGACTGAAAGCCCTGGCGGCGCGTCTGCTGCATCGGTCGCGATCGACATCGGCGACTTGAGCCCCTGCCGACGCGGGGGCTCGATCCCACATACCAACCTGGCCGTTTCGCAAGCACCGCGTCCTCGTCCGCGTACAAGGTGCGCGCTGGGTGGTCAGGGCGTCCCGAGGAACAGGTAGAGATTGGAGTAGCCGCCCTTCGATCCTGAAGTCGAGTAGCCGTAACCCAGGTAGACCGGGCCGAGTGGCGTTTCACCGCCGAGGTAGATGGCGGTCGAGTTGATCCAGCCCTTGAGATTGGTTTCGGTGTAGGGTGTGCCGACCTTGGCGCCTTCGAAAACAAACCCCAGGCGCATGTCGCCGCGCAGGCCGAGCGGCAGGTGGCCGATGATTCTCTCGGCACGGACTTGGCCGTATTTCAGGTTGTCACCCTTCAACTGTCCGACGGCAAAGGCGGTCATGTTGAGCATGCCGCCGAGGCTGCCGGAATCGTAAAGGGGCAACTGCCCGACGGGGGATCCCTGATACGACAGCCGGCTGCTCAGCACCCAGTCGCCGAAGCTGTGGAAGACGCTGGCGCCGGCATCGAGTTTGCTGAAGTGGTTTGCTGGCGAGTCGAAATACTCGACCTTTGAACGCCAACCACTGGTCGGGAAATAGAGGCGATCGGTCTGTTCGAGGTCGATCTGGCCAAACCAGCCGCCATACCGCTTCGATGCATCCGGCAGCAGCGGCGAACCGGTATCGAGCCTGGGATTCCACCATTTTTCGTCCCAGCCAGCACGGACCTGACCCAGAGTGCCGAGATTGATGCCGCCGCCGAATTTCACGTTGCCCTGAGAAACCCGGTACTCGGCAAGCTTCCGATCGTCCTGATAGATGCTGGACAATTTGCTGCCATAGCGCAGGTTGGTTTCGACGAAATAGCGCTGGCGCTCGTCGACAGGCTGATAGTAGTCCATCACGATGCCATTGTTCGAACCGATCTCGCCATAGGTCAGGAGTTCTCCACCCAGCGAGTTGAGCCAGGTCTTGTGGTAGGCGATGCGCAGGCTATAGGTCGAGTCGGCCTTGAAGTTGGTGTCGAGATTGATGCCATAGCGCAGGTAGTCGGGTCCCCAACTCTTTTCGAGCGGCGCCACACGCAGGATGTTGCGCTGGCGCTCGGTGAGCATTGCGTAATCGACATGCTCATAATAGCCATCGCCATAGGTCCGCATCACAGCGGTATCGATTCTTGCCGGGTCGAGCGTGTCACCCGGCTTGAGCTCGATATACTTTTCAACCATCACCGGGTTGACCCGTTTGAGTCCGGCGATCTGGATCTCATCAATCTTCGGCGCCTCGCGCCGGGCCATCTGGATCTTCCCGGCCCAGGCTGCGTAAGCGGCTTCACTGACGGCCAGCGGACGCAAGCGGTCGGCAACCACCTCGGCCGCCGTCACGCCGCGATCCGCGGTTTCCGAGGTGCGCTTGAAATCCCCCGCGCTGACCCCTTCCAGGTCCGGCTTGATGTAGATGTCGGTCGGCTTGAGTGTGGCCAGCGAGCGGGTGACGTTCTGCTCGGTCAGGATATTCACCATCTGCGTCGCAACGCTCAGCAATCCGCCGATTTCGTTTGCTTGCAACAGCGGCGATCCGACGTTGACGGCGATCACGATGTCAGCCTGGCAGCGCGAACGCACCTCGTCGATCGGTACGTTGTTCACCAGCCCCCCGTCGACCAGTTTGTAGCCCCTGGCTTCGACCGGCGACATCAGACCGGGAACCGACATGCTGGCACGCATCGCGGTGGTCAGACTGCCCTCACGAAAGACTACCCGCTCACCACGAACGATGTCGGTGGCGATGATCGAGAGCGGCAGCGGCAATGCCGCGATTTCCCGTTCCCCATGATAATCACCCACCAACTGGTTGAAAAACAGTTTGATCTTCTGCCCGGTCACCACCCCGGTCTGGTACTTCAGGCCATCCGCACCGACGCCGGTCTCCGAAGCTGGCAGGAAGCGCTTTTCCAGAGCCTTCTTGCGAAAACTCCGTTGCGCGTAGGGCGGGTCGTCCTGAAACAGGTCATCCCAGTCGGCTTTTGCCAGTTCCTGACGCATGATCGCCGGAGAGAGCCCGGCAGCGTAGGCGCCGGCCACCAGCCCGCCCATGCTGGTACCGGCGACGCAGTCCACAGGCACGCGCATTTTTTCGAGCACTTCGAGGACGCCGATATGCGCTGCACCGCGTGCGCCGCCGCCGCCGAGAACCAGACCGACGCGCGGCCGGCCAGGATTTTGTTCGTCGGCGCTGGCGTTGGCCAGCATGCCGGCGGCGAGCAGCACCAGCAACCGGTGCCGGCAGGGCATTGTGTTCATGATGGCTCCATACTCCGGATTGGCAAGCTGCCCCTACGGTCCCGTGACTGTCGAAGGAGTCGAGCTGAGAATGGTCAGCACCGCCTGTGCGTGTTCGGCGGCATCGCGGCCGAGGCTGGTCAGATAACCCCCGTCAATCAGCGTCAGCAGCCCCTTGGCGTGCAGCCGCCGGGTCGCCGCGATGATCGCCGGGTTGGCGGTCTTGTGAATCTTGATTCCCTGCTGGGTGCTGCCGAGATCGAAGAAGACCAGGGTGTTGAGTTCATCGACCAGATCGGGTGTAAAAGGCATGGTAATTCCTCGTTGGTCGAAACCAGTGGTGACCGTGAGGCGCCATTCTAACGGTCATGACTTTGCAAAACACCCCCCCTGATCATGAAAGTATGACCGTTATTCGAAGTAGCTGCGCGCAGTTTCGAAGCGCTGCGCGAAGTAGCGTGCGCCGAGCTGATCGATGCGTACTCGACCGTTGCTCGATGGCGCGTGGATGAAACGGTCGTCACCGATGTACACCCCGACATGCGAGAAAGCGGCGTTGCGGGTGTTGAAGAAGACCAGGTCGCCGGGGCGCAGGCCCGCACGTTCGACCGGGCGACCACGGCGGGCGATGTCGGCGGCGCTGCCACTGATCCGAAGCCCTGCTGCGCGTCCGTAGATATACGACACCATGCCGCTGCAGTCGAGACCCGCTTCAGGGTTCTTGCCGCCGAAACGGTAGCCGGTATCGAGCAGGCTGAGTGCAAAGAGCACCACGTCGTTGCCTTTCGGGCTGCTCGCCTGGGGAAGCTCGGAGGGTTGTTGCGGCGGCGCCGGCGGCGGCTTGCTCGCGCAGGCTGCCAGCAACAGAGAAAAGAGGCCGGTGATGAGCAGGTGGACACGCATGCTGCACAGTATAAACTGCAGCCCTCAAGATTATTACCGGGAAAAGCCATGCACCTGACCGATCCGCGCCTGCTACGCTCCAACTGCTATGTCGATGGTCGCTGGGAAGCCGCCGATGATGGCCGCACTTTTGCAGTCAGGGACCCGGCGAGTGGCGAAACACTGGCTGAAGTACCCTGGATGACGGCCACCGAAACGGCGCGCGCGATCGCCGCC
>NZ_JDSS02000013.1:62623-70439 GCF_000584955.1 Candidatus Accumulibacter vicinus
TCGGCCGCGGCGCTGCCGGCCTGGCAGGCGCAGACGGCCAGGCAGCGGGCGACCGTCCTGCGCCACTGGCATGAACTGATCGTCGCCAACGCCGAAGATCTCGCGCAGCTGATGACCGCCGAATGTGGCAAGCCGATTGCCGAGGCGCGTGGCGAAGTGGCTTACGGCGCCGCCTTCGTCGAATGGTTTGCCGAGGAAGGCAAGCGCGCCTACGGCGAATCGATTCCGAGTCCGGCCAATGACCGGCGCTTGCTGACCATTCGCCAGCCGGTCGGGGTCTGTGCGGCGATCACGCCCTGGAACTTTCCGCTGGCGATGATCACCCGCAAGGTCGCGCCAGCGCTTGCCGCCGGTTGCACGGTGGTGGTCAAACCCGCCGAGCAGACGCCGCTGACGGCACTGGCGCTGGCGCGTCTGGCGCACGACGCGGCGCTGCCGGCAGGGGTGTTCAATGTGTTGACCGGGGACCCGGCGGCGATCGGCGGCGCGCTGACGGCCAGCCCGGTGGTGCGCAAGCTCTCGTTCACCGGTTCGACCGAGGTCGGTCGCCTGTTGATGGCGCAGTGCGCGCCGACGATCAAGAAACTCTCGCTCGAACTTGGCGGCAATGCGCCGTTCATCGTTTTCGACGACGCCGATGTCACCGCAGCGGTGGCAGGAGCGATCGTCGCCAAATATCGCAACACCGGTCAGACCTGCGTCTGCGCCAACCGGCTGCTGGTCCAGGACGGCATCTACGATCGCTTCGTCGAAGCGCTGAGCAGGAGTGTGCAGTCGCTCAAGGTCGGACCGGGTTGCGATGAAAGCACCCTGCAGGGACCGCTGATCGATGCTGCGGCGCTGGCCAAGGTCGAGGAACATATCGCCGATGCCGTCGCCGGCGGCGCGCGCGTGCTCATCGGCGGTAGCCGGCACGCGCTTGGCGGCAACTTCTTCACACCGACGGTGCTGGCCGACGTGACGCCGAGCATGCGCATTGCGCGCGAAGAGACCTTTGGTCCGGTGGCGCCGGTGTTCAGGTTCTCCAGCGAGGCCCAGGCAATCCATATGGCCAACGATACCGAGTTTGGTCTCGCGGCCTATTTCTATACCCGCGATGTCGCGCGCTGCCTGCGCGTGGGCGAAGCGCTCGAATACGGCATGGTCGGCATCAACACCGGTCTGATCTCGAACGAGGTGGCCCCTTTCGGCGGTGTCAAGCAGTCCGGCATCGGCCGCGAGGGATCGAAGCATGGGCTCGACGAATACCTCGAGATCAAATATCTCTGCTTCAGCACGATCTGACGCCGTGAACCAGGCAAGAAAATGAAACTCGTCATCGTCCTGTTGCTGATCGGCCCGATCGTTGCGACGATCTTTTGCGGGCGGCTGCTGTTCAGGCAGCGGGCTGGGTTCATTGTTGATGGGGGCCGGAACTGCCCCATTCACTCTGCGGGGAACCCTGGGTTTCCCCATATTTTGCCATTCTGCCCGGAGCTACGCCGATGAATCCTGCGCATTTTCTCAAGTACCTGCTGTCTGGTCTGCCGCTGCTCTCGACCCTGAGAGAGTACCGGCTGGCCTGGCTCAGCAAGGATACGATCGCCGGGCTTTCGGCCTGTGTCGTCTCGATTCCGTCGGTCATCGCCTATGCCGAACTGGTGCATCTGCCCCCGATTACGGGACTGTACGCGGCGCTCGCGGCGGCCATCGGCTATGCCCTGTTTTCCAGTTCGCGTCACGTCATCGCCGGACCGGATGCCGCCATCGGACTGCTGGCCGGTTCGGCGATCCTGCCGCTGGCGGCAGGCGATCCGTCGCGAATCGTCTCCCTCGCGGCCATCCTCGGCATACTTTCGGGAGGGGTGTTGCTGCTTGCCGCACGCCTCAAGCTGGGCGTCATTGCCGACCTGTTGTCGCGCCCGGTATTGATTGGCTACCTCAACGGCGCTTCGCTGGTCCTGATCGCCACCCAGCTTGGCAAGATGTTCCGCATCAAGACCGAGGGCGAGGAATTCTTCGAGCTGGTCTTTACGATCATTGCGCAACTGGCGCAGACGCATCTGCCGACCTTCGTATTCGGCGTCTTGCTGGTTGGCCTGCTGATCGGACTGGCGCGCTGGTTTCCGCGCGTCCCCGGCGCACTGGCAGTCTGCGCGGTAGCGATTACCGTCTCCTTCGCCTTCGACCTCGGCAGTTACGGGGTGGCACTGGTCGGCAACGTACCTTCGGGTGTTCCCAGCCTGACGATCCCGACGTTTCATTGGTCGGACATCTCGGCGCTTGCCCCGGCCGCAGTCGCGATTGCCTTTCTGGCCTTTTCGGACGGAATTCTGCTGGCACAGACCTTTGCCGAGAAAAATGGTTATGAAGTGCGCCCGAATCGCGAACTGGTTGCCCTCGGCTCGGCCAACATCCTGGCCGGCTTGTGGCAGGGTTTTCCTGTGTCCGCCAGCCAGTCACGGACCTCGATCGTCGATTCGGCCGGCGGCAAGTCGCAGGTGGCACAGTTGCTGGTCGCGGTGGGCTTGCTGCTGTTCCTGTTCTTTCTGACCGGCTTGATTGCCCTGTTGCCGAAGGTGGCGCTGGGTGCGATTCTGATCGTGACCGCCTTCGGAATGCTCGAAGTGGCGCCGCTCACACGCCTGTACAAGGTCGATCGGGTCGAGTTCGGTATTGCCATGGGCGTGACCATGGCGATCCTGATCGCGGGGGTGGTGCCGGGGATCATTCTCGGTTTGCTGCTATCGCTGATTTCGGTGCTCGTAGAAGTCTCACGTCCCGACGATGCCGTTCTTCGCCGCTTGGTCAGCGATGGCAAATTCCACCATTGCATGGGTGACGAAGAGGCGGAAAGCGTCCCTGGCCTGCTGGTTTATCGGCTTTACGCACCGTTGATCTTTGCCAATGCTCGGCATGTGATGACGCGCATCCGGACACTGGTCGACGAGGCCGATCATCCGGTCAAGTGGCTGGTGATCGACGCACAGGCGATTCACGACATGGACGTCACCGCTGCTCAACGCTTTGCCGAATTGCACCGGGAGCTGGCCGAGGACGGGGTGGATGTCAAGATTGCCGATGCGCCACGGCCATTCCTCGAAGAACTTGCCAAGGTTGGACTTTCCGAGGAAATCGGTCGCGGGGATTTCTTCGGGTCGGTCAAAAAAGCGGCCGAGGCCTTCGAGCAGATGTATGGTCCCAGGGAGCCGCGAGCCAACCACATGGACCACACGGCAGGTCGGCACCATTGACGGTGAGCACACTCCCCCTGGAACCTCATTCCAGCAACACCATGGCACCTGGTCGCACTGATTCTGGCTGGCAGATATTGGCGAGTGGTGATCGGAGTGGAGATGGTGGACGTCAGTCTGTTCGACAAGAGTCGCGGCCCGGGCGGACGGATGAGCACCCGTCGAGGCGACGACTGGCAATGCGACCACGGTGCCCAGTATTTCACCGCTCGCCACGCCGACTTCCGTGCCAAAGTGGGACGCTGGCAGCAGGCCGGGGTCGCGGGCTTGTGGGATCCCAGGCTATGGATGTTTGATGGCGATTCGCTGGAAGAACGCGAGTCGACGGTCGAGCGCTTTGTCGGGATGCCCGCCATGACGGCGCCTGCCCGTTATCTCGCATCTACAGGGCCCACCATGGCAAGGAGATCGCTGAACGGGTCGATCTGCCGCGCACCGGGCTTGACCTCGTGATTCCCGCGCGGCTTGCCTTCATCGACCTGGAAACCACCGGGTCCAATCCGGTACGGGACCGCATCACAAGGATCACCGTGCTGGAAGCAGAGGGTGACCAGCTCTCGACCTGGAGCACCCTGGTCAACCCACAGCGGCCGATCCCTCAATTCATCGAGCAACTCAGCGGTATCCGCAACGAAAGGGTGGTCGACGCCCCCATCTTCGCCCAGATCGCAAAAGAACTCGCCAATCGCCTGCATGGGCGTCTGTTCATTGCCCACCATGCCCGCTTCAACTATGGTTTCGTCAAGAGCGAATACCAGCGTCTGGGGAAGTCCTTCCGGGCCGACGTGTTGTGTACTGTGCGCCTGTCTCGCAAGCTCTTCCCGGAATATCAGAAACACAACCTGGACAGCCTCATCGTCCGTCATGATTTGACGACGGGCGACCGCTACGGACCCTTCGCCGATGCCCACCTGCTTTGGCAGTTCTGGTGCGTGTTGAAACGGGATCGCGGCGAAGAGGCTCTCGCCGAGGCCATCCGTCAGCAGATCAAGCGCCCCAGCCTGCCGCCCCACCTGGATTCTGCCCTGCTCGACGATCTGCCCGAATCCGCCGGGGTGTACCTGTTCTACGGCGACAACGACGCGCTTCTGTACGTGGGGAAAAGCGTCAACCTGCGTCAGCGCGTACGGACTCACTTCGCGTCTGACCTGCGTGAGTACAAGGAGATGCGCCTCAGCCAGGCAGTGCGCCGCATGGACTGGCATGAGACGGTCGGAGAACTCGGCGCCCTGCTGCTGGAATCGCGACTGGTCAAGGAATGCCAGCCGATTCACAATCGTCGCTTGCGCCGCTCTTCGGACCTGTGCACCTGGCAGTTGGTGCAGGTGGCGCCCGGCGATTGCCGGCTCAGACTGGTCAGCGGCCAGACTGCCGATTTCGTGCGCTCGGAAGACCTTTTTGGCCTCTTTGCCAACCGGCGGGAAGCCACCGAAACTCTGCGCAAGATGGCTGCAGCGCATGAACTGTGCCCGATAATCCTCGGACTGGAAAAACCCGCCCGCCCCGGACGCCCCTGCTTTGCCCACCAGGTCAAGCATTGCCGGGGCGCCTGCGTAGGCAAGGAAGCCCTCGGCGTACACAGCGCTCGCATGTTGTCGGCGCTGATGAAGCTGAAGCTCACCGCCTGGCCCTACCCCGGAGCGATCGGCGTCGTCGAGCGGGACGAGTTGCGGGAAGTGGAGGAAGTCCACGTCGTGAACGGCTGGCGGCACCTGGGCAGCGCGCGCAGCGAGGCCGAGATCCAGGAAATCCTGCTGGGTCAGTCGGTTCAGGGGCGGTTCGACCGGGATACCTACAAACTGCTCACCGCGCATCTGAGCAAGGGGCGAGTGCGGGTACGGTTGTTGTCCGGGCGGTAGGGCGTCCGAGCGATCGGAAAATGCCGGGGAGCCATCCGGCTCGGGGGTTTTCAATGCTGACTCTTCGGTCAACAATATCAACATGCTGAAGCCAGCCGCCCACCTCCTCCTCCTCCTCGCCCTCGCCCTCGCCGCCTGCGGCGAGGCACCCGCGCCCAGGGCCGCGGCGCTGGCCGGCAAGCCGGCGCTGACGGTGACTGCCGTCGCCCCGCAGAACGAAGACTGGCCGCGCACGCTGACCGCCAACGGCAACGTCGTCGCCTGGCAGGAAGCGGTGATCGGTGCCGAGATCGCCAACTACCGCATCACCGCCGTCGAGACCGATGTCGGCGACATCGTCAGGAAAGGCCAGGTGCTCGCCCGCATTGCCGACGATACGGTGGCCAGCGAAGCGGCCGAGGCGCGCGCCGCCGTCGCCGAACTGGCAGCGAGCGCTGCCGAGGCCAGGGCCAACGCCGTGCGTGCGAAGGAACTGCGCGAGCAGGGCTTCTACAGCGCCCAGTTGCATACCCAGTACCAGACCGCCGAGCACACCGCCAGTTCGCGCCTTGCCGCTGCCCGCGCCCGCCAGCAGGCAGCCGAGCTGAAGCTGGGCAAGACACGCGTGCTGGCCCCTGATGACGGCGTGATCTCGGCACGCGACGCGACCGTCGGCTCGCTGACCCAAACCGGGCAGGAACTGTTCCGCCTGATCCGCGGCGGGCGCCTGGAATGGCGCGCCGAGGTGCCGGCCGCCGACCTTGCCCGCGTGGCACCGGGCGGGGCGGCGACGCTGACCGGGCCGGATGGCACGGCGGTGCGCGGCAGCGTGCGGCGCGTCGCACCGAGCGTCGACCCGCAGACGCGCAACGGACTGGTTTTCGTCGACCTTCCGGCGTCAGCCGCAGCCGTGCGCGCCGGCATGTTCGCGCGCGGCGAATTCGAGCTCGGCCGCGCCCCGGCCCTGACCCTGCCGCAGTCGGCGGTCGTCCTGCGCGACGGCTTCGCCTATGTCTTCCGCCTCGAGGGCGACGGCGAACAGGCGCGCGTCGCCCAGGCCAAGGTCGCGACCGGGCGACGCGTCGGCGAGCGCATCGAGATTGTTTCCGGCCTCGACCCGCAGGCGCGCGTGGTGGCGACCGGTGGCGGCTTTCTCGCCGACGGCGACCCGGTGCGCGTCGTCGCGGCCGCCGCGAAATGAACGTTTCGGCCTGGTCGATCCGTAACCCGATTCCGGCGATCCTCCTGTTCATCCTGCTCACGCTGGCCGGCATCCTCGCCTTCCGGGCGATGAAGATCCAGCAGTTCATGGACATCGACCTGCCGACGGTGACCGTCACCGCGACGCTGCCTGGCGCCGCACCGGCGCAGATGGAGACCGAGGTCGCACGCAAGATCGAGAACTCGGTCGCCACCGTGCAGGGCATCAAGCACATCTATACCAAGGTCCAGGACGGCACGGCGACGGTGACCGTCGAGTTTCGCCTCGAAAAACCGGTGCAGGAAGCGGTCGACGACGTGCGCGATGCGGTCTCGCGCATCCGCTCCGACCTGCCGGGTGATCTGCAAGACCCGGTGATCGGACGCCTCAGCGTTGCCGGAGCGCCGATCCTGACCTATACGGTGGCCTCGCAGCGCATGGACGACGAGGCGCTCTCCTGGTTCGTGGACAACACCGTCGCCAGGGCCATGCTCGCCGTGCGCGGGGTCGGCGCGGTTGCCCGCGTCGGTGGGGTGACGCGCGAAGTCCGCGTCGAGCTCGACCCGGCCCGCCTGCTGGCGCTCAACGCCACCGCCGCCGACTTCTCGCGCCAGTTGCGCCGCATCCAGCAGGAAGCCTCGGGCGGGCGCGCCGACATCGGCGGCATCGAGCAGTCGGTGCGCACCATCGCCACCGTGCAGTCGGCCGAGGAACTGGCGACGCTGGATATCGTGCTTGCCGACGGCCGCCGCATCCGCCTCGATCAGGTAGCGACCGTGTCCGACACGGTCGGCGAGCCGCGCTCGGCGGCGCTGCTCGACGGCCGGCCGGTGGTCGGCTTCGAGATCACGCGCAGCCGCGGCGCCGGCGAGGTCGAGGTGGCGGAGGGAGTGCGCAGGGCGCTGGAAAAGCTGCACGCCGAATACCCGGACATCACGATGACCGAGGCCTTCAACTTCGTCGACCCGGTGATCGAGAACTACGAGGGGTCGATGGTGCTGCTGATCGAGGGCGCCATTCTCGCCGTCATCGTCGTCTGGCTCTTCCTGCGCGACTGGCGGGCGACCTTCGTTTCGGCCACGGCGCTGCCGCTGTCGGTGATCCCGACCTTCGCGGTGATGTACCTGATGGGATTCACCTTCAACGTGGTGACGGCGTTGTCGCTGTCGCTGGTGGTCGGCATCCTGGTCGATGACGCCATCGTCGAGATCGAGAACATCATGCGCCACCTGCGCATGGGCAAGGCGCCGTTCCAGGCCGCGATGGAGGCCGCCGACGAGATCGGCCTCGCGGTCATCGCCACCACCTTCACGCTGATCGCCGTCTTCCTGCCGACCGCCTTCATGAGCGGCGTGGCCGGCAAATTCTTCGTCCAGTTCGGGTGGACCGCGGCCATCGCGGTGTTCTTCTCGCTGGTCGTCGCCCGTCTGCTGACGCCGATGATGGCCGCCTACCTGCTCCAGCCGGTCGCCGATCAGCCACTCCCCGCCTGGCTGGTGCGCTACGAGGGCTGGGCGGCCGGGTGCCTCGGGCATCGGCTGGCG
>NZ_JDSS02000013.1:70464-73003 GCF_000584955.1 Candidatus Accumulibacter vicinus
CGACCGGCTTCCTGCCCGCAGACGACCTCTCGCAGCCGCAGGTGCACGTGACCCTGTCGCCCGGCGCGACCCTCGCCGAGACGGTTGCCGCGGCCGAGCAGGCGCGCGCCATCGTCAACACCAACCCGCACGTGCGGATGGTCTACACGGCCGTCGGCGGCGGCGCCTCGGGCAGCGACCCGTTCATGCCGCGCGGCGCCGCCGAGGTACGCAAGGCGACGCTGACGCTGAACCTGACCCCGCGCGGCGAGCGCTCGGGCACCACCAAGCAGGATGTCGAGCGCCAGCTGCGCGAGGCGCTCGCCGTCATCCCCGGCGCCCAGGTCAAGGTCGGCTTCGGCGGCTCGAGCGGCGAGAAGTACATCCTCGTGCTGGCCAGCGAGAACGGGCCCGTGCTCACCGAGCACGCCCGCCTCGTCGAGCGCGAGCTGCGCACCCTGCCCGGCATCGGCGCGGTGACGACGACGGCCAGCCTGGTCCGCCCCGAGCTGGTGATCCGCCCCGACTTCGCGCGCATGGCCGATCTCGGCGTCACCTCCGAGGCCATCGCCGATACGCTGCGCATCGCCACCGCCGGCGACTACGACCAGGACCTGGCCAAGCTCAACCTCGCCCAGCGCCAGGTGCCCATCGTCGTCAAGCTGCCGCCCGACGCCCGCCGCAACCTCGCCCTGCTCGCACGGATGACGGTGCCCGGCCGGAGCGGGCCGGTGGCCATCGGCAACGTCGCCACGCTGGCCATCGCCGGCGGGCCGGCCGAGATCGACCGCTACGACCGCCTGCGCAACGTCAATTTCGAGATCGAGCTGAACGGCCAGCCGCTCGGCGAGATCGAGCAGCGGGCGATGGCCCTGCCCAGCCTGAAGAACCTGCCGCCGGGCGTGCTGCAGACCACGATCGGCGACGCCGAGTCGATGGCCGAGCTGTTCGAGAGCTTCGGCCTGGCCATGGCCACCGGCGTGCTCTGCATCTACATCGTGCTGGTCCTGCTGTTCAAGGATTTCGTACAGCCGGCGACCATCCTCGCCGCCCTCGTCCTCTCGGTGCCCGGCGCCTTCCTCGCGCTGTTCGTGACCGGTCAGGCGATCTCGATGTCGTCGATGATCGGCCTGATCATGCTGATGGGCATCGCCACCAAGAACTCGATCCTGCTCGTCGACTACGTCATCCTCGCTCGCCGCGAGCACGGCCTCGACCGCGGGAACGCCCTGCTCGACGCCTGCCGCAAGCGGGCGCGGCCGATCGTCATGACCACCATTGCGATGGGTGCCGGCATGCTGCCGATCGCCATCGGGATCGGCACCGACCCGAGCTTCCGCGCGCCGATGGCCATCGTCGTCATCGGCGGCCTGATCACCTCGACCTTCCTCAGCCTGCTGGTCATCCCGGTCGTCTTCACCTTCGTAGACGACGCCATCGCCTGGCTCCGCCAGCGCCTGCCGAAGCCGCGCGCATGAGCGAGCACCCGTTTACGTACGGGAAGTGCGCTGGCCAGCGGGCAAGGCCCGGAAGGTGCTCAGTGCGGCCGGGGCCGACAGGCGGAGCCTGGACGATGAGTGCCGGAAATCATGACCTGGCGCCGGGGGCTGCCCGACTCAGGTCTTCATAGACTCGTTCGACCGGGCACTTCAGGCCGACGCTTTCGAGCCGCAGTTGCTCGCCGGGACCGACGCTGTCTACGAACCACTGTTCGTTCAGACGGCGATACACCTGGATGCGAATTCTCTCCTGATCGACCAGCACGTATTCCCGCAGGCTGACCAGTTGTCGGCAGGCGGCGAACTTCTCGCCGATGTCGAAAGCGGCGGTGCTTGCCGACAGCACTTCGACCACCACGACCGGTGAGCGCTTGACATGGCGGTCGGCGCGGTCGCTCTCGGCGCAGGTCACCAGCAGGTCCGGGTAGAAGCCGCAGTCGGCCGCTTCGACTCGCAGCTTCACGTCTGCCATGAACACCCGGCACTCTGTACCGCGGAGGTGTTGGCGCAAGAGGGTGTACAGATTGCCGCTCAGTTCGTTGTGCAGATCGCTGGCGCCGGTCATCGCAAAGACCTCGCCGCGAATGAATTCGTGGCGCAGCGGCTGCCGGTTTTCCCACTCCAGGTAGTGCTCGAAGGTGAAGCTCGGGAGAGATGCGGTCTTGACCATGAATGGACTCCCACGAACGCCGAGAAAAGCCAAACCTTAACACTTGCCGTAAGGCGCTGGTCAATAATTCGCCTGCGCCGTCAGTTCGCGGATCGAACGACGATCGGGGCGGGCGCGCTGGTCCGGCTGCCTCTCAGCGGCATGGGCAGAACTTCCAGCAACGGCGCATTTCGCCCCCCCTCCCGAAACGCCTGCCGCAGGCTGTTTTACTTTTGAATCCGCAGGACGCGGCGGCGTGGCGGTTCGCCGTGGCAGCGGCCGGCATGGCCCTGCGCGGGCACGGCAATCCGCTGCCCGACACGCCGTGGGAGCGGCACCACGGCCTTTCGCTGGTGGTCAATTTCTACTATCCGCGTAACTACTCAGCAGGATCCTGGCACGGCTTGTGCTC
>NZ_JDSS02000013.1:73013-75149 GCF_000584955.1 Candidatus Accumulibacter vicinus
CTCCGCCAGCGCCTGCCGAAGCCGCGCGCATGAGCGAGCACCCGTTCGCCGGCCTATTTGCAAGCGGTGCGTGGGCTGTCCGGACGCCGTAGGCGCGGCGGCGGCATCCGCGCCGCCAAGCGAAGGCAGGCCGTGTTGGTGGCGCTACAACCGGCGGCAAGTTGGCGTAGACTCAGACAACCTGATCTCGGCGCCATGACGCTTGCACAAATGGCGTCATGAATGCGCGGTAAGTCATCGGCTTAGCGCCGGGATCAAGCACTGGAGAGGATTTCTGCGGAGGACCCGGGCAGATAGCAAGTTCAAGCTGGGCTGACCAGTCGACGTTTCGTTTATTGCGTTTTTCGTTTGTTTCGAATACGATAGCCAGACCCACCCACATCCGGGAGATGTCATGACCCAGGCCCCAACCCTCGAAACCACGCTGCCCGTCGAGCGCGAGGTCGCGGCGGCCGTGCAGAGCCAGCGCGCGCTGGCGGCCTATCTGAGCACCCAGTTCGAGACCCAGCGCATCCAGATCTTCGACGAAAAGAATCAGGCGCACCAGGTCGAGCTGCCGACGTCTGCCCTGCGCCTGCTGGTGGACATCCTGTCGGAGCTGGCCGAAGGCAACGCCGTCAAGGTGGTGCCGATCCACGCCGAGCTGACGACACAGGAGGCCGCCGACATGCTGAACGTGTCGCGCCCACATTTCGTGAAGCTGCTGGAGACCGGTGCGCTGCCGTTTCACAAGGCCGGCAAGCATCGGCGCATCCGATTCACCGATCTGATGGCCTTCAAGGCCGAGCGTGACCGTGCCAGCGCCAAGGCGATGGAAGAATTGGCGAAGCAAGCCCAGGATCTGCGGCTGGGCTACGAATGAGGAACTCGCCGTTCACCGCGGTCTACGACGCCTGCGTCCTCTACCCCGCGCCGCTACGGGACTTCCTGATGTGGCTCGGCCTGTCCGGGCGGTTCCGTGCGCGCTGGAGCGCTGAGATCCACGACGAGTGGAAGCGCAACGTGCTGAAGAATCGCCCGGACCTCACCGCCGAACAGCTCGATCGAACCTCCGACCTGATGGATCGGGCGATCCCCGACGCCCTGGTGACGGGGCACGAGGTTCTGGTCGCCGGCCTCACGCTTCCTGACCCCGATGATCGGCACGTCCTCGCAGTCGCGATTCGCTGCCACGCCAGCGTGATCGTGACCTTCAACGAGAAGGACTTTCCGGCTGAGGTGCTACAGTTGTTCGGCCTCGAAGCTCAACACCCCGACGTGTTCGTCGAGAACCTCTTCGATCTCGATCAAGCCGCGGTCGTCGCCGCTGCGCAGCGGCAGCGCCAGCAGCTCAAGAACCCAGCGATGGATGTCGACCGCTATCTCGACGTGCTGCTCAAGCAGGGCCTCACCCAGACTGTAAAGGGACTGACGACGTTTCGAGGTGTGCTCTGAACCGCTGCGAAGCCACCACCAGGACAGGACGACGTTGCCGCAACAATGCACGCGAGGGCACCCTCCGCGCTGCTGGTCAGAGAACAAAGACATTCGGACCGAGCACGCTTACCGAAGCGCGTACACAGGGTGCGAAAACCGCTTCCCTCTGCCACAGCCACCGCGACGCCGATCTCGCAAAAGGCCTGGTGCACTTCCTCGCGGGATCGCATATCTGGCTCGAGATGGCCGACCGCAGGTCGCGTGGCTCGCTCGCGAGCAGCGCGAATGACGACGCGCGGGCCGACAGCTGCGCCATGACGCCGCGCGCGAAGAGGGCTTGAGATCGCGCGGGCGTCGATCCAATCGATGGCGTGATCGCGAACGAAGCTCGCGATTTGGAATGTTTGCCATTGTCGTAGTCGAGCTACGACAAGACTCATCGCAGGCCGGCGTCGGGAGCGATTTCGCCATTTCGCCGGCGGCCACATAGGCTCATCGGCCAAACGGCTCACCATCGAGCTCGAGCAGCCCGCCGTTCTCTCCGCCTTTTGCTGTCGAGGCGATGGACCGCTCCGCTTGCTTGCGCCCTCGCCGAGATCGCCCGTTGTTGTCGGAACTGACTGAGGCCCGTACCGCTTCGTTGTTCCGATCCAGTTGCTAACATCACCGACTTGCCTGCTCGTCGACTACGTCATCCTCGCCCGCCGCGAGCACGGCCTC
>NZ_JDSS02000014.1:0-1446 GCF_000584955.1 Candidatus Accumulibacter vicinus
CCCGCAGGGACTGGCTCGAACAGTGGGGGTACCAGCCGCTGCTGCTGGAAAGCTTCGTCGACCCGCGACACCATGCCGGCACCTGCTACCGTGCTGCCGGTTGGCAGTTGCTCGGAGAGACCAGTGGACGCGGGCTGGCCCGTCCTGGCCGCTCCTATCACAGCACGCCCCGCCAGGTGTGGGTCAAGCCGCTCGGCGCCGATGGTCGCGACCGGCTGTGCGCCGTGACCGGGAGCTCCCGGTCATGAGCAAGCCCTGCCGTCGTCTGACGCGTGCCGGCATCCGGGCGCAACGCGGCAACAAGAGACGGCAGGAGAAGGCACTGAACGCGACACAGCGCGCGATGGGATTCGTCCCCACCTCACCCGCGCCCTTGCCCAACCGTTGCTCGCCTTTCGCGACCATCGCCGAGGAACAAGCGGCCCGCGAGGACGCCGTGAGCAAACAGACGCGCCTCCTGCGCAAAGAGCTGCCGGCCTTGCTCGGTCAGCTGGAACAAATTCCCGACCCGAGAGACCCCAGGAAGCGCCGGCACAAGCTGACCGTGCTCTTGCTCTGGGGTCTGCTGATGTTCGTCTTTCAGTTCGCCTCCCGGCGCGAGACCAACCGCGAAATGACCCGTCCGCAGTTCCTGGCCAACCTGCAACTGCTGTTCCCGGAGATCGAGACCCTGCCACACGCCGACACCCTCTATCGGCTGCTGCGCGACATCGACCTGGCCCAACTCGAACAGGCGCACGTCGACTTGGTGCGACGCCTGATCCGCGGCAAGAGTGTCCGGCGCTATCTGATCAACCACTGCCATCCGATCGCCATTGATGGCTCGCAGAAACTCGCGGGCGACACCCTCTGGGCGGAGGAACTCCTGCAGCGCACCGTCGGCAAGGAGGAAACCCGTCATACCCAGTACTTTGTCTACGTGCTCGAGGCCAGTCTCGCCTTCCACAACGGTCTGGTCATCCCGTTGCTCAGCGAGTTCCTCGAACACGCGCTGGGCGATACCGAAGCGCAAAAGCAGGATTGCGAGCAGCGCGCTTTTGCGCGCTTGAGCGACCGGCTCAAGACGCTGTTTCCCCGCCTGCCGATCCTGCTTCTGCTCGACGGCCTCTACGCCAACGGGCCGGTGATGCAGCGCTGCTTGCGCGCCCACTGGCAGTTCATGATCGTGCTCAGGGACAAGGATTTGTCCACGGTCTGGCAGGAGTTGCGCGCGCTCCACGCCCTGAAGCCACAAGTCGTGCAGCGCGGTTGGGGAAGACGCCGGCAACACTTCAGCTGGGTCAACGACATCGACTACGCCTTCGCTGCCAACGGGCGTCAGCGTCTCAAGCTGAACCTGGTGGTCTGTGAGGAAAGCGGGGAGAAGATCGATGAACAGGCCAGGACCGTCACCGAAACATCGCGCCACGCCTGGCTCTCCAGCCAACCGCTCAGCCAAGACAAGGT
>NZ_JDSS02000014.1:1456-1556 GCF_000584955.1 Candidatus Accumulibacter vicinus
CTCCAGCCAGCCGCTCAGCCGCGAGAACGTCCATGAGCGCTGCAATCTCGGTGCCCGCCACCGCTGGGGCATCGAAGCGGGTTTCCTCGTCGAAAAGCAC
>NZ_JDSS02000014.1:1566-1856 GCF_000584955.1 Candidatus Accumulibacter vicinus
ATGCAGCGCTGCTTGCGCGCCCACTGGCAGTTCATGATCGTGCTCAAGGACCAGGATTTGCCCTCGGTCTGGCAGGAGTTCCGCGCGCTGCAGGTCCTGAAGCCACAAACCGTGCAGCAGAACTGGGGGCGACGCCAACAGCGCTTCAGCTGGGTCAATGACATCGAATATGCTTACGGTCCGAACGGTCGTTGCCGGCTCAAGCTGCACGTGGTGGTCTGTGAGGAAAACTGGGAACGGGTCGACCAACAGGCCAGGATCGTGACCGAAACGGCGCGCCACGCCTGGCT
>NZ_JDSS02000014.1:1964-2380 GCF_000584955.1 Candidatus Accumulibacter vicinus
GGCGCATGTCTTCAATACCCTGGCGCGCTTCACTCGACAGCTACGGGAGCTGTATCGGCAGCTCGGCGTGCGCGGTGCCATCGCCTTCCTCCGAACCTCCTGCGCCGCTCCCTGGCTCGATCCCGCGCGGATGCGCGTCCTCCTCACCGAGCCCTTTCTGCTGCAACTCGAATGACCTTGCCCGGGCTTGCCCAAGACCTCTTCCCAAGCACAGCGCTCTCCGCGCCGGTAAAGGCTCGCCTGCCGATCGTAGCGGAGATCCAACGACCTCTCGACAGCCTCCTGATTGACCCTGCACCATCCGCGCCGCAATCGCCGCTCTGCCGCCCGCTACCCGCAATCTGACCGCGCAGGCGGCGAAAGCGGGGGGGTCCGGCCAACGGGTCCGATTCGGCCGGGTCATGCGTCAGGGCTGC
>NZ_JDSS02000014.1:2405-3297 GCF_000584955.1 Candidatus Accumulibacter vicinus
CCCGGAGATCGACACCCTGCCACACGCCGACACCCTGTTTCGGCTGTTGCGCGACATTGACCTTGAGCACCTCGAACAGGCCCACGTCGATCTGGTGAAGCGGCTGATTCGCGGCAAGAGCTTTCGCCGCTATCTGATCGACCACTGCTATCCGATCGCCATCGACGGCTCACAGAAGCTCGCGGGCGACACCCTCTGGGCGGAGGAACTCCTGCAGCGCACCGTCGGCAAGGAGGAAACCCGTCACACTCAGTACTTCGTCTACGTCCTCGAGGCCAGCCTGGCCTTCCACAACGGCCTGGTCATCCCGCTGCTCAGCGAGTTCCTCGAACACGCCTTGGGCGAACCCGAGGCGCAAAAGCAGGATTGCGAGCGGCGCGCCTTTGCGCGCTTGAGCGAGCGCCTCAAGACCTGCTTCCCCCGCCTGCGGATTCTGCTCCTGCTCGACGGACTCTACGCCAACGGGCCGGTGATGCAGCGCTGCCGTAACTACCACTGGCAGTTCATGATCGTGCTCAAGGACCAGGACTTGCCCTCGGTCTGGCAGGAGTTCCGCGCGCTCCAGGCCCTGAAGCCGCAAGCCGTGCAGCGGAACTGGGGAAGGCGCCGACAACGTTTCACCTGGGTCAACGACATCGACTATGCCTTCGGTTCGAACGGGCGTCAGCATCTCAAGCTGCACGCGGTGGTCTGTGAGGAAAGCTGGGAGAGGGTCGATCAACAGGCCAGGATCGTGACCGAGTCGGCACGCCACGCCTGGCTCTCCAGCCAACCGCTCAGCCGCGAGACGGTTCATGAGCGCTGCAACCTCGGTGCTCGCCACCGCTGGGGCATCGAAGCGGGCTTCCTCGTCGAAAAGCATCAGGGCTACCACTACGAGCATGCCTTTGCC
>NZ_JDSS02000014.1:3503-5388 GCF_000584955.1 Candidatus Accumulibacter vicinus
GAGCTGTATCAGGAACTCGGCGTGCGCGGCGCCATCGCCTTCATCCGAAATTCCTGCGCTGCCCCCTGGCTCGATCCTGCGCGGATGCGCGGGCTCCTCGCCCAACCCTTTCTACTGCAACTCGAGTGACCTGCCTCAGACGACCCCAAAAACCACCCCGCGCGGCCTTCTCCGCGCCGGGAAAGGCTCGCCCAGCGATCGTCCCGGAGCTCCTGCCACCGCTCGACGCCCTCTTCACGGACCCCACACCACCCACGCAGCCCGCGCTCACTTGCCGCCAGCACACCGCGATCTGACCGCCCCAGCGGCGAAAGCGCGGGCTTCCGGCTAACGGGTCCGATTCGGCACGGTCATGCGTCAGGGCTGTCAGGATCGCAGCCCTGAAGCATGAATGCTGCAGCCCGGTATTTTCAAGGCCTGGCGGTGGGTAGCAAGAAAAAACCTTCGCACAAGGGGGCTAGACAGCCGGGCGGACTTCTGGCAGGATAGGTGGAGCGTAATCAATCTGCGCTTCAGCCGGAGGTTTCGCGATGGTTGCAACGAGTGCGGGGGAATGGGTGCACTGTGGTCGCGTGTTCAGCGCTACGGAGATTGCCGAGCTCTGCGCGACGGTGGCGTGGCTGCCGGGATTGGCACGCAAGGAGTTGGCGGCGACGGTGTGCGAGCACCTGGGCTGGACCACCCTGACGGGGACGGCGAAGATCAGCGCCTGCCTGGAGTTCCTGGAGCGTTTGCAGGCGGCCGGGTTGCTGGTACTGCCTGGGTTGAGGCCCTCGCCGCCACGCCGTTGCGCGCCACCATCGGCATCCGTCGCGCCCGTTGCCGAGCCGGCGGTGCACTGCGCCCTGTCGGCGCTCGCGCCGGTGTCCCTGGAAGTGGTTCGCGACGCGACCCGGGTGGCGCAGTGGGATGCGCTGGTGGCGCGCTGGCATCCGCTGGGTTTCCAGGGCGCCTTCGGTTACCGGCTGCGCTACTTCATCACCGCTGGTGGCCGACGGCTCGGCTGCGTCCTGCTGTCCGGTGCGGCGCGGGCGGTGGCCGTGCGCGACGGCTGGATCGGCTGGACGGTTCAGGCCCGCCGCGAGAACCTGGCGCGGGTGCTCAACAATAGCCGCTTCCTGATCTTTCCGCACGTCCGGGTCCCGCATCTGGCCAGTCATGTGCTCGGGCAACTGGCGCGCCGCGCGCGGGCCGACTGGCTGGAACACTGGGGTTTCGAGCCCCTGTTGCTGGAGACCTTCGTCGACCCGCGACACCATGCCGGCACCTGCTACCGTGCGGCCGGTTGGCAGTTGCTCGGAGAGACCAGCGGACGCGGGCTGGCCCGCCCTGGCCGGTCCTATCACAGCACGCCCCGCCAGGTGTGGGTCAAGCCGCTGACCTCGGATTGTCGCCACCGACTGTGCGCCGCGCCGGGGAGCCCGCGGTCATGAGCAAACCTTGCCGTCGCCCGACACGCGTTGCCATCAAGAAGCTGCGCTCAGAGAAGAAACGGCAGGAGAAGGTACTGAACGCGAAGCGGCGTGCGATGGGATTCGTCCCCACCTCGCCCGCGCCCCTGCCCAACAGTTGCTCGCCTTTCGCGACCATCGCCGAGGAACAAGCGGCCCGCGAGGACGCCGTGAGCAAACAGATGCGCCTCCTGCGCAAAGAGCTGCCCGCCTTGCTCGCTCAACTGGAACAAATTCCCGACCCGAGAGACCCCAAAAAGCGCCGGCACAAGCTGACCGTGCTTCTGCTCTACGGCTTGCTGATGTTCGTCTTTCAGTTCTCTTCCCGGCGCGAGACCAACCGCGAAATATCCCGTCCCCAGTTCATGACCACCCTGCAGCTACTGTTCCCGGAGATCGACACCCTGCCACACGCCGACACCCTGTTTCGGCTG
>NZ_JDSS02000014.1:5413-6911 GCF_000584955.1 Candidatus Accumulibacter vicinus
CGCCCTGGCCAACCAGGCGTGCCGGCAGGGGCATTCGGTCCTCTAGCAGCCTGTCGGACTTTCCCGGCGCCAGATCCACATATGATATAATCATACTTTTTCGAACCATCGAGTCGTCGCATGTCAAACTTTATCGTCGCTGACCGCCAGACTGCCTATCTGCTACCGCCGTCGCTGGACGATTGGCTGAACCAGGATCACCTGGCCCGATTCATTGTCGAGGTGATCGACCAGCTGGATCTTTCCGAGCTGACGCGGCAGTACGCGGGGCGGGGCTCACAAGCCTATCACCCGGCAACCCTGCTGGCGATTCTGGTTTATGGCTACGCGACGGGTATTTTCTCCAGCCGCCGGCTGGAGCAGGCGACCTATGACTCGGTCGCCTTCCGCTTTCTCGCGGCCAACCTTCATCCCGACCACGACAGCCTGGCGACCTTCCGCCGGCGTTTTCTTGACGAACTGAGCGACCTGTTTCTGCAGGTTCTGAAAATGGCCAAGGAAATGAAGGTGCTCAAGGTGGGGGACATTTGTCTTGACGGCTCGAAGTTCGAAGCCAACGCCTCACGGCACAGTGCGTTGTCACACGGCCACATCGAAAAGCTGGAAGCTCAGCTCAAAGCCGAGGTTCAGGAATTGCTGGCGCTGGCGGAACAAGCCGATCAAGCCGACGTCCCGACGGGTGTCAGCCTGCCCGAGGAACTCAAGCGTCGCGAAGATCGGCTGGCGGCGATGGCGGCCGCCAAGGCCAAGCTTGTCGCCCGGGCCGAGGAGCGCTATCAGCGCGAGAAGGCCGAGTACGACGAGAAAATGGCCCTGCGTGCCGCCAAGGAAGAAGCGACCGGCAAGAAGCCGGGCGGCAAGCCCCCAAAGGCGCCAGAGCCAGGACCCCGGGACAAAGATCAGATCAATCTGACTGACGAAGAGTCGCGCATCATGCCGGTCGCCGGTGGTGGCTTCGAACAGGCGTACAACGCCCAGGCGGCGGCTGATGCGGCAACGATGCTGATCGTTGCCACCGGGGTCACGCAAGCACCCAACGACAAAGAGCAAGTCGAGCCGATGCTGGCCACCCTCAAGGAGCAGGCCGGCGTGCTCGGCGCCGTGGAATGCCTGATCGCCGATAGCGGCTACTGTAGTGAGAAGAACATCAAGGCGTGCGAGGCGGCTGACATCGATCCACTGATCGCCGTCGCTCGCGACGAACACCACCCGGGCTGGCGGGAGCGCCACAGCGAGCCGGCGCCTTTGCCCGACGACGCCACACCCGTTCAGGCGATGTCCCATCGGCTGAAGACCAGGGACGGACGAGCGCGCTACGCCTTACGCAAGCAGACCGTCGAGCCGGTCTTCGGAATCATCAAGTCAGTGATGGGCTTTCGCCGCTTCTCTCTGCGCGGTTTGAAGAAGGTCACTGGCGAGTGGACGCTGGTTTGCATGGCGTGGAATTTGAAGCGCTTGGCCGTATTGCGCCCACAGTAGGGAAAATGAGGGGAAAACC
>NZ_JDSS02000014.1:6921-7081 GCF_000584955.1 Candidatus Accumulibacter vicinus
CGCTTCTCTCTGCGCGGTTTGAAGAAGGTCACTGGCGAGTGGACGCATGTCCTCATACACAACTTTAGCACCTCGCTGTAACCTTTCGAATTTTCGTGAGAAGGCGACATGGCGGGCTGGGCTGAAGAGGAGCTGAAGGGAATCGATCTGGGTGACCGCC
>NZ_JDSS02000015.1:0-11939 GCF_000584955.1 Candidatus Accumulibacter vicinus
CTGGCAGGGCGAGGCGGCCACGGCCCTCCCCACCAAGCCGGTGCTCGGCCTCGCCACGCTGCGCCTGAAGAAACTGATGGCGCTCGTTCCCACCACCGACGAACTGCTCGACGACGCCAATGCACTGACCTCGTACCTGCCGGAGAAGGTGGCGCTGTCGATCCGCTGGAAGGCCAACGAGTCGATCCTCTTCGGCGCCGGCAATGGCATCCCGGTTGGCTGCATGAACAGCGTGGCGATCGTCACGGTGGCCAGCCGTACTTCATTCGCCCACAAGATGAAGGTGATCTGTTCGGGTTTGCCGGGCTTGCCGAGCGTTGGCTGTCACCCGTCGGCGAAGAGGTTCACACGTGCTGCATCATCACGACCGACGCCAACCCTGTGATGATGCCGATTCACGATCGGATGCCCGTGATCCTGGGCGCCAACGACTACAGTGCGTGGCTGGACTCAACCAATACCGACGTGGGCAGTTTGCAGGCTCTGCTGCGCCCGGCCGAAGCTGGCAACATGATCGCCTACCCGGTATGCCGCGCAGTCAATTCGGTTCGGAGCGATTCTCCGACGTTCGTGGAGCCAAGCTGAACCAACGATTGCAGCCGGGGCGACCGCGCTGGAGCCGTCCGGGCCGACGAATCTGGAGCGACCAAGGTAATGGCGCGCTCCCCGAACAAGACAGCAAGACTGCTGCCCGGGACACTTCCGGAAATCCATCGTCAGCGCCACTCATAGACCAGTTCGACTCGTCGCATCGTGCGACGGCAGGCTTCGCTGTCACATTTCAGTTTGCTGTTTTTTTCGCTGCCAACAGGCTGGCGGCGAATCTGGTTTCTGGCGACGCCAAGCGCGCGCAGCCGGTCGCTCACTGCCTCAGTCCGCCGGTCCGCCACCGCAAGGTTGTAAGCGGCGCTGCCCAGATTATCGGTATGGCCCACCAGGATGACGACCAATTGCGGATTCTCTTTGAGTTTCATGGCGTTCTGGCGCAGTATCTCATCCCCTTCGCTGCCAATCGTCGTGCCGTCGAAGGAAAAATAGACTGTCCTGCGGGCCTCGTCATCAACGAAAGGAGTGGTTTTTGCATTCTCCTGGCGAACGGAAGACGTCGGTGGTCGCGCGGGTTGCTCTTGCGTTACGTGGGTTTTCCCGGAAACTCCGGATGCAGGAGGAGGCTCGACAGTCGCACAAGCCGAGAGGAGCAGGAAGATCGGTAGGCAGCAACGGAATGGATGAAGAGGAAACGACATCGGCCATGCACCATCAGTTGGAAATGCGAAAATGCGTTGAATGCAGTCGGCAGAGTTCAACAACCAGAGTTTAACAACTTTTCCAGACATTCATGAGAAAAGCCTTCTTCCACAATCCGGTACTGCCTGCCTTGCTATTGGCCAGTCTGGTCTGCGAGAAACGATGAACCTGCGCGTTCAACTCGACCCGGTGGCTGACCCAAAGGCCGTGGTGGCCGTAACCCGAGCCCGCTTCACGGTGTTGACCTCTCGACTGTTGCGCCTCGAGTTCGCGGCAGACGGGCACTTCGAAGATCGACCCAGCCGCACCTTCTGGCATCGCCGCCAAGCGGTGCCCTGTTTCGAGGTGTTGCACAACGGCGAGGCGGTCGAGATCATGACCGAGCATCTGCACCTGCGTTACGATCTGCGTTTGGGCTTTACTGCCCACGGACTGCAGGTGACGCTGCTCGAATCAGGCCTGACCTGGCACTACGGCGACCACGATATCGGCAACCTGGGGGGGACGGCGCGTACGCTGGACAAGACTGACGGCCCGATTCCCCTCGATCCGGGGCTGCTATCGAGCAGCGGCTGGACCGTCGTGGACGACTCGGATGCGCCGCTGCTGGAAAATGGGTGGATTGCCGCTCGCGACCAGCGGGCCCGTCGTATCGATCTCTATTTCTTTGGTTACGGCCGCGATTTCACCGTGTGCCTGCGCGATTATCGGCGCTTGAGCGGTGCCGTTCCACTGCTTCCGCGCTGGGCATTGGGCAATTGGTGGAGTCGTTACTGGCCCTATCGCCAGGACGAACTGCTTGACCTGATGCGCGACTTTCAAGCGCATGCGCTACCCTTGTCAGTATGCGTCATCGACATGGACTGGCACATCACCCGTACCGGCAATGCCTCTCGTGGATGGACCGGCTACACCTGGAACCAGGATCTTTTCCCCAACCCCCCTGCGCTGCTCGCCGATCTGCACGCGCAGGGGCTGAAGACTGCACTCAATCTGCATCCCGCGGACGGCGTCTGGCCGCACGAGGCGGCTTATCCGCTCATGGCTCGGCGGCTCGGCAGCGATCCGGCAACCGGCGAACCAATCGTCTTCGCCATCACCGATCCTGCCTTCACGCAAGCCTACTTCGAAATCCTGCACCATCCCCTGGAAGCGGAGGGTGTCGATTTCTGGTGGATGGACTGGCAGCAGGGCAAGAGAACGGCCGGTTCCGACCTCGATCCGCTGTGGTGGCTCAACCACCTGCACTTCCTGGACCTGGGCCGCAATCCCGCAAGGCGTTCATTCGCATTTTCGCGCTGGGGCGGACTCGGCAGTCATCGCTACCCGGTCGGCTTTTCGGGAGACACCGTGGTTTCGTGGCGCTCGCTGGCCTTCCAGGTTCATTTCACGGCAACGGCGGCCAACGTCGCCTTCGGCTGGTGGAGCCACGATATCGGCGGGCACATGGAAGGCATCGAAGACGCCGAACTCTATGTTCGCTGGCTGCAGTTCGGCGTATTCAGCCCGATCCTGCGCCTGCACAGCACCCAGAATCCGTTCCACGAACGTCGGCCCTGGGGCTGGGACGCGCAGACCTTGGCGGTTGCCCGATCGGCCATGCAGTTGCGTCATGCCTTGATCCCCTATCTGTACAGCATCGCCTGGCAGGAACACCAGGGCGGCGGCGCCCTGCTGCGACCGATGTATCACCTGTACCCGGAAGCGCCCGAGGCGTACCGTTGTCCCGGCCAGTACGCATTCGGCAGCGAGCTGATTGCTGCGCCGTTTACTTCCCCGTCTGATCGGGATACGCGTCTTGGCCGGCAGGTCATCTGGCTACCGGCAGGCGACTGGTACAATTTTTTCACCGGGCAGCACTACTCCGGGGCGGCATGGCACAGCTTTTATGGCGGACTCGACGAAATCCCCGTCTTTGCACGCGCCGGCGCCATCGTCGTGCTGGCTGATGAGCCAGCGGCCAGCGGGGTTGACCACCCGCGCGCTCTCACCGTGCACGTCTTTCCGGGAGCAGATAACCGTTTCGAGTTGTATGAAGACGACGGAGAGAGCAACGGCTATCGGCACGGAGCCAAGGTGGTGACGGCGCTGTGGCAACAGTGCTCGGGTGGCGCGCCGCGACTGCGCGTCGGACCCTCGTGCGGCGACCTCAGCGTCGTTCCCGCCGCCCGCAGCTACACCTTGATCTTCCATGCCCTCAGCGTGCCGGTGCAAGCCCGGGTGACCTGCGACGGCCAGCGCGTGCGGATAGATTCGCGTCAGGATCAGGAGAGTGGCCGTTTGACCCTCTGCCTGCCGCCAACGGCGCCGGTCAGCGTTCTAGAGGTCACGCTGGAAGCCCGGCAGGGAAATCTGCAGAATCACGACGATGCCAGAATCCCGACCCTGATCAAACTGCTCAAGGCCTTCCGCTGCGGCAGCGAAGCGAAACGCGGGCTGTACGTGCGGATGCACGAGATTCTTGCCGACTTTGAGGTGCTGGGCGCCTACCGTACGGCGCTGTCAGACAGCCAGTTGCGTGCCCTGCTCGAGATTCTTTCCGGAGCCGGGGTCCATGTCTGCGAGGACACGGGAGAGGCATTCGCCGTGGTCTGGAATAACCTCGACGATCAGCGAATCATCGTCCGCTGGTCGCTCGAGAACCGTGGAACCTGGGATCCGCAGCAGCGTTTTCGGCAGGAACAGGGGCCTGCCCCACGCTTTGCCCACTTCCAGCTTGCACAGGCGGCGAGCAATGGTCCGTGCAGTCTGACGCTGGCCTATGGCGCCCTGCTCGCGGTTGACACGCGTCGGGGAGGAGGCGCGGCAGGAGCCGCCCCCGTCTCGATGCCTTGAGGACGTACTCCGCGGATCCGCCGGGCAGGCCAGCATCAGCGCCCGTCAGTTCGCAAAACCCAGAGCCTGCGACAACCCCACGATAACCGTGCCGCCCACGAGGTATGTGAGCACCATCGACAGTACCGCGATCGGCAGTTTCCAGCGGCTATCGGATCGTTTCTCCGGCAAATGTCGTTCAATGACCAGGTAGGGCGCCAGATTGATGGCGTGATAATTGATCATCACGTAGGGAATGAACAGAAGAAGCGTCGGAGCATGCAAAAACGTCTGGTTGCCATCGCCAAGCGCTTGCCCCAGAGCAAAGATAAAGATGTACTCCCAGCGGCCATAGCGATACTTGTTGATCAACCACCAGATGACGGAAAAAATCAAAACGTAGACCGGCAGCGTAAACAGGAGATCGATCAAATTTCATGCTCGCGACCGGCCGCCCTGTCTGGGAAACGCTTTTGGAGTGCCTCCAGCGCCCGCTCCAGGATGATGCGATCGGCCACGTTTGTCCGCAGCAGTCCCTCGAGATTGATCGTACGGATTGGCAGGCCATCCAGATCAATCGTCTCGGCAAACTGCGCCAGCGTCTCGTAGGTCTCGCCGCAGGCGTTGAGCATGATATCCACGACGAAGGCATCGGCCACACGGATGTTCTCGCCTTCCTTGAACCAAGCGGGATCGATGTCCGTCGCGGACTGGTCCGGCAATACCATCAGGGGCTCCTTGATGCGTTCTCCGGCTTGGCGGGTCGCGGGGACCAGCACGTCAATGTCCGTGGTGGCGAGATGGTAGCCGTGGGCAAACAGCGCGTAGCCGCCAATCAGGAGGTACTCGGTGCCTTGCCGATTCAGCGAAGCGACCAGGGCCTTGAGGTCGGCCAGGGTGGCCGGTCGGCTGTACTCTTCCATCAGCGGCGCGCCAGCGCGGCGGCGGCCATGCATCGGACCAGACATTCCGCTTGGTGGTGATTGGCGTCTTCATGGGTCTTGAAGTGGAAGACACCCTTCGGGATACAGGTCGACTGGCCCGTCGGGAGACGGTGAATTTCATCGTTGAAACGAGCCCCCTCAGCCAAGAAGGCGGCGGAAGCCGAGAAGCTGATCGGACGCTCTTTGCGGTGGCCGATGGTGCGCATGTTTCTCTCCTTACCTTCCCCCCGTCCCCGTTGCGCAGACCCTTACCGCCTTCGCCATGAGTCCGCCTGGGCGCTTGGGAACTTCAGGCTGACGGCGCACGGTCCTTTCGTGTGAAATCGTCGGACGGCTGACACTTGCCAAACCGTCTCCAGTCCGCCTGCCGGGTGACCAACCGCGTACTGCGGACGCGTAGCGATGTAAGCGGTACCTATGGGCCGGTCCGGAGTGCTCGGCCCTGCAACATGACCGATCGTCGGGCTGGGGCTGGTGAAGGAATGGATCGAAACGCTATTGGGGAGCGACGCGCAGCTTCAGGCTGTGGTTGGTCCGAAGATGTCATCCAGACTCCGGGCATCGAGCACCTGATCCAGCCACGCATCAATCTGCTCGAGGGAAGCCGCGGAGATCTTCGCCAGAACCTCCGCAGAGACGGCACCAAAGCGCCGCTTGAGCAGCTTTTGCAGCGCCAGCGCTTCACCTTCGGCTTTCCCCTCGGCCTTCCCCTCGGCCTTCCCCTCGGCCTTCCCCTCGGCCTTCCCCTCCGCCTTGTAGGCCTGCGCCCATTCCTCGAGTCGTTCCGCCAACATGACATTGAGCTCCTGTAGATCATCAATCTGAGGCAACACGATACGGTATTCCGCCTTGCGCATCAATGTCGCGCGGATCCAGAGCGCGAACATCCGGCGCAGGTCGGGCCGCTCGGCCAGCCACTCGTGGAGCAGACTCAGCAATCCGACGATGGCGTCCGGCGAGGCCGGGTGTTCGATCCGGAAGACGGCCGCGACGAGGTTCTTGAGCGAGGCCAACTCGCTGTCGGTCCAGGCGTTCTCGTCGATCAACAGATATTTCAGCCGCGGCTTGAACTGCTCGACCAGCCCCGGTACCGGCGGGATCAGGTCGAACACGTCGGTCACCGCCGACCAGCGCTGGCTACCGTTGTAGAGGACGATGGGCAGGACCGGCGGCAGGCGGCCGTCAGCCAGGACCTCACCGCGCTTGATCAGGTCCTGATAGAGCAGTCCCCCATAGACCATCATGCGCAGGGCCATGTACTTGTCGACGCTGCTCTGGAACTCGATGAGCAGGTAGCAGGACCAGGACGGTCAGGACATCCAGCCGCCTGCATCAGCCCGCCTCCGGAGCAGGATCAATGTCCGCACAGTCGAAGGCAAAGCCCTCCCGAAGTATCAGGCGCGGCACATCGATTTCCAGGAAGACCCCCGGAGGAAAAGCCCAGTACCTCGCGCAGCCCCTGAAAGACTCCAGTCAGCCTCTGCGCCCGGTTGTCGATTTCATGGACGACGTCAAGCCGTGCCCCGAAGGGTTTCTAACGGTCCTGATCGTTGCGGTCTGCGCTCATCTTTTTCTTGTGGGAGTCACCGCCGGGGAGTCGTCCGTGTCCTCGTCTTGGCAACGGCGAAACATTCCCGCCCGCAAAATCCCCCTTGGGGGGGATGGACAGGGCTTTTGAACATGATAAGGTTTTTGCAAAGTAGGGCGTCTGTAGGCGTGCGACACGCCATCGGGAACAGGACGTGCCCAGCGCGGGAGTTTGGTCTGTATTTATATGGGGAGAGAAAGCGGATGCAGTACAGAATCGGTCGTGCTTTGGCTTTGGCGGGTGCCGTCTGGGCCGGCAGTGTGGGGGCGGTGGAGGTCCGCTATGTGGCGAGTGATCTGTTCGATGCCGTCCCTGGCTTTGACCGCTGGCGCTACGACTACACGGTGAGCGGCCCGGTGGCGGAGTTTTCCACGCTCAACCTGCTCTTTTCCGCAGCCTCGTACGCCGATCTCGACCTCGTCACCCCGCCCGACCCTTCGCGCTGGTCCTCGCTTGTCGTCCTCCCGGATCCCGCTTTCCCCGCCGACGGCTGGGTCGGTCTCACCGCCCTCGTCGCGCAACTGACCGGCGAGGCCAGCCCCTTGAGATGATGAAAGAAGATCCGAGTTGGGAAGCGGCGGGAAGAGGTCGCGCAATATTTTGGCGGCTTGACCCCGCAAGCTAACGGGACCCGCTGAACCGACTCGTCCCCCGGATTGCTGCCATCGAGCGCACACATTATGGTATGGCTGTCGGTCATGCCGCAGTACGCTGTTCAGCGCTGCAGGCGATAGGGTTCTTCGAAATCGAGGAAGTCTTTTTCGGACAACGCACCATCAACCCACGCCTGCACACCCGGCAAGGTACACACGCGGGCCATGTACGCGGTCACCTCCGCCGGGACGGGCAAGGCATAGGTTTTCAGTCGCATCACCACCGGGGCGAAGTAGGCGTCGGCAATCGAAAACTCCCCAAAGAGCATTGGCCCGCCTCCTTTACGCAGCAGGTCACACCACATGCCCACGATCCGTTCGACATCGGCGCGCACCGCCGGCTGGTCGCGCCAGACGAGCTGGCCAGCTTCGGGGAGTGAAGCCTCGATGTTCATCGGGCAATGGGAGCGCAAACCCGTAAAGCCGGAATGCATCTCGGCACATAGGCTGCGAGCCTGCGCCCGCGCCGCCCAGTCTCGTGGCCACAAGGCTTTCTCCGGGAACTTTTCGGCCAGATATTCGGCAATCGCCAGGGTATCCCAGACGACCAGTCCGTTACCGACCCCGCCGTCCACCAGGACCGGTACCTTGCCCGTGGGGCTGATGGTCGCCATGGTCTGTCTGAAGTTTGAACCGGCCGCGAAGGAATCGAAGCGCACGACGACTTCTTCGCAGGCGATGCCGGCCTGCCCGATGAGCACTCCGGCGCGCATCGACCACGAAGAGTAATTTTTGTTGCCGATGAACAGCTTGAGCATGGTCACTTCCTGACAAGTCGAAGGTTGGCGGGCCGCCATCTTACTATGCGTGCGGCTCCGCTTGCGCGGTTTTCCGTCTGCTGTTGACGCCGGTGGCATGATGAGCTGCCCGGCCAAGGCGGTTCATCCGGCTGACGACGATCCAGTTGGCCGGTCACGCCGGGGTGCCGAGCGGATTCAGGTCGGGCCGCTGGCGTCACCGCCACGTCCGGCCAGGAAGGCCTGCGCTTCCTCGCGGCGTTCGAAGATGTGCGGCGCGATGCTGCGTGCCGAGAAAGCCTCGCCCAGCTTGGCGCGCAGGAAGGCGCTGGTGGCGTAGCGAGTGATCTGACTGAAATAGTTGGCCAGGAAGTAGCGGTCCATTTCGGCATAGGCGTCGTACATGTCCTGGTTGATGCGAAAGCGATCGTAGTTGATGATCACGCCGACCCGTTTGCCGGCCGCCCGGCAGCGCAGCTCGCAAATGTCCCAGATCGCCTGCACATCTTCGACCACCCGGACATGCATGCCCTCGAAGTTGAGAAACAGGATGTTGCGCTCGGGATCGTAAATGACCCGCTCCGGCAAGGACAGGTTGAGCAGTTCAGCCTCCAGACCCATCGGGTTGGCATTGAAGATGCGGGCATCCATCTCGCCGTATTCACCGACGATCGGCTCGAAATCCATGTTCGGCAGAATGTCCCGGTCGACGTCGATGCCGGGCGCCACCTCGATCAAGGCCAGCCCGCCCCTGACCCGGCGGAAGACGCAACGTTCGGTGACGTAATAGACCGGCTTGTCGCGATCATAGGCGTACTGGCCATTGAAGGTGATCTGCTCGACTTTCTTGAGGAACTTCCGCTGCCGGCCCTCCTGGACAATTCGCAGCTTGCCGTCATTGACCTCGACCTTCAGACCATTGCCGGTGAAGGTGCCGGCGAACACCACCAGGCGGGCGTTCTGGCTGATGTTGATGAAACCGCCGGCGCCGGTCAGGCGGCCGCCGAACCGGCTGACGTTGACATTGCCGGCAGCATCGCATTCGGCCATGCCAAGACACGCCATGTCCAGGCCGCCCCCGTCGTAGAAGTCGAACTGCTGATTCTCGTCGATGACCGCATCCATGTTGACGCCGGTCCCGAAGTCACCCCCGGTGGCGGGAATTCCGCCGATCAGGCCGGATTCAACGGTCATGGTCAGCAGGTGCGAGATACGCTCCTCCTTGGCGACCGTCGCCACGCCTTCGGGCATGCCGACCCCGAGATTGATGATGCCGTTGGGCGGCAATTCGAAAGCGGCACGGCGGGCGATGATCTTGCGATCGGTCAGTGGCGTCGACACCAGGCTGGCCTGGGGAACCCGGAACTCGCCGGCGTAAGCCGCGTTGTACGGGGTCACCAGTGTCTGCATGTGCTGGGTGGGTTCGGCCACGACCACGCAATCGACCAGAATCCCTGGAATCTTGACCTGCCGCGGCGGTAGCCCGCTGCGCTCGGCGATCCTTTCGACCTGGGCGATCACGATGCCGTTACTGTTCTTGGCCGCCATCGCCATGGCGAGGTTGTTGAGGGTCAATGCTTCCCGCTCCATCGTGATGTTGCCGAAGGTATCGGCGGTGGTCCCGCGCACGAAGGCGACGTTGACTCTGCCGACCTTGTAGAACAGCCACTCTTCGTCGGCGACTTCGACGAGACTGACGATGTCCCGGGTGGTGGCGGCATTGATCCGGCCGCCGCCGTAGCGGGGATCGACGAAGGTATGCAGTCCGACCTTGGAGAACGACCCCGGTTTGCCGGCGGCCAGATCCCGGAACAACTGACAGATGATTCCCTGGGGCAGGTTATAGGCCTGGATGCGATTGCCGAGTGCCAGTTGCGCCACCTTCGGCATGCGCGCCCAGTGGCCCGCCACCACTCGGCGCAGCAGGCCGGCGTGGCCCAGATGATTGAGCCCCAGGGTCTTGCCGTCGCCCTGGCCGGCGGCGGCGAACAAGGTCAGGTTCTTCGGGCTGCCGGTGGTGAGGAAGCGACGCTCCAGTGCCGACAACAGGGCCTCGGCAAAGCCGGTCTGGACAAAACCGGTACTGGCCAGAGTATCGCCATCCCGGATCAGTGCGATGGCTTCATCGGCAGTCACGATCTTGCTGCGCATGGTGGTTTCCTCTCGCTATCTGCTTGCTGTCCGGTCGCAGGAGCAACCGATGACAAAATCATCGTAGCGGTACCGGCAGGGTCACCGCCGCCCTCGATCAGGCGAAGCTTAGCTGCATTTGGGCAGCAGTGCTTGCCGGAATGGGCCAGGAGACCCCGGCCGACCCAAGCCAACTCATTTTATCGGGATTCCTGATCCCGTGGGCAAGCGATGGAACCCATTCTGGATCCCTTTGTGGAGTCTCGGCCGGTACATTTGAAAGCCATGATGGGCAAGGCTTTTCGGCCGATCTCCGGAGCAGATCAGACGGTCATCGGCAATACCGGATCTACGCCCCGTCCTCGTTGTCGTGCGCCATCGGATGCCGCCAGGGCCGTTGCGCCTGCGGCAAGTGCAGCATCAGCAACTCGCTGCCGAGCAGGGTGACCCGGCCATCCCGGCGATTGTCACCGGTATCGCTGTACTCGAAATGGTAGACCCGCCGCAGGCGCAGCCGACCTTGGTCATCGCGCGCCGGGAGCAGCGAAGCGAGCGCGACCGTGTCGTCGAGCAGGAGCAAGTCTTCTGCCGCACATGCCGCACGCGCGGCATGCATGCCGGCCTCGCGTGCCTGGAAGCTGTCGTACCAGAACCAGCCGGCGGCCAGCAGAACAAACAGGCTGATCATCTCCATCCAGGGCATTGTCCGGGTCCTGTGAATGTCAAAGTTGCGTCAGCGACTCACGATGCTGACCGTCCTGGCCGGAAACATTTGCTTTTGCTCACACATCAATTCCCACAGAACACCCTGCCAGTCCGCGCGAAACCGCAGCCAAGCTGGCTATACTAGCGAAAAATGGCTTACTCCACATCCCGACCGACTTCGCAGCCGACCCGCGCCCAGTGCGCCAGACCTACCGCTCACTGCTGCCGCTTCGCCATCGCCACCCTGCTGGCGGCGCTGGCGGCCCAGCTGCCGGCCCTGGAAACCAGCGATCCCTTCGCCACACGCACCTTCACCCCGCCGCGCCCGGCGCTGGCGGGCAGCGCTCTATCCTGTCAGCCGCTGCCAGCCGACGCCGCCTATGGCATTCTCGAAGTGGTCGATCTTGCGCTGTGCCGCAACCCGACAACCCGTGAGGCCTGGTCGTACGCACGCGTCCAGGCGGCCCAGGTCGGCCTCGCGCAGTCCGACTTCCTGCCGGCGCTCGATGGCCAGGTCAGCACCAGCCGGATCAGGATCGACTCGCAGACCGCCAGGCAGCGCAACGCCTCGCTGACGCTCTCCTGGCTGCTGTATGACTTCGGCGCGCGTTCGGCAAATCTTGAAATCGCGCGGCAAGTGCTGAGCGCCGCAAGCTCGACGCTCGACGCGACCGTCCAGAGCGTCTTTCTCAATGCCGTGCAGGCTTATTACAACACCCAGGCCGCGCGTGCTGCAGTCACCGCCGCCCGTGAATCAGAAAATGCCAGCCGCGAGAGCCTCACCGCCGCCGAAGTCCGCTACCGCGTCGGCACCGGCACCCCTGCCGACCGTCTGCAGGCACAGACCGCCTGGTCGCAGGCAACGCTCACCCGCATCCGCGCCGAAGGGGTGCTCAAGAATGCTGTCGGCCGCCTGGCCAATGTCATGGGGCTCGACGCCAGCCAGCGGTTGTTGCTCGACGAGATCCCGTCGGTTACCCCCGACGCCAGCTTTACCGGCGACGTCACCGCACTGATCGATGAAGCACGCGCACGCCGCCCCGAACTCCGGGCCGCCGAAGCCGAACTCCGGGCTGCCGAAGCCGGCGTCGATTACGCCCGCGCCACCGGCCGGCCGACG
>NZ_JDSS02000015.1:12300-27224 GCF_000584955.1 Candidatus Accumulibacter vicinus
TGAGCGCCGGCCCGCAGTGGACAGACCTTGGCAGTGCCTCGGCCAACGGCAACTCGATCGGACTGACGGTCAACCTGCCGATCTTCTCCGGCTTCAACACCACTTACCGGGTTCGCGCCGCCGCCGCCCAGACCGAGGTTCAGAGCGCCCGCCGCGACAACGTCCGCCAGCAGATCGCGCTCGAGGTCTGGGAAGCCTATCAGAGCCTCAGCACTGCCACCCAGACCATTCATACCACTGCCGACCTGCTGGCCAGCGCCGAGCATTCCGAGCGTGTCGCCCTCGGACGCTACAAGGCCGGTGTCGGCAACATCCTCGACGTCCTCAACGCCCAGAGTGCGCTCGCCAACGCCCGCCTGCAACGCATCCAGGCGATGCTCGACTGGCACGTGTCGCGCGCCACCCTGGCCAGAGCCATCGGCGCCCTCGACAGCACGCTGCTGCTCTCGATCAGCAAGCAGAAAGTCCGCAATCCATGAAGCACGCGCGCAGCCTCTTCGCTCTTCTCCTCTTTGCCCTCGCGGCCGGCGGTGTGTACTGGTATCGCCAGAGCAGCAGCCAGTCGCTCGAACAGCGCTACAAGCTGCAGGCCATCGAACGGGGGGATGTCACCCAGACCGTCTCGGCCAACGGCACGCTCAACCCGATCGTACTGGTCAATGTCGGCACGCAGGTTTCCGGGACGGTCACCAGGCTCTATGTCGACTTCAACGACAAGGTCGAGAAAGGCCAGGCGCTGCTCGAACTCGACGACTCGCTGCTCGCCGCACAAGCCCGTCAATCGGCGGCCAACGTGCAGAACGTCGCCGCCGCGCTCGACCTGGCGCGCGCCAGCGAAGCGCGGATGAAAGCCCTGTTTGAACAGGAATATGTCTCCCGGCAGGAACTCGAACAGGCCGTCCAGACGCGCCGCTCGAGCGAGGCGCAACTCGCTCAGGCGAAAGCCGCCGCCGACAAGGATCAGGTCAACCTCCATTACACGACGATCCGCTCGCCGGTGTCGGGGGTCGTCGTCGACCGCGTCGTCGACCTCGGGCAGACGGTCGCAGCCAGCCTGCAGACACCCACCTTGATCAAGATCGCACAGGACCTCTCCGAGATGCGTATCGATTCGAGCTTTGCCGAGGCCGACATCGGCAAGATCCGCGAAGGACAGAAGGTGCGTTTCACCGTCGACGCCTTCCCGAACCGCAGTTTCCAGGGTGAAGTGCAGCAGATTCGTCTCAACCCGACGACGCAGCAGAACGTCGTCACCTACAATGTGCGCGTTTCGCTCTCCAATCCCGAACAGATCCTGCTGCCCGGCATGACCGCCTACGTCAGCATCGGCGTCGCCAGCCGCCAGGATGTCCTGCTGGTGCCCAACGCGGCGCTGCGTTTCAAACCCAGCGAGAGCAGCGACAGCGAGCGCACGCCCGCCGGACAGAAAACGGCGAGCGAGAGCAGCGGGGAGAGCAAGGGCAAGGGCAGGAAACGCGACACGGCCAGCGGCACGGTGTACCGCGTCGAGAATGGCGAACTCAAAGCGCTTAGCGTATCGCTCGGGATTACCGACAATCGCAACACCGAAGTGCTCGGCGGCGATCTCAAGGTCGGCGACATCGTCGTCACCGGCGAGAATGTCGCCAGCAGCAACGGCAAGCCGAGCAGTGTGGGGATGAGACTGTTCTGATGACCGAGGCGGTCATTCGCGTCGTCGGTCTCGGCAAGTCCTACGAAACCGCGGCCGGACTCTTCCCGGCGTTGCGGGACGTCAATCTTTGCATCGAGGCGGGTGAATTCGTGGCGATCATGGGACCCTCGGGGTCGGGCAAGTCGACCTTCATGAACCTGCTCGGCTGCCTCGATACGCCGAGCAGCGGCGACTACTTTCTGGTCGGCCGCAAGGTCGCGCAGTTGAGCAAGGACGAACTCGCGCGACTCCGGAACCGCAGCATCGGCTTCGTCTTCCAGGGTTTCAACCTGCTGCCGCGGATGACGCTGGCCGACAATGTCGCCCTGCCGTTGGTCTATGCCGGCATCGAGCGCGAGCAGCGGCGGCAGCGTGCGCGGCATGAGCTGGCCCGGGTCGGCCTCGGCGATTACGCCGGCGCGCTGCCGAGCCGCATCTCGGGCGGACAACAGCAGCGCGTGGCGATTGCACGCGCGCTGATCAACTCGCCGCAACTGATTCTGGCCGACGAACCGACCGGCAACCTCGACAGCCATACCAGCGAAGAGATCATGGCGCTGTTTGCAGCCCTCAACCGCGAAGGGATCAGCATCGTGCTGGTGACCCACGAGCCGGACATCGCCGCACACGCTGCACGGCAGGTGCGTTTTCGTGATGGACGCCTGGTCAGTGACCTGCCGACGCCCACCAGCGTGCTCGCCGCATGCTGAAAGCGATGCTCGGCGAAGCCTGGCAGGCGATGGGCGCGAACCGCATGCGCAGCATGCTGACGATGCTCGGAATGGTCATCGGCGTGGGTTCGGTGGTGCTGATGATGGCCATCGGCCAGGGCGCGCAGTACGCCGTGGCGCAGACCATCAGCAGCATGGGCAGCAATCTGTACATCCTGATTTCCGGTTCGACGAGTGCCGGCGGCCTGCGCAGCGGGGGAGGCGGCGGCCCGACGCTGACCGTCGCCGACGCAGAAGCAATCGCCGAGCTCGACGGCGTCAGCAATGTCGCACCGGTGCAGCAGGGCACACAGCAACTGGTCTATGGCGCGAACAACTGGAGTGCGACGGTGGTCGGCACGACGCCGCCGTATCTCGATGCGCGCGCGTGGACGATCGTCAGCGGTTATCCCTTCGGCGACTCAGATGTGCGCGCGGCGACGCGGGTGGCGCTGATCGGCCAGACCGCCGTCGACAATCTGTTCGGCAGCGACGACCCGCTCGGCAAGACCATCCGCATCCGCCAGAGCCCTTTCGTGATCGTCGGCGTGCTCGGCAAGAAAGGGCAGAACCTCGACGGCCGCGATCAGGACGACACTGTGATCATTCCGCTGACTACCGCGCAGCGCAAGGTCTTCGGCAACCCCTTTCCGGGCTCGGTGCGCCTGATCATGGTGCAGGCGACTTCGGCCGAGGCGATGCCGGCGGTCGAAAAGAGCATGACCGCGCTGCTCCGCCAGCGTCATCGCATTCGTGAAGGGCAGGACAACGACTTCTATCTGCGCAACCTTGCCGCGGCAGCGGACTCGGCAGCCGAGACGACACGCGTCATGTCGCTGCTGCTCGGCGCGATCGCCTCGGTTTCGCTGCTCGTTGGAGGCATCGGGATCATGAACATCATGCTCGTCTCGGTAACCGAACGCACGCGCGAGATCGGCATTCGCATGGCAATCGGCGCGCGCCAGCGGGACATCCTCGCGCAGTTCCTGCTCGAAGCGTTGATGATCTCGGTCGCCGGCTGCCTGATCGGGCTCTTTCTCGGCATCGGCGGTGCGCTGCTGACCAATGCGCTGACCGACATGGTGATCGTCATTTCCGGCGCCTCGATCCTGGTGGCCTTCGGGGTCGCCGCCGGGATCGGCATCTTCTTCGGCTATTACCCGGCGCACCGCGCCGCCGCCCTCGATCCGATCGAGGCGCTACGCCATCAGTAGCACGACAGGCTACAATCTTTCTTCAGCCCACTCAGCGAGAACCTCTCCCATGCCCATCTACACCCTCGGCGCCCGGCGCCCCCAGATCGACCCGCAAAGCTGGGTCGCCCCCAACGCCACCGTGATCGGCGACGTCCGCCTGGCCAGAAACGCCTCGATCTGGTGGAACGCAACGGTGCGCGGCGACAACGACCCGATCACGATCGGCGAAAACAGCAATATCCAGGACCAGTCCGTCCTGCATACCGACGAAGGCGTACCGCTGACGATCGGCTGCAACGTCACCGTCGGCCACCTGGTGATGCTGCACGGCTGCACCGTCGGCGATGGATCGCTGATCGGCATCGGTTCGGTGTTGCTCAACCGCTCGGTGATCGGCCAGGGCTGCATCGTCGGCGCCCACACGCTGATCCCGGAAGGCAAGGTCTTTGCAGACCATTCGCTGATCGTCGGCTCACCCGGCAAGGTGATCCGCCGGCTCAGTGATGAAGAAGTCGCCCGGCTGCAGCATAGCGCCGATCACTACGTAGCCAACTGGCAGCGCTATCTGCGCGAACTCGCGGCGCGGTAGTCTTCCTATTTCTCCGCAGAGGAAGAAAAGGCCGTCGAGTCGACGGCCTTTTCCCATGGGGCTGTGGATAAGTCGGAAACCGCTTTTCGCTATCCCGAAAACGCACGGACAACACTGTGTGCAAGCTGTGGGTCAGGCGTGGAGAGCTGCCGCAAGGCATTCTTTGCTAAGGGAAATTTTCTGCCGCCTGAATATTGGGCGAAGCGGAAATGATCGCGGCAGGATGGGCACCCAGATGGGTCGACGACAACCTTCCAGCCAGGGTAGCAAAGGAGGCTGGTTTAATGTGAAAGTCGCGTATGCGACTCACGAATCTCCCCCTCCCCCGCGCGGGGGAGGGATCGGGGGAGAGGGAAACGGTCATGACTTTCATGATCGGGGGTGCCTGGAAAAGTCATGACCGTTAGCCCATGTTGCTGGTTTCCGGCCAAGAACGCGGATGATTCACATGAACGTTTCCTGACTCCACCCGACCGGCCGACACAAGACCATGCAGAGACTGTCGGAAAGTGCACGCTCTTCTTGTGTCCGACAGGCTCCTCGCTGATAGACCACTATACGAGGTCCTGGATCAGTTGCAGATCGTTGTCTTGTGCGAAATGCAGTACGAAGCGGTAGGCCATGGGCTCCACTTCGTATAATCGGCCGTCTACGAAAACAGCTTTCTCGCCCTTGTAGGTCCTGGGGCCGACATAGGGTGAATAGCGCATTTTCTTCTCGGCGCCAAAAGCTGAAAGAACACCGCAAAGTCTTTCAGCCCAGTCACTGGGGCGGAACCTCTTGCCTGCGATGGTCAGACCGACGATGATGAAAGAGGGGTGCGACGTAGTGGCCATATCTCGGTGGTATCGTAGCGAGGAGAACCGCGAGTACTCTCTTGGGTTGTCGTTGAGCGCCTTCCGACAGCCACGACATGGCAATTCTAACAGAAAGATGGAGATGGCGGTCTTACCGGATCCAGCCTTGTCCAACGTGGTATGAGCCTGCACGAGGAACGCATTGCCCCCCAGGAATGAGCCTGAACGAGAGAAATCGCGGGTGACTTGGCGTTTGGGTTGATCCTCTCAGGGATGGTGATCAACATGAACGAAGCACGTCTGATAACGATGGTGCAGATCGAGCAGTTTCTCAGAGTTGCTGTGCCCGGAGCCGGTAATTCCACTTTGTCTGATTGCATTTCAAGCCCATTCCAAAAGGATGTCGGCTTGCTTTCAATAGGCTCAATCCATTGTTTTTTGCCGTCGTTGATGGACTTCGGCCAGATGATCCTGCAACTCGGTACTGTGCAAAATCCGTAAGATCAGGTTGTCCGATCCGGCAGCACCCTTTCGACATGCTCTAGTTCCTCGCAGTTGTTGATGTTCTCGAAAGCCTCGGCCTGATCATCAAAAGCCACCTCGACTACCTGCAGCGTCGCGTGCCAGCGATCGACGCGGCGTCCACCGTTTTCCAGGTATTCGCTCAATGATGGCAGTACGTCACGCCGGCACAGGCAGAACACCGGTTGCAGCTGGTCGAAGGTGCGGGCGACGGCAAGATCGGCGCCGCTCGTGGTCAGAGCCTGCAGCAGGCGAAGAACCAGATCGCTCGGCAGGAACGGTGAATCGCAGGGAGCGGTAGCCAGCAGCGAGTGCGTCGCCCCCAGCAGCGCGGCCTGCAGACCGGCTAGCGGACCAGCGAAATCGGAGATCTGGTCGGTCAGGACGCGATGGCCGAAAACGGCGTAGCGATCACCGTTCTGATTGGCGTTGATCAGCAGTTCGTCGACCTGCGGACCGAAGCGCTCGATGACCCAGGCCACCAGCGGTCGCCCGCACAGTTCCTGCAGCCCCTTGTCCACGCCGCCCATACGGCGACCGCGCCCACCCGCGAGAATGACGCCGGTGATGCGCGCTGCTTCATCAGGCAAGTCTTTTCTCCTATGTGATTTTTCGGGTCTGGCGGCCGCCTTCGGTAGGCGCTGTCGCGGGCGCTTTGTCGTCGCGCATGACGCTCAGCGATGATTCGCACGAGGTCTTCGCTTCCCCGATAGTCTCGGATGGGTTTCAATTGCCCAGTCGACAATGTAATATGGAAGTATACGCTGATTGGAATCATGCCCTGTCAGCGGTCGCCCGGATCGCCTTCAGTTGCCAGGGAAATACCCTGAGGGGTGGACTTGGCGTCGATCCCGAGCATCAAGAACGGTAGGACCCGCAATGCCACACGAACGCTCCGACGACCGGCGCGTCAACACCAGAACGGCTCAATGCGAGCATACGCGCCTCGACCCGGCGCAGCGCGGTGAAAAGATCCCTCAGAGGCACCCCGGCGGCCGATATTGCGCTCTCCAGTCGGCGACGGCGAGCGTTCGGCAGCTTGTAGGCAACGTCGGCCTAGCGCCGGTCGCGATCCACGGCGCGCCTGGATAGTATAGGGAGGACGCCGAGATGACGCCAGGCGAACACCCGGACGGCGAGCTTTCCGATCTGAACATTCGGCGGGCCTTGGTGGCCGCAATCAGCCGCGCCGATCGCGAACGGGCTGGACAATTGCTCGACCACTGGGCTGCGCGACACGGTTATGCCGCGGCGTACAAGGATCTTCTCGAGCCAGCCCTGAAAAGAATCGGTCGCGGTATCAACTCGGAACGCTTTTCGCTGGCTCAAGCCTATGTCGCGGCCAAGGTGGCCGAAGACATGTTGACCAAGTCCGCCGGATTGCTCGCGCAGAACAGTGAACCAAAAACGGTCAAAGGGCCGGTGGTTCTCGGCAACGCGGAGGAAGACTTCCATGCCCTGGGTCGCCGCATGGTGGCGACGATGCTGCGCTCCAGCGGTTGGGTCGTTTGCGATCTGGGCAACGATGTGCCGGCGGCCGAGTTCGTAGACAAGGCGATCGAGATTGGCGCGCGGGTCATCGGCGTGTCGGCGATGACCATGACGACGGCACTGAACATCAAGGAAATCCGGCGTGAACTCGATGCACGAGGGCTGTCCGGGCGTATTCAACTGGCGGTGGGCGGCGCCGTGTTTCTGGTTGCAGAAGGGCTTTGCGATGAAGTGGGGGGGGATGGTACCGCGCCGGACATGCTCGAAGCCCCACACCTTTTTGCCGAGCTCTGGGCGCGCGGCGAACGCGGCGAGGACGCCCGGTGAACAGCATCCAGCGCCTGCAATGCCTGATGGCGGGTGAAATGGCCGACCGGCGAATGTTCACCATGCCGTTGAGCCAGTACGGCGCGGCCTTGACCGGCTGCTCCCTCGAGGAGCATTACAACGACCCGGCGGCTTATGCGCGCGGGCAGACGGCAGTACGCGAAACCTTTGCCCCGGACATATTGTTCGGCCCCCTGATCGTCGCCGCCATCGGCGAGGCATTCGGCAGCAAGGCCCGCTATTTCGACAAGGGGCCGCCCGTGGTGTCGACACCAGCCATCGAGGTGGCGTCCGAATGGAACGGTCTGCCGTTTCCCGATCCGGACCGGCATCCGCGCCTGTCGTACCTGCGGGAGGCGTTGCGGCGCGTGGTCGCCGAACACGGGCGGGAAGTGCCGGTAGCCGTGCTTCTCGTCGCGCCAATCGACATTCCCGGGCTGGTAATGGGCCTCGACGCCTGGCTGGAAACCTTGCTGTTCGATCGTCCGGCCGCTGAGGCGATCATGCGGCGAGTGACTCCCTTCGCCGCGGAACTGGCCAACCGCTGCTTCGCCGATGGCGCTGCCTTTGTCGTGTGGACAATCGGCTTCGCTTCGCCAGGTTTCGTTACCCGCGAGATATTGCAGGAGTTTTCGCGGCCCGTGCTGGTTGATACCTTGGCGCGAGTTCATGGGCCGGTCGTCCTGCACCATCTGGAATTTCCCCTCGTGGCCAACCTGGACGTTTTGTCCGGTTTGCCTTCCGTCGCCGGTTTCGTCCTCGCGCAGGGCGACAACCTGAAACGGGCGCGCCGGCTTCTTGGCGCAGACTCCATTCTGCTCAGCGGGCCCGCGTCACCGTGGATGCGGCGAGCCGCGGCAGCGGATGTCGAAGCGGTGTGCCGGAAGACACTGGAGAATCGGCGCGACGACCCGCGTTTCATTCTGGCCAGTTGCAAGGGTGACATGTACATCGATACGCCCCCGGCCAACATTCACGCCTTCCGGAAATCGGTGGAGGAATTTGCTGGGGATCGCCGGTGACCGAATCCGGGCCTTGTCCACCGACGCTGGTCGTATGCTCGGTGTTCGCGGCCGAGGTCGAGGCGCTCTGGCAGATCCACTGGCCCGCGCTACGGATTCGCGTCGTGCGCTCCATGTTGCACGTTTGTCCGGCTAGACTCGGTGAGCAGTTGGAAGCGATCGTCGAGGAGGAACGGAGGAGCGGGCGAGGGGTGGTCCTGGTTTATGGCGACTGCTATGTCGGGATGCGGCAGCTTGCGGCGCAACCTGGCGTCGTGCTCACCAAGGGAGCCAACTGTGCCGAACTGCTGCTCGGCCGTGAACGCTACCGGCGGGACGCGCGCGATGGTGCCTACTTCCTGCTGCCGGAATGGGCGCAGCGAGGCGAGCGCTTCTTCGCGCACGAGCTGGGTCTCGATCGGGCCAATGCCAGAGGGCTGATGGGCGACCTGCATCGCCTGATCGTCTATCTCGATACTGGCATGCTGCCCGTGCCGCAAGAGAAGCTGCGGGCGATTGCAGACTATTGCGGTCTGCCATGGGAGTCACGTGCCACGCCGCTGGATTGCCTGCACAGCGCCATCAGCGAGGCGCTGGGGCGGCTCGATGAATCGGTGATAGCGGGATGACCAGAGACGCTTTCAACGATCCCGCGCTGTCGTTCATGACCATCGACGTTCTGAGCAACGTTCTCGACCGTGCGGACAACCCTGGCAATACCGGCAGCTATCTGACCAAGGAACTGCGTGCGATGACCGCCGCCCGCAGCGTGCTGTTGATCCAGTTCGACACGGATTCGGCGGCGGGCGACTACCGGATCGTCAGCGTCGATCCCAAGCGCCGCAGACCTGTCGGTGATTCGGCGGGATTTCGCCGTCTATGCGGCATGCTCCGGGGTATGCGGGCGGTCGAAGTGTGGCCTCCCGGCGACTCTTCGGAAGCGGCGCGCATCCTGCTCGAAGAAGGGATGGGCCTGACGATGGCCATGCCCTTGATGGTCGGCGCTCACCACGTCGGAGCGCTGCTCCTGCTTGGCTTGCCCGAGGAGGCCGAACTGGCGGCCACGACGACCTTGATTGGTCCGTTATCGACCATTCTCGCTCTGGTGTTGCGCAATGCGGTGCTCTACGAACGCCAGGAACAGACCATCAAGTCGCGCACGGCCGAGTTGTCCGAACTCAACCGGAAGCTGACGCTCGAACTCGCCGAACGCAAGCGTGCGGAACTGGAGTTGCAAAGCTATCGCAATCACCTCGAGGAACTGGTGGCGGTTCGCACGGCCGAACTGGAGCATGCCAAAGAGTTGGCCGAGACGGCAAACCGGGCCAAGAGCACCTTCCTGGCCAACATGAGCCACGAGCTGCGCACGCCGCTCAACGCCATCCTCGGCTTCTCGGCAATGATGTGCCGAGAAGCCGCCATCACCGGGCGCGACCGGGAACATCTGGACATCATCAACCGCAGCGGTGAACACCTGCTGCGTCTGATCAACGACATCCTCGACATGGCCAAGATCGAGGCTGGTCGCATCGCTCTGGAAGTGGCGCCATTTGACTTCGACTCCGCGGTGAATGATGTCGTTGCCATGATGGGCCAGCGCGCACGCGAAAAGAGCCTCGACCTGCGCCTGGAACGTAATGGGCAGGTGGCGCGCTACATTCGGGGCGACGAGGTCCGTTTGCGGCAGGTGCTGGTCAACCTGCTGGGCAACGCCATCAAGTTCACAGAGCAGGGTGCGGTCACGCTGCGCTTGGATGCCACTGCCGGCGCAGACGGTCGCCGCCTGCGCATCGACGTGGCGGATAGCGGTCCGGGTATCGCGCTGGCAGAACAGGCGATGATCTTCGAACCATTCGTACAGGCGGGCCAGGCGTCGGCGCACAGCGGCACCGGACTCGGATTGGCGATTACGCGTCAGTTCGTCGAGTTGATGGGCGGCCGAATCAGTGTAGTCAGCGAGATGGGCCAGGGCAGTTGCTTCTCTATCGACTTGCCGATAGAACCCGCATCGGCGCCCGAAGTGAGCAGCTTGCCTGAAGGAGACGGTGAGGTTCTGGCCTTGGCGCCAGGCCAGCCGGAGCTCCGGATCCTGATTGTCGAGGACCAACCTGAGAACGCCTTGCTGCTCGCCAGGCTGTTGGAAGGGGCCGGGTTTCAGGCAAAGACGGCGGAGAACGGCGTGCGCGGCGTCGAGTTGTTCCAGTCGTGGCGCCCCCATTTCATCTGGATGGACCGACGTATGCCCGGGATGGACGGACTGGAGGCCACCCGCCGCATCCGGGCGCTGGACGGCGGAAAGGACGTCAAGATAGTCGCGCTCACTGCTTCCGTATTCGCCGAGCAGCGTGGAGAAATGTTGGCCGCCGGCATGGACGACATTCTGCACAAGCCATTTCGTCGCGCCGACGTCTTCGCGTGCCTGGCGCGCCTCCTGGGTGTGCGCTACCAGCATGAGGCGACGGTGAGCCGATCGTCGCCGGTTGCAGAACGGGCGGACCGGGCGGTCGTCGCGGCACTGCCGCCAGAGCTGCGACGCGAACTGACCGAAGCGGCAGTCACTTTGAATGTCGAGCGCATCGACCGACTGATCGCGCGAGTGGAAGCACACGACGAGGCGCTCGGGCAGCTTCTGCGGCAATATGCCGAGCACTTCGATTTCGAACAGATCGAAACGATCCTGCGCGACGGTCTCGAAGCCTGAGCCGGCGGTCGGTGAAGGCGGCCCCTTTGCCGGGCCTCGGCGAGCGCACCGGGCGGCGCGGCAATTCTCAGGGCCAAGACAGTCCAAACCCGAGTCGTCATGAAGCGCCAGACATGTCGGCATGATTCCGCAGGCGGCTGAGCAGGTAGGTCGCCTTGCTTAATGTGAAAGTCGCGTTAGCGACTCACGAATCTCCCCTCCCCACTTGTGGGGGAGGGGTCGGGGGAGAGGGAAACGGTCATGACTTTCATGATCCGGGGGGTCTTGCAAAGTCATGACCGTTTGCTTGGTGCGCGGGGGGTGACTGCTTCGCCCTCGGTCAGAATCTCGTCATAAGGGCGCGGACATGGGCGATACGTTTCCGGGATAGCGGCCCACCGGCGATCAAATATCGAGTGACGCTGACGGCGGAGGAACGGGAACAACTGGATTCATCGACGCCCTGTTGAGACCAGCACGATTGGGCCGCACCTATTTGCGTGAAAGCGGTATATGAACACTCGACGGATCAAGCCATATTTTGCAGTCTCCCTGTTCGCATTAGCTGCCGCGATCGTGTGGATTGTTGCCGCTGGGCCTGTCACTGTTTATCGGACGGTCGTTTACAACTTCTCCGGCATCGAGGATGACCGTATCTTTCCTCAGCACCATCTGACCGCCGCAGCCGAACCCTTTCGCTTTCGCGAAGGCCACGGGAAATGGAATATTCCTACTGTAGTCAGCTTTGGTGACCGTCGGGACGTTCACCTATCGGAACTGCTGTCCGCAACCGACACGGTTGCCTTTCTCGTTGTGAAGGACGATGCAATCCTATTCGAGAAATACAATGCAAACTTCGACCGGGCTACGTCCTCCTTGTCTTTCTCAATGGCCAAGTCGGTCTTTTCTATTCTGGTGGGTTGCGCCATTGCAGACGGATACCTCAAGTCGATCGATCAGCCCGTGACCGACCTCGTGCCTGAATTGAAGAGCAGGGGATTCACGCCAGTCACACTAAAGCACCTTCTACAAATGACCTCCGGCATCGACTACGCCGAGAACGACTTTCCGTTTGGGATACACGTTCGCTTCTCTATACAAACCGTCTCGAACAAGAAATCCTGAACCTCAGACTGCGGGAGCGACCCGGCACTCGTTTTATCTACAAGTCGAGCGATGTCTTGCTGTTGACGCTCGTTCTCAAACGTGCGCTGGGTGGCAAGAGCATCACCCAGTACATGCAGGAGCGCCTGTGGAACCCGCTGGGCATGGAATATGGCGGCGCATGGAGCATCGATCATGCGCCGGGTGGGTTGGAAAAAACGAGTTGCTGCCTCGCCGCCACTGCACGGGACTTCGCCAAGTTCGGGCGGCTTTACTTGAACAAGGGAATATGGGACGGGCGGCTGATCATCCCGGAAGTCTGGGTGAGGGAATCCACACGCATCGATATGACCGATGGTAGCGCCTGGAATTACCAGCGCCTATGGTGGCTGGTCGCGCGTGATCGGTCCGACTTCATGGCAAACGGCCATCTCGGGCAGTTTCTGTACGTGAACCCATCGGCAGGCGTCATCATCGTTCGCCTTGGCAGCAGCATGGGTGGTCTAGGTCGGGAGGAATGGACGCAGGTCTTCATGTCGCTATCAGATGGTATCCAATGACGATCGGGTCATGAACGAACACCAGGACCCTCGGCGCATCCTTCGCTTCGCCGAGGGCGATGTTATAGACGGCCGGCAGCCCGGCGGAATTGTTCGGAAACAGGTGCCGCTCGAGAAAATCGAACATCGCGTAAAGCGCGAGCGAGCGCCCGAGTGCCGACTGCGTCCTGAATGCTTCCTCATCGTGCCGCGTCGCGCAGACGACGCGAATCTTGTCCGCGCATGCGACCGGATGATCGTCGGCAACGCTTTCCTCAATGCACCAAGGCCGCGAGGCGGTCGCGCAGATCATCGGGAGCAAAGAACAATTAGAGATTGACGCCCCTTGACGGAGGCTCATATACTTTTCATGGCGCCGTTGGATTTCCTATCCTTAATAGCCGACTACGGAGATAAGTCATGCTGCGGCAACCAGTCTTACGTTCAGCCGGGCGCGACCCTGCTATGCCGGGGAAATCCCTCGTGCCATCAGACGGGCGGCGCGCGGACTTCGCCGCGCCGTTGCTGCGCCGGGCGGCCTGTGCCTGTGGCGGCAGCTGCCCCCGCTGTGCCGGTCGCTTACCGCCAGGCCTGCCGCTGAGCCAGCCTGGGGATGCACTGGAGCGCGAAGCCGACCGAATGGCGGCGCGCGTCCTGCGCCGCGCCGTTCCGGACGCGACGAACGCGGCGACACCGGCGCTGCCTGGGCCGGCTGCTGCTGAGGCTGTCGGAGAAGTTCTACGCTCGCCCGGCACTCCGCTGGACGGTGAGCTGCGAGCCTGGATGGAGCCGCGCTTTGGCCACGACCTGGCCGCGGTGCGGGTGCACACGGATGCGGTCGCCGCGCGCTCGGCACGCGCCGTCAACGCGCTGGCGTACACTGCGGGAGAGCACCTGGTGTTCGCCGATGGTCAGTATCGACCGGCCACTGACTCGGGGCGCGCCTTGCTCGCGCACGAGCTGGCGCACGTGGTTCAGGGCCGCGCGGCGGGTTTGCCGCGCCTGCTGCGCAGCGTCGCCAGTTGGTCGAATTGCCCGGATGGGGTCAACAGCGCTCCGGACGACGCACGCCTGGCGCTGGCCACGGTCGATTCCCGAGCCGCCGAGATCGCCGCCAACGCCGCCGCGCTGCTCGGCGCGCAGCCGCCGGCGGCAGAGACGCTGGCCGCCTTCGAAGCGCGCTTTGGGCTGCCGCCCGAAGTGCGCGGCGGTTTCCTGAACCGGCTCACCGGCCGCGTGCGGCCCGACCATGACACCGCGCTCGGCGAAGAGCTACGAATTCTTGCTCGTCGTTATTCGCTGGTCGCGGGACTGCTGGCGCAGCCGATCCAGTACGTCTGTGCCGGTGACCCGGCTTCGATAGCCCGCGCCCGCGTGCCCAACTGCGAGGCGTTCGCCTGGTCGCGTCGTGGCAGCGGCAGTATGGTTCTTTGCCCCGGTTTCTGGGATGAAATCGCCGACGACGACAGTCGTTCGGCCGTCGTCCTGCACGAGTCGGTGCACATCCTTTGGGGCCGCAACAACCCCCCCGAGCGCGGCGAAATCCGCGACCGGACGGCGCCGGGTCCGGGCGGTGCCTACGTGAACGCCCACTGCTACGACGAACTCGCGGCTGCGTTGATGGGCACAGGCACTCCGCGGGTGCGTTGCACGCCGCCGGCTTGATTTGTTGTGTCACCTCGCTGCGTGAAGGATCGCCGCAGGCCGTGTTGCGGCGGCGGCCGGTGCCACTACGCGAGCCGTCGGTAGGCTTATTCGGTCAAGTGCCGCATCGGGGCTGCGATGATCTGGGATGCCGAGGAGCGTGGTTTGCTGGGTCCAGGCAAGGAACTCGTGGAACCGACCAGCGGCAACACCGGCATCGCTCTGGCCTTCGTCGCCGCTGCACGTGGCATTGCCCTGACGCTGACCATGCCGGAAACGATGAGCCTGGAGCGGCGCAAGCTGCTGGTCGCCTATGGCGCCAGGCTGATACTGACCGACGGCGCGAAGGGCATGGGTGGCGCCGTCGCCAGGGCCGAGGAGATCGCTGCGTCGGACCCGGCGCATTACCTGCTACTGCAGCAGTTCAAGAACCGCCAATCCAGCGATACACGAAAGGACCACCGGTCCCGAGATTTGGGATGACACCGACGGAATGGTCGGCATATTCGTGTCCGGGGTTGGTACCGGTAGTACGATCACCGGCGTGTCGCGTTACCTCGAAAAGACTCGCCCAGTGGTCAGGCGCTGAGGACTGGCCAATTTCGGAAGGCTCTTTATGTGTTTCGGGCGGTTGAGCATTGTCGTTCTGGAG
>NZ_JDSS02000015.1:27234-33701 GCF_000584955.1 Candidatus Accumulibacter vicinus
AGCAGCCAGCCGATTCCCGGGAGTCTGGCGTACAGCTCTTCAGCGGCGTCCCAGTAGTCGCGGTGCCAGATCACCTTGCCGGCGCTGTCGAAGCGCAGGTGCGACGCGCCGCGAATCACTTGCGGTGACGCCGTCTTCCGCGCGCCCTTCAGCCGGTAGTGCAGTTCCCAGACCAGCAAGGCGCCGTTGTCGGCGACCACGCGCTCGCGGACGACGAAGCGTGGTTCGTCAACCTGCCTGAACATGTGCGAGAAAATCCGCTGGATCGGCGCCAGACCGCGCACCTCGTTGAACGGATCCTTGAAGTACGCATCCACCGCGTAGTACTCGGCAAAGCGGGCGACCGCCTCCGGGTGCAAGCCCTCGAAGAAGGCGACCAGCGCGTCGACCGACGCCGCATTGCTCATCGTGGGCGCCCGCCAGCACCGCCGAGACGGCGGACGAGGGGAAAGTAGAGACGGTACGGCAGATGCGCCAGCAGCTTCAGCACGCGCGTGAATCGCTTCGGATAGTGGATTTCGAAGGCGCCGCCGGCGAAACCGGCGATCGTCGCCAGCGCCGCCTGCTCGGCGGTGAGCAGCGCCGGCATCGCGAAATCGTTCTGCGCGGTCAGCGGCGTCGCGACGAAGCCCGGATTGATCACCCGCACGCCGATGCCTTGCGGCTGCAGATCGAGGTACAGTGCCTCGGCGAAGTTGATCAGCGCAGCCTTCGTCGGTCCATAGATCAGCGACTTCGGCAGACCCCGATAACCGGCGACGCTGGCCACGAAACCAATCTGGCCGTTGCCCTGGCGCAGCAGTTGCGGCACGACGCAGGCCGCGAAGGTGACGGCACCGACGAGATTGACGTCGATCATCCGTCGCGCCTTGGCCGTATCGAGTTCCCAGGCGCGCATCGGCACATAGTCCCCCGCCACGTACAGCGCGACGTCGATACCGCCCCACGCCGCCAGCAAGGCGTCCCAGGCGGCGCGCAGGCTCGCTTCGTCGGCGGCATCACAGGGCAGGACCAGCGCCTGCCCGGCGCCGGCGGCGACTTCGGTCAGACGGGCGGCGTTGCGCGCCGACAAGGCAACGCGCGCGCCACGTGCCAGCAGTTGGCCGGCGAGCGCCGCGCCGATGCCCGTCGAGGCGCCGAGCAGCCAGACGCGTTTGCCCGACCAGTCGGTGAGGCGTGGATTCATGGTTTCACCGCTTCGTGAAGCTCAGCGTCACGTCGCCGAGAGGGAAGCCGAACTTGCGCATCGCCGAACGGTTGAGCATCACCTTGTCGTCGATCAGATACATCCAGTCGTCGAAGTCGACGTTCCAGACGCGGCCGTCGACCGGCAGCGCGAGCACGTAGCGCCAGCGCAACGCGTTGCCGGCCGCTTCGCCCTGTGCTTCGCCGACGACATCGTCGGCGCGGCCGACGTAGCGCGACGCGTCGACGCGGGTGATCGTCCACACCCGCCGTGAAGTCGTGCCGTCCGACCACGCAAAATTCTCGTCGAGCGTCCCGACATCGACCCCGTCGCGTTTCTCCCATTTCGCGTCGATGACGACATGGAAGCGCTTGATCACTTCGCCCGAACGATCCTGGAACATTCCCCAGCCGTCGATCGTGCCGTTGAAGTAGCGGGCGAGGTCGAGCACGGGCCGTTCGGCCTGGTAACGGTCGACCGGCGTGCCGGCGCAGCCGCCGAGACCGAGGATTCCGCAAGTGAAGCAGGCGAGCCACAGGGTTTTCATCAGGAGACCTCCAGCGTGCGGCGCCAACGCCATGCCAGGATGGCGGCGATGGACTTGAAGAGCAGTGGCAGCAGGCAATAGACGGCGGCCAGACCGGCCGTCGCCGCAGCCACCCCCGGCTGGTAGCCGACCAGATCGAGCAAGGGCAGGGACAGGCCGGCGGCCAGCGCCAGATTGAGCTTGGCGACGAGATTCCACCAACCGAAGTAGGCGCCGGCCTGCGCCGACCTGCCGCCCGTCGGACGTTCGCAGAGGTCGGCGAGCAAGGCCGCCGGCAGCGTCAGGTCGGCGCCGAGTGCCGCCCCCGAGAGCAGGCAGACGACGGCGAAGGGCCAGACATCACCGGCGCCCAATCCCCAGGCCCAGACGAACGAGGCGACGGCGACGAGCATCGAGGCGACCCAGGTCCGCACGCGACCGAAACGCCGGGCGAGGGCGACCCACAGCGGCAGGAAAGCGACGCCGCTGACGAAGTAGAGCGCGAGAAAGGCGCCACTCCAGGCTTCGGCCTGCAGCACGTCGGCGACGTAGAAGAGGACCAGCGTTGCCGGCAAGGCCGCGGCGATGCCGTTGACGACGAAAACGGCCAGCAGGCGGCGAAAACGGCCATCGTCGAGGACCCCGCGCAGGTTGCCGAGCAGCCGGCCGCTCGCCGGCAGGCGTTCGGCCGACGGCGGTGTGCCGAGCAGGGTCCAGCTCGCCAGGAAAAGCAACAGCAAGGGGAAAAGTTGCGCCAACCCGGAAAGTCCCTGCGCGAGATCCTTCGCCAGCAACCCCGGCAGCGCCGCCGCGAGAACGACGCCGAGCAGGCCGAAGCCCTCCCGGCTGGCCGTCAGCCGCGTCCGCTCGCCGGCATCGCGGCCGAGTTCGGCGCCCCAGGCCTGATAGGCGACGCTCGCCAGCGAGAAACCGAAGTAGGTGCACAGCATCGATGCGAGCAGCCACCACGGCGCCGCGACGGCCGGCGGATGCAGCAGCGCGAGCATGCCCAGCGCCAGGCACGGCAAGGCGAATACGATCAGGCGCTGGCGGCTCGCCGTGCGGTCGCTCCAGCCGCCGAGCAGCGGATCGATGCCGGCGTCGAGCAGGCGTGCCGCCAGCAGCAGCGAGCCGAGCAGGCTCAGGCTCATGCCCGCGGATTCGGCGTACAGGCGCGGCACATGCACGTAGACCGGCAGTGCGGCCATCGCCAGCGGCAGGCCGAGCGCGCCGTAGGCGAGCAACTGTCGCCTGGGAAGCGTCACGGTCAGGGCGGCAGTCACGGTCAAGTCTCCGGCCGTTTGAGGAGCGCCAAGCGCAGGCTCGGGCTGCGGCTGCGCGGGGCGCGATGGAGCGGGATTTCGCCGCTCCCCCACTGCCGCCAACCGGCCTCGGACTTGCGCACCGCTGCCGGCAGGGCTTGCGCCAGGCCGCTGCAGGCGAGGAACAGCAGGGCAATCAGCGTGCTCCCGGCGAAGGCACGCCCAGCGATCCGTCCAGGGCGGGGAGGCGCTTCTTCCAGGGCTGGAGCGGCGTCGGCGAAACGGCAGGCTGGCAAGTGAGACATAATTTTGTTCTGGACAATTTAAAAAACTTGTCGAAAATATAAGCTCTTGGCTCTCGGATGTCAAGCTGTTTTGGTGTTTTGTCCAGGACAACACGCGATCTTTGTCCGCGAGGATCCCGGCCTGCCGGCGAGCGCGACAGGCAGATCGGCACTGCGCACGCGCAGTTCGCCGCCGCCGGGCAGCCCTGCCACTGCAACAGAGTGGAAGCGCCTGTCCGCCGATATGCCGGCATTGCGTCGGCACTCCGGCCGTTTCGCTTGTCTCAGCCGCGCTGGCGCGTTAACTTCATTCTTCGCGCCGCGCCGAGGAAGGAAACATGACCCCGCTTTTCGCCCGCCTGCGTCCCAAGCCTGGAATCGGCCCGGCGCTTTACTGTGCGTGGGCAATCGTCGCCATCGGCCTGTCGATTGTCCTGTCCGGCTTGTCGCCCGAGAGCGTCACTCGCCTGTTCGTAATCGCGCTTCTCCTGGGCGAACTGGCTTTTCTCCCGATGTTGGTCGACGCACTCCCGGCGCTGGCATCCAGGACTCGATTCCTTGTCCTCGGTACTCTCCTGGCCGCTGCGGTGGAGGGCATGCACATGCTTTCTATGCCGGTCTTTCTGGCGCTGCGCATCGACCGGGAGACATCTTTCGGTGAGGGACTGGTCCGCTATGCGCTCGACCTGTTGTTCACCTTGCCTGCCTACCTGGTGATCTTCTCGCTGCTCTGGTTCTTCATCAACCGCTACCGCTATACCCTGTGGAACTACATTCTGGTCATGGGCCTGGCGCAGACGCTGGGCGACGGGGGTCTGTTCTTCTTCATCGACGCTCCGGCCATGCTGTTCTTTCTCCCCTACCCGATGACCAACTACCACGCCATCAACGTGATTCCGTTTCTGGCGGTCCGCGATCACCTGCCGCCGGCGCGATCAGCAGGCGCTGGTCGCTACCTGGCGATTCCGGCCTTGATCGGCGCGTATCTGGTATGCGGGGCAATCATCAGGCTCGTCGGCAGGTCTCTTGGGTTTGCGGCAGATTGACGCGCGATCCCGTGGCGTGTCCGGTCGCCTTGCAAGTGGCTGTCTCAGAGCCTTCAACAACAGTCTTCGCCCGCGTCCGGTGCCGCCCCGCCATCAAGCTGCTCGCCCAGCAGGCCAGCTCCGGAGCTACGAGGTAGCGAGCGTGCTATAGTATCTATGGACCTGCAGACAGACCTTTTGCCACGTTTCGTGGCATGTGAAACCAATGGCAGGGGCTTTGCTCCCTCCCGCATCATGGCGTATCGCCGATATCAGCGTTGCGTGTGCATCGCGTAAGAGTGCCTGTAGGTCCCTGGCGCTCCGACCAATGCGATTCATACGCCTCGCCGAGAAAGGCATCTGCCAGTAAGACCAAGCATGGACCACGGTTGTGGGAACCAGGATCGAAAGATCGAAACCATGAAACGCAAGGTCTACATCGAGACCTGCGTCATAAGCTATCTCACGGCGCGCCCGAGCAATGATTCGATCAAGTCGGCATGCCAGCAGATCACCCGCCTGTGGTGGGATTCCGGGCGGACATCGTTCCTGGCCTTTATTTCACCTTACGTTGTGGAGGAAGCCAGCGCTGGCGACCCGCTTGCCGCCTTGGAGCGCATCGACGCCTTGCGCCCGATCCCGGTCTTGTCCATTGCACCGGAAATTCTCGCTCTTGCAGAATTCCTGTTGCTCGGTGGCGGTCTTCCGGCAAATGCCCGACTCGATGCCCTGCACATCGCCTGTGCGGCGTATCACGAAATGGATGTGCTGGTCACCTGGAATTGCAGTCATATCGCCAATCCGACCAAGCTACCCGTCATGCGCGGTTTGTGTGCTGCCAGGGGCTACAGCTTGCCGGAACTCGTCACACCCTTCAGGGCAATCGCTTACACAAATGGCATGGGGTTTTCGCTCCCGTTCTGCGAGAAAGCACGCCGGATGAGGGACTCGCGGTACTCCGGATGGCGGTCGGCATGAACGCGACGGCGGCGCAAACCCATTTTCACCTCTTCTTCTGGGCGCAAGGTCGCCAAGGCGAACTTGCGCAGGACGGAGAAATTCCGCGCGGCGTGACCTTTGCGGACACGGCAGTGATCCTCGCGGAAGACCACATCGAGGGTCCAGTGCAACCCGTTCTCGATGCCCCAGTGGTTGCGAGAGGCGTTGGCGAACCTCGCGACGGTCTGGACACCGCGGGAACCAATGGCATAATGATGCTCAACAGAAACGGTGTCGCCGATTTCTCGTATCGACTCGATCCTGCCGACCCCCCCGAGCTTCTTCCACGCTTCGCGCATCGGCTTGTCCATCCACGAAACGTCCGGGATCCAGGTGTAGCGGCGGGTGTCGATCCGGCCATGATCTTTTTCGATTTCCTCGAAACGCTGAACGTCCAGGCGTCCAAAACCCGCCTGATCGCCCTCCTCAAAAAACTCCCGAATGGCGGTGGCCAAGTTCTTCTGGTTGTCCTTGACCTGCAAGACGTAATCGCCTCCCTGGTCAACGATCTTCTCCGCGATCTCGGTTTGGCAACCGAGCGCATCCGTCGTGGCAATACACCCCTTTAAAATCAGCACATCCAGCAAGTTCTTGAGTCCCGCCAACTCGTGTCCCTTGCCGCAGGTTCCCTCCTGCGCCAGACATAGGCCACTTCCCACCGCATAGGCCGTCACCAAGTGCAGAAGCTCATTGCTTCCTTTCTTCCCCGATCCACGCAAGGTCTTCCCATCGAAAGCAACCACTCCCTCTACGACGCCGACCAACCCCGCGATCCACTGCCGAAACCGCTCCTCGAATACCTTCGCATCCAGCACCCGAAAGAGATCGCCAAACGTGTCGTGCGACGGGGTGCCTCCCTTCAGAGACCACCCGAATCGCTCCCGCAACCACTGTTGCCGATCCCGACACCAGTCCGCTACCTCCACCCAATTGTCGGCGCCACACAGGATCGCGCATAAAGCCATCACTACCATCTCCATCAAGACGTACCGCTTCGCCGGACCTCGACGGCTATCCGGCAATCCCGAAAACGTTTCTACCAGAGTCATCCGGCCACCCTCCCAAAAAGAGGAAGTAGACCCCATGGCCATTCCAAAATCAATATTTCATCATAGGTACAGGATAGATAGGTAGCGAGTAGGCTCTTTATGTGTTTCGGGCGGTTGAGCATTGTCGTTCTGGAGG
>NZ_JDSS02000015.1:33711-39261 GCF_000584955.1 Candidatus Accumulibacter vicinus
GAAATATGCGTAAGCGATTGCCCTGAGGGAAAGAACTCCCCAAGCTGCCAGGCCAGGAGTTGTGTTAGCGCACAGACTCAGGCTCCGGCGCATGAACCAGGCATCGATCAGCAAGCGCATCTCCTTGACGTGCCCCTGGACCGACCGACACGTGTGCCCGCTCGATCAGCTTGTAATCGGTCGTCCAGGGCGCCTCTCGGCGAATGGCCCCGAGGGCGCGGGTGACCCATCCTTCCGGGTTGAGCAGGCAGCCGATCAGGAGTTCGACGAAGGGACGACGCGAACGGGGTGGAACTGCCTCCAGGAGGAAGGAGACCCATTGAGAGAGCAGCAAGCAAACATTGGCGGCAAGAGACCTGAGGGAAGCTCCGAGATCGAAAGTGATCCCTCATTGACCCCTGGCCATCTCAAATCTCCTGGCGATGCCCAAGAATTTTCGCGCCGCGGAAATCCCTTCGGCATCAGCCGACGACCGCGAGTGTCTAAACTTCAGACTTTGAATCACACCTCCTGGGAATTCGCCCTTGACGATAGGGTGCTGGAGCGAAGATAATTTCATAATGGTGGTTGAATTCCCTATCCTTTTTTCTACCCAGCTTGCTGGGTATGGATGCAGGCGGGGGTGGCGGCAAATCGAATGCCTTGGCGGCGGACTGGAACCTCAAGGTGGCGGTCGAGCAGTACGTCGAGAGCTGTCGCCAGGCGGAATCTATCCCCGAACTTGTGTTCCTCGCCGCAGTTGGTTCGCCGGTCGTTCTCCGGGGGCCGGTTCTTTTGCCCAACGCCTGTTCGGCAGTTCCCGGATACGCGATTGCAGAGTCATCGCCGTGGTCGACCACGATATTAATAAGCTAACAAGCAGGGCCTGAGTTTCGCCGGTTTCGTCGTACAGTCACCTGAAGCCGTTCTGGCCGAGCAGCCGGATGTCACGGTTCTGATCGTCGCCGCGATTCACGGCACGGTCATCGCGGCCGCACTCGCCAGTACCTGGCCGAATGCAAAAGCACTGCTACTGGCGCCTTCCGCCCAGGGCTAGGAGGAATCTGGATTGCTGCACACGCTTCAGAAACTGATCTCCTTGTTCCCACCGGGCGACCGTCGCAAAGCGGTCGTGCTACTGCTTTTCATACTGGCCGGTGCCATCGTCGAAGCCCTCTGCGTTGCCCTGATTTTCCCGGTTGTGACGATCCTGGCAAACCCCAAACTTGCCCTGTCTGCTCCGCCTGTCGCCTGGCTGCACCGGGTGCTCGGCCAGCCGGACCCGATGGGCTTCGTCCTCGCCATCCTGGTCGGGATGCTGCTGCTGTATCTGGTCAAGAACAGCTACGCGGCTCTGGTCTCGCTGCTGCAAAGCCGCTTTGCCTTCGCCCGGCAGAACCTGCTCTCGCAGCGGCTGTTCCATCACTATCTGCATCAACCCTATGCCTTCCACGTGCAACGCAACACCGGCGAAATGATCCGCAACCTCACGCACGAGGCGGATCGCCTGATCTGGTCCGTTCTGCTGCCCAGCTTGATCCTAATTGCGGAAGGCCTGATCGCGGTGATGCTGGTACTCCTGCTGTTCTATGTCGACACCATTGCCGCCAGCATTGTATCCGGGCTCTTCCTCTTGCTCGGCATCGCCTTTTATCGCGTGCTGCGCGACCGCATCACGCATTGGGGGGCGCAGCGCCAGCTTCACGAGGGACAACGCATACAACGCATACAGGAAGGCTTAGGGGGGCTCAAGGAAATACGGATTCTGGGCACCGCTGAGCACTTCCTGCAGTCCTTTCTTTTTCATAGTCGCGAACGCGCCTTGTACTCCAGCCGGCACATACTGGCGCAAGGCCTCCCGCTGCTTTTTCTGGAAGTGCTGGCAATGGGCGGCCTGCTCGCGATCGCTGCATCGACGTTGCTACAGAACAAACCGCTCGAATTCGTCCTGCCGATGCTGGGCTTGTTTGTCGGCGCCTCTTTCCGCCTGATCCCCGCCGCAAACCGCATCATTATTACCTACCAGGAAGTTCGCTTCAGCGGCCCCACCATCGACATCCTCTTCAAGGAACTGGGTCCCTGGATCAATGCCGAAGACAGGATTGAAGACGTCCTTCCTCTACCCATGCGGAATTCGATACGCGTCGAGCAGGTCAGTTTCCGCTACTCTGGAGCGGGTTGCGACGCGCTGACCAACATCACGCTGGATATCCCGTTCGGCGCGATGATCGGCTTCATCGGCGCCTCTGGCTCGGGCAAGACGACCCTCGTGGACCTGGTGCTGGGGCTGCTCGCGCCGAGTGCGGGACGAATACTTGCAGACGGACAGGACATCCAGGGCAATGTCGAGGGGTGGCAGTCGCAGCTTGGCTACATACCGCAAACCATCTACCTCGCCGACACGACTATCCGTAACAACGTCGCCTTCGGCCGCAAGGTGACAGAGATTGACGACAGCGCGGTATGGCAGGCGCTTGCCGTGGCCCGCATCGACGATTTTGTGCGTACGCTCCCCGCCGGACTGGAAACCTCCATCGGCGAGAATGGCGCGCGACTCTCGGGCGGACAGAGGCAGCGTATCGGCATCGCCCGCGCCGTTTTCCGCGATCCGCCCGTATTGATCCTCGACGAAGCAACAGCAGCCCTGGACAGCGAGACCGAAGCAGAAGTCATGAATGCCGTAACCAGTTTGCACGGAGCCAAGACCTTACTGATCGTGGCGCATCGGCATTCGACGCTACACAATTGCGATCTGATCATCAAGCTGGAAGGAGGGCGCATTGTCGGCCACGGCAGTCCGACGGTAATGCTGGCGACAGGCGAAGTAAATGCATGAGGCGGCGTTGGTGCATAAATACTCTCATTAAAGATCAATAGCTTAAAGCGATGCATGCGTCAATTTATGACAGAATTCGATGTTATTAGCATATTTTTTGAGGCTCTTTATGTGTTTCGGGCGGTTGAGCATTGTCGTTCTGGAGGCTGGATATCCGATAGAATTTTAGGCCGTTATGCCTTAAGGATGTAGCGCGTTGATCCACCTTCAGAGTTTGCTGGACGATAGCAAGTGTTACGCGGAAGTGCGCGAGTTGCGTTGGCCGGAGGGAGTGCGCTGCGCGCATTGTGCTTCGCCAGAAGTGACCAGGCAAGGCCATGATACGGCTCATCCATCGCGCCAGAGGTATCGCTGTGCGACCTGCCTGCGGTACTTTGACGATTTGAGTGGGACAATTTTCGCGGGCCATCACCAACCGCTAAAGGTGTGGCTCCTGTGCCTGTACCTGATGGGACTGAACCTCTCCAACGAGCAGATCGGGGATGAATTGGGTCTGAACAAGGACGATGTGCACCGCATGATCTCGCAATTGCGCGCGGGAATCGTGGCGGCGCAACCGGAGCCGACCCTTTCCGGCGAGGTGGAGTGCGACGAAGTGTATATCGTGGCGGGCCATAAGGGTCATCCCGAGGCGGTCAGACGAAAGAACCGCCCGGGCCGCCGGCGGCGCCTGAAAGGCGCGCGCGGGCGCGGCACGCTGGAAAAGGAGAAGCCCCCCATCCTGGGAATGCTCCAACGCGGCGGTGAGGTGAGGATAGGGATGCTCGAAAACGTTCAGCAGCCGACCATCAAGCCCTTGATCCTGGCCACCATCGCGCCCAACGCGACTGTTTACACCGATGAATACGACATCTACGCCCGTCTGCCCGAGTGGGGTTATCAGCACAAAACGGTGTGTCACAGCCGCGGAGAGTACGCCCGTGACGAGGACGGCGACGGATTCCACGAGGTCCATGTCAACACCATGGAAGGGTTTTGGTCGCTGCTACGCTCCTGGCTGCGTCCCCACCGGGGGATCTCGCAAGAGAAGCTCCCGCTCTACTTGGGCTTCTTCCAATTCGTGCACAACGTTAGGATCCGTGGCAAAGGCCTACTGAAACCCCTCCTCACTGCCCTTTTGGCATAACAGCCCGTAACGCATAAAGAGCCAGCGAGTATTGTCAGGTGCTTACGACATTTGCGTAAGCGATTGCCCTGTCACACCCTTTGAGTTGATGGAGGCTTGCCAATGAACGTACCCTCAGTTTGGCACGATCCCGTCGTTGCTGAAATTCATGCCACACGGGAACGCTTGGCGGAACAGTATCACAATGATCTGGTCACCTACTCGAAAGCGGCAGAGGATCGTTGCCGCGCTCTCGGTCTGACTATGGTGGAGGATCAAGAACGGATCGCAAAGATGGCGAGCCCCAGCCTTGAAGTCCCGCGTCCAGGCTGACTCGGCTTTCCAACTGCCAGACGTAGGCGTCGTGCGCGATCGGCGTCGGCGCTGCCTTCTCCCCGCAGGCAACGAGCAAGACTGCCGCCAACCCCCGCGTGCTGCGTCGAGCGTGACCGGCGCCGGCGCCGCGGCGGCGTCAACGGCGGTTTGTTTGATCCGTTGCGTGTGTGACAGGAATGAGCGGTCTTCAGCGGACCACCCGCCACTTGTCCTCGCTGCCGCGCACCACCAGTATCTGCTGTGGGTAGTAGACGCCGAGAACGACTCCGATGCACATCTGCAGGTCGTTGCCCTTGATGCGCGAGAAGGCTTTGCTGTCTTCAGGACCGAACAATTCGCCGGACTTGGCGCTGACCACGATTTCCGGGTTGCCGGTCGTCACGATGTCAAGGTCGGCGGCCGGGACAATGCGCACGCCGGCAGCATAAGCCTTGTCCAGGCATTTGGACTTCCTGATGGCTTCGGTATTGAGTTGCAGGGAACTGTTCCTGATCCCGGACAGTTCCTGGTAGATGGGCTGGAAAGCGGGTTTGAAGGCGGCGGCGCGGTCGCGTACCAACTGCTTGAGGGACTGGCGGTCGGCGTCGCTGAGCGAAGTCACCGGTGGCTGATGATGCCAGGGATGATCTTCGGCAAAATCGGCGTCGAATTCCCTTTCGAAGCTCACCGGGCCAGTGACGCTCTTCTCCTCTTCGCCCATACCTGTCTGATTGGTTTTCGAGAAACGCCCCGGCGAAGTGTCCGTGCGGATCACCTGATCCGTGACGGTGGCGTAGCGAAAGAGCGCACGATAGGGCTTGGTAGCGTCTGCGGGCGTGAATTCGATGCGGATGCGGTTCTTGCCCTTGCGTACCGAGCTGCCGAGAGAAGCCGCCGGTGCCCATACGGCAGCGGCCACTTCCCGTTCCTCGAACAACACCGGCACCTGCTGGGCGAGCACTTCCTGCCTGGCAACGGGAACGCCGTTGATCAACACCCGCGCCTGGCCGGCGACTTGCTCCACCTTGTCCGCTTTGCGGTCGCCGGTGTAGGGCGAGAAATGGAATTCGACATTCAGCACGGCCGCCGAAGCGGTCACGGCCCAGGACAGGCAAGCCACAAGAAATGCTTTCTTCATTTTCATCCTCTCGGGTCGAGTCTTGAAATCTATCAGTTTTTCGGGAATGTGTTTCGACGCGGCAGGCCACTTTTACGTCGCGTCGCGAAGGCGATCTATTGCGGTGGGGCGGAGATTTTGGTCCACCACAGGCGTTCATCAGCGGCCTGCAGGACAACCCCGAGTTCCTGGTGTACA
>NZ_JDSS02000015.1:39271-42623 GCF_000584955.1 Candidatus Accumulibacter vicinus
TCCTGAAGACAAGCCTCACTATGCCAACATTTACTTTATCGATTTGCATTCCCACCCATAACGGTCGCTGCGAAACTCTTAACGCATTGCTGAGTTGCGTGGGAGAGCAATGCACGGGCTTAGAGAGCACTGCAGTCCAAGTCTGCGTGAGCGACAACGCATCGAATGATGGCACCGAGGCAATGATCAGCAAACTCCAAGCAGATTACCCTGTTCCCCTTACGTATTTCCGGTTCGATCAGGATATGCGTGGCGTCCGCAACTTCCTCAACGTTGTTGACATTTCGGACGCTGAGTATTGTTGGCTGATTGGTTCGGATGACATGCTACCGCCTCAAAGTGTTGCCAAAGTCCTAGCAAACTTAAGAGAGTGGCCAGGTTTATCTGGGATGACTGTAAACAAGTTGAACTTCGATAAGACTTTGACCATACTCGTCGGCCCTGACCATGACTTGGTGCTGCCTACTCACCCAAATTACACACGCCCTCTATACGGAATTGACATTGCGGATAGCCTGGGCATCTCGTTCACATATATGTCATCACATATTTTCCACAGGGATGCGTGGCAGAACGTAGTTGACGAATTCGGTCGAGACCGGCTCTGTTCCACTCGCCACTTCCCGCACACCTATATATTTCTCCGGATTGCTGAAAAGTCGAGCCAGTGGTATTGGTTGTCCGATTATTGTGTGATTCAACGAATGGATAATTTCTGCATTCTCGATGAAAACGAAAACTTTCTTTACGAGTACGCTGACGAGTTCACTCACGACCTAATACAGGTCTGGAATCTGACGGACACCCCCTCCATCGTAAAGAAGAATCTACTGAACCGATTGTATTTTATTTTTTGGAACCCAATTTCAATCTTCGTATACTTGTCGGACCCCCGTTTGTCAATACGTAAGCAAATATCCATGATTCGAAATAGCATTTCGCGATTTGGCGGCCTGACGAAATTCTGGTTTTTTACGTTTCCAATTCTTTTTATGCCGACGGCGCTTTGCCGTGCGCTAATGCATCTGCTTGACTTAACTGACCGTTGGGTTCCGGTGCGCAGATTGCTTCATTGGCTACGCTCAGTTATTGCTAGATGGCTGTCATTTCTTCGGGCCGGCAGCAGAAGCACCGAGGATACCTAAATGGCTTCTGACTTGTCTTCAGAGTCGATGCGATACTCGTGAACCCATGGATTCCAGGGTTCAAACTCCCAGCTCTCCCGGAATCTGTCCCAGTGCATGCAGGCCGCGTCGGTAATGTAATAAGCTTGTTGCGGCAAGTGGGTGCAGATGCTGCGCAGGAATGTGCACAGGTAGGGTGCGGCTTCACCGCGACAGGGATACGGGAAAAGAATCGGCACGATCTTCATCGGTCGTAGGTGTCGGGGATCCGTGCCGTCAGGCTGGTGGTGGAGTCGGGGTGACGAGGGTGGTGCTGCACAGTGCAGAGCCATGTCATTTGTGACATGGCCCCCTCGGCTGTCCCGGCGATGGGGCATCCAGCGTCACGACGCATGCGTTGGGACACCGTGTCAGTGCGTCCTGCACGATGGCGTCGCCATGCACCGCAGCCAGGATCAGGATGGCCGCCTCGGGATGCCTCGCCAATGCCGCTTCGGGTGCTTCGATATGATGCCCGGCAATCTGCAGGCCCTGCTTGTTGCGGTCGCGATCGACGATGGCGACGATGTTGCAGGCGTCGAGTGCGCCCTGACCAAACAGGCGTTGAGCGAGAGAGCCAGCGCCCCAGACGATCGTCGGCACGCCTTCGGCGACCAAGCTCTGCAACGCGGGATAGACGGGTGCCGCATGACAGTCGGCAACATAGCGACGTACGGCGGCGCTCAGCGTCGAGTTCGTTGCCTGCGACGTAGCTGCCCAACCGGCATCTTTACGCAGCCAGGCCCATGCTGCCGGGTAGTGCTTGCCTGGGGCGACTTCGAGCGTACGTTCTCCGATGGCTTCCGTGCACCAACCGAAGCGCGCGCCGAGAATCGAAAGCCGCTGTGGATCGAAATGATTGATGTGTTCGCTATCGAAAAAATAGAAGGGCACATAAGCGTGATCCGTGTACCGCGCGGCATTCGGTGTTTCGACGTAAATTCTGGCTCCTGCCGTCGCCAGCGAGGTCACTGCGATCATGACGCTGTGCACATCGGCAACGTGCTCGAGCACATGGGACAGGATGATGCCGTCGAACGGCCCGCTGTCCTTCAATTCCTGCAGCCGCGAGAGGGGCAGGCAATGGGCCTCGAAGCCGAGTTCGCGCACGCTGGCCGCACAGCCCGGTGCGCCGTCGACGCCGCAAAGCGAGGTGAAGCCGCGTCGTCGCAACTCCGTCAGCAGGCCGCCGCCGGCGCAACCGATGTCGAGGATGCGCGCCGCAGCGCCGAGCCGACTGGCGATGGCGGCGGTGGTTTCCTTGAAACGAGCCGCCTCGAACGCACCGATTCCGCTGCCGCTGGCCACGGCCGGGTCTTCGTACTTGGAGAACGCCGCATAGTATCGGTCGTAATCCTGCTGGGTTGCCGGCGTGTCGGCATAGACGAAGCCGCAGGCCAGGCAGGCGGCGACGTCGTAGGCGTCGGGCAGTGGGCTTCCCACCGGTTGCTGCAATGCCTGCCGATGCAGGACGTCGATTTCGCGGCCGCTGCACATTGGGCAGGGGCGCAGCGCGATCCTGCTCATGTCGCCGCGAGTTCCATCCAGGCCAGGGTGCGCCGGATCGCCTCCGGCAAGTCGAGGTATTGCGCCAACCCGAGTTCGGAGCGGGCGCGGCCAGTGTCGGGCACATAGCGTTCGGCAGCGCCTCCGCCGGGCTTGCCGAGGATGGCGACGCCCGGCGCGGCGGCGCACGTAGTAATCTGCCGCGCCAGCTCGCCGATGCTGACGGCTTCCTCGCTGCCGACGTTGTAGGCGCGCCCGGCTCTTCCCTTCAGCAGTAGGGTCCACAACCAGATGGCGAGATCGGCGGCGTAGAGGTAGGAGCGCAACGGGCGTCCGTCGCCCTTGATGACGATCTCGTTGCCGGCGGCGGCGTCGCGCAGGAAATTGCCGGCGGCGAAGTGGGCGTCGAGCGGCAGGCCGGGGCCGATGAAGGTGAAGCAGCGCGCAATCACGACCGGCAGGCTCTCCGCCGCGGCGATGGCACAAAGAAGCTCCGCGGCGCGCTTGCCTTCGCCGTAAACGGATGAAACCGAGGCCGGGTCGGGCCCGCCGCGGTAATCTTCCGCCATGCATGCCATGTCGGGCGGTTGCGGGCCGTAGATGGCGCCGGAACTGAGGAACAGCATATGCCGCACCGGGTGGCCGGCGGCGCCGTCGAGCACCCGGCGGGTGCCGTCGACAAT
>NZ_JDSS02000015.1:42633-55575 GCF_000584955.1 Candidatus Accumulibacter vicinus
GGGCGAGACCCGCCGAACTTGCTCCGCTGCTTCACTTCTGCCGCTTCATCATTTCCTGGACCTTCGGATCTTTCATCATGTCCTTGAGATTCATCCCGCCGACATTGGGCATGATCACGTCGCCGGGTTTCTGGCCAGGCTTGCAGGGGCCGAGCCAGCGGGCGTCGAGAGACATCCTCGTCTCGCTGGTACCGTGCATCGGCGGGTTGAAACGGGTATGCATGTCGCCCTTGTAGGCAGTGTCGAAAGCGCCGACAAATACCGCATCGGTCGTGGCCGTACTGCCCTCCACCTGGCACACCGAATGAACCGTCACCTGGTTGCCCTGCGGCTTGATATCGATGACGCTGCAGTTCTGTTTTTCCTTCTTCCCCTGTTGCTGCATCATGTCATCGGTGTGCTGATCGATGCATTGTTGTATGGCGCCCATCGCCGGCATTCCTTCCATGCGGGCGTTGACCTCCCACAGGCCAGGTTTGCGTTTCGGCATCTCCGCAGCCGGCAAGGCGCTGGCCCAAGCGCTGGCGGCCAGCGCGAGAAGCAACAGGGAACGGGATCTGCGGGTACTGACGATGGCGGGGATTTTCATGATCATTCCTCTTAGGGCAAGCGCAAACGAATGAGTGGCGCGGGCATATTAAACCCTTGCGGAAAGATGGGCCAGCCTCGGCACGTCCTTGCGGCAATGGTGACCCACCGCGCAGCCCAAAGCCCCGGATCATCTCGCCTGCTTGCAACGGTCGCCAACCACTCCGGTAGGCAGTCGTATCGTGGTCGAAGTCACTGCGCGGTTGCGAAATATTTTCGATCACCCAAGGCAAATCTCATCCTCTGCGACTGCGTTGGCGCAGACTCGCGCAAAATCCCGGTTGGAGACCGCCATGGAACCCGTCGATTGCCCATTCACTGCCTCTTTCCTGCTTGTCGCCCGCCGTCCGCGGCATTCCGGATGCCGATGCTTCCTGGCTGCCCGATGCCGAATCGTCGGCGTGGAGAAGGCGCGCGCATCATCCTGAACCACAAGAGGAGGATGCCATGACCCAGGCCGAGCGCTTCGGCATCATCGAACGACTGCTGCTCTCACGCTGCGGTGTCGGTTTTGCCGACCTGCAGGATCGACTCGGTGTGTCGCGTGCCACCCTGTTCCGGGACTTGCGCGACCTGCGCGACCGGATGCGTGTCCCCCTCATTCGCGACCGCGCTACTGGCCGCTACTGCATCGACCGCAGTGTCGAACGCTACCCATTGCCCGGCGTGTGGTTCTCCGCCGGCGAAATCCACGCCCTGCTGAGCATGCAGCACTTGCTGGTCGCCTTCGACACCGGGGGAATTCTTGCCGAACACATCAGCCCACTGCGCGAGCGCCTGGCGAGCATGCTCGAAACCCGCCAGGATTCCGCTGAAGACATCGTCCGGCGCATCCGCATTGTCAGCGCTGCTGCCCGGCACTGCGCCTCCCAACACTTCCCGACGATCGCCGCGGCCCTCATGGAACGTCGGCGACTGCGCATCGACTACTGCGCGCGCAGCAACGGCACGACCAGCGAGCGCGAAGTCTCGCCGCAGCGCCTGACGCACTACCGCGACAACTGGTATCTCGACGCCTGGTGCCATCTGCGCGAAGAGCTGCGGAGCTTCGCCGTCGACGCCATCAAGACGGTCAAACCCGCCGAAGTACCCGCCATCGACATCGCCGACACCCAACTCGATGCCGCCCTCGCTGCCGGCTACGGGATCTTCGCCGGCAGCGACGTTCGTTGGGCGACCCTGAATTTCACCGCCAGACGCGCCCGCTGGGTCGCCGCGGAAAACTGGCACGCGCAGCAGCAAGGGCAGTTCCTGGAGGACGGTAGCTATCAACTGCGCGTGCCGTACAGCAGCGATCCTGAGTTGATCATGGACATCCTGAAGTACGGGCCGGATTGCCAGGTCGTCGAGCCGGCGGAGCTGCGGGAGAAGGTGCGGGAGCTGTTGGGGGAAGCGGTGGGGAGATATGGACGTGAGTGATGATCAGGTTTTGAAGGACAACGAGGCATTCGGAAAACTGGAACACGGCGCCGATGGAAAGGTGCTTCGGCGGCACTTGCTGATCGATCACATGATCGACGTGGCGGCCTGCTTTCATCGTCTGGCGCATTGTCGCTCGATCCGGCGTGCAATGGAAAGGAGCGCAGGGCGCCAACTCACCGAGCAGGATATTGCCCGCTTGGCCGTGCTGGCCTTCCTGCACGACGTTGGCAAAGCGAATAGCGGATTCCAGGCCAAGCGCTGGCGGGATCGGATACCGGCAGCCTGGCCGGTTAGGATCTCCGCGGGGCACGGTCTTGAGGCTTTTAAGCTCTTCGGCGTGCCAGCGGCTGCTGCGGCAATAGAGCCGCTGATCGAGCGGATCTGTTCCTGGGGCACGGCCTGTGACTCACTGCTGATCGCCAGTATCAGCCACCACGGGCGACCGATAAAGGACAGCCCCGGTAGCAGCCCTATCTTTTGGAAAACGCAAGCAGGAACGTACGATCCGGCCGCAGTACTGAAAGCAATCGCCGAGAGCGCTTTATGCCTTTATCCGCTGGCCTTCCAGGGTGGCGGGGAGGACTTGCCCGGTGCGTCGGCGTTCGGGCATTTGTTCGCCGGCCTGGTCCAACTGGCTGACTGGCTGGGATCGGACACTTGGTTCTTCAAGTTTTCCAGTCCGGGCGAGGTAAGGGCAGTGAGTGCACCGAAACTGGCGGACGACGCCATTACCACCCTCGGCCTGGACGCCGAAGACTGGCGCAACCGACTCACCGCGACCGAGCCAGACTTTGCCAGGGCCTTTGGCTGGTTCCCGCCACATCCCATACAGGCAGCCATGGGCGACGAGAGTCTTGGGCCACTGGTGATCCTTGAATCGGAAACCGGCAGCGGCAAGACCGAGGCTGCGCTCTGGCGGTATCTGAAGCTCTTTCGCGCAGGAGAAGTCGATAGCCTCTATTTTGCCCTGCCGACACGCGTCGCCGCGAGCCAGCTCTACAAGCGCGTGCAGGACACCCTGCAGCGCTTGTGGCCGGAGAATCCGCCGCTGGCCCTGCGCGCCTTGCCCGGCTACGTCGCCGCCGATGGCGAAGAAGCCAAGGTGCTTCCTGATTTCAAGGTTCTCTGGTCGGACGATAAGGACGACCAAGCGGCGCCGCAGCGCTGGGCGGGCGAGAACAGCAAGCGTTTTCTCGCCGCTCCGGTTGCCGTCGGCACCATCGACCAGGCACTGCTCGGCGCCCTGCAAGTTGCCCATGCCCACCTGCGCCATGCCATCCTGGCCCGCAGCCTGCTCGTCGTTGATGAGGTGCACGCTTCCGATACTTATATGACGGTCCTGCTCGAACAGTTGCTGAAGGCGCATCTGAACTGCGGTGGATACGCCGTATTGCTCTCTGCCACGCTGGGCTCCAATGCCCGCAGCCGTTACCTGGCGCTGACCCCGCGCGGCCGGACTTCTTCGCTGCTCGCGGCGATGCCCTTCGACGTTGCCTGTCGGGTGCCTTATCCGGCGATTTCCGACGGCTACAGCCTGCGCGCGGTAGGCGGAACCGGGCGGTCCAAGCGCGTGCGCTGGAGCACGCGCGACATCATCGACTCCCCGGAGCAAATTGCCGAACTGGCGCTGGCGGCTGCCACTCACGGTGCCAAGGTGTTGATCGTTCGCAACACCGTTCCTGCCGCGATCGCCACCCTCGCGGCACTGGAGGCCAGGGTGCCCGACCGTGCGTGGCTGTTCCAGGTGAATGGCGTGGTCACGCTGCATCACAGCCGTTTCAGCCGCCAGGACAGGCCGTTGCTCGATGCCGAGATCGAACTGCGCTTGGGCAAGGAGCGGCCAAGCGGCGCCCTGATCGTCGTCGGTACGCAGACGCTCGAACAAAGCCTCGATATCGACGCCGACTTCCTGATTACCGACCTGTGCCCGATGGACGTCCTGCTGCAGCGCGTCGGTCGTCTGCATCGCCACGCCAACGAGCGTCCCGAGGCTTATCGCATCGCACAGGTTCTGGTCCTGACGCCGCTCGGGAATGACCTGACGCCACTGTTGATCCACGCGAAAAACGGGCTCGGGCGCCACCGGAACGGCGGCGGTGTGTATGACGACCTACGCATCCTCGAAGCCACACGCCGACTGCTGGACGAGAGGCCGGAAGTGAACATCCCAGACGACAATCGCTATTTGGTAGAGGCGGGTCTTCATCAAGATCGATTGCTTGAGTTGGAACGACAGTATGACGAAAGTTGGAGAAAGGCCGCACAAGAGATCGAAGGTGAGCAAATCAGCTTCAAACTTCTAGCCAGACAGCATAGGCTCGATTTAGACATCGATTTTGGAGAGCGTTCGTTTCCAACGGACCAACGCATATCGACACGCCTCGGTGCTCAAGACAGGGTCGTGTTTTTTTGCCTATCGCAGTTCGGTCCGTTTGGGGAGCCGCTCAAGTCCTTACCTATCCGCCACTATCTTGTGCCCAAGGACTTGCCGCTGGATGCCGAACCTACCCGCGTTACGCAACACGAGAATGGCCTCACTTTTCGTTTGGGGGAGGCCACTTTTCGCTATAGTCGCCTGGGGCTCGAATGCCTCAGAGACCCATCATCCGCTGCCGGAGATTAGCCGTGGCCCTACGTTACAACCTGCTCGATGAACCCTTGATCCGAACCCGGCTCGTCGCTGGCGGGCAACCCCGATCCTTCAGTCTGCCCGGCCTGTTTGTTGCGCTAGGAGAGGATACCCTCCGCGATTTTCCCGCCTTGCGCCCGCATCAACGCCACCCGTGGCATGCCTTTCTCGTCCAACTGGCAGCCATTGCTTTGCACCGTGCCGGGAGAGAAATTCTTTTTGATGACGAGGCAAGTTGGCGACAAGCGCTTCTCGATCTCACTCCCGATGACCCCGATGGCGCCGCCTGGTGCCTGATTGCTCCTCACGACCGACCAGCGTTCATGCAGGCACCCGTGCCGGGTGGCAACGTGATCGATTGGATAAATGACCGCCCGACGCCTGACAGCTTGGATGATGTTCTGGTGACATCAAGGAATCACGACTTGAAGCCGGCGAGAATATCCTTGGCACAGATGGACGATTGGATCTTCGCCTTAACGAGCCTCCAGACCCAAGGTCCCTGCCCTGGTGGTGCAGGAAAAATCTACGGTATTACACGAATGAACGGTGGAGCCTCAAGCCGTCCCGGCCTTGGGCTTGTTGTTCCGGGATGGTTTGGAAATCGTTGGAAGCGTGATGTATTGGTTGCGATCAAGAGTCGGCAAAAGATCGTTGAGGACTACGGATTTATGTCATCAGGTGGTATTGGTTTGCTATGGACAATTCCCTGGGCCGGCAGCGAATCAGAATCCATCCCTTTCCCAAGTCTCGATCCCTATTTTATTGAAGTCTGCCGGCGCGTGCGGCTGGTCGACAATGGCGCACAGATTTTTGCAATTAGAGCGACTAGCAAGATGCGTATCGTCAAATCGCAGGCCGACAAATTGCACGGCAATACGGGGGATCTTTGGACGCCAATCGATATCAAAAACATCAACGAGCCAAAATCTCTAGGTGTCTCAGAATCCGGCTTCCCATATAATAAAATGGCTGACCTAGCCTTCGGTCCTGACTATATTCGCCCACCGGCTCAAGAAATTCAGCCAAGTGACCCTAAGTCGGGATTGTCATTGCTTGCCATGGCAATTGGGGCCGGCCAGAGCAAAACAGCCGGCTATCACGAACGGAGGATACCCATCACCAAGACAGTGCGTTTGCTTCTTCAAGGAAATATCGATCAACTTGCAGCGATCTCTCGCAAACGTATCCAGGTTATAGCCATGGTGGCTCGGATGCTGAAGATTTCCCTTGAAACGTTATTTGATGGTGGAAGGAAAAGGGAGAAAAATTGGAAATTTCCCAAAGGGGTTGAGCAAAAGGCAAGCAAATACGTCAGAGTGTTTGATCAAGGCGAGGATGCCCGGTTTTTTGACGACTTGATTATCGAAATTGAAAACCCCGATCAGGATGATATTTTCCCGAAATGGCAAAGCCAATTGTTAAATCGTGCTGATAAGATTCTGAACGAGGCGTTTGACACAGGGCCACAAAGCGGTGAGCAACGCTATCGTGCGCGCTCAACTGCTTTGGAGAAATTTCGAAACTTGGTGAGAGATAAGTATCCAGATTTTGCGAATTACTATCTACAATAATTTACCGACAAGGAGCTTTCCCATGAGTGTCCATGATGCAGATTCCCGGAGTCAGCCACTTCGTGGTGAGAACTTACCTAAAAAGCAGGCGAGCCCAATTTCAAAATTGGCCGGAATAATTAACGCTGCTGCAGCCGCCAAAGGGAATGGCCGCAGGCTAGATATGGGGGGCCATACAGCTTTAGCCCGGCTCGACCCGGACGCAGAGTTTCGCCCTCATCAACTCGCAGCCTTGTGCAGGGCACTGATTGACGCTGGCCTCAATCCTGATGAAACGTGGTTGCTGGAGACTTGGCGGCGTTGGGCTCTCATTGCCCACGGCATGGCTCTGGCCGGGCATGATCACAGTCAGCCGTTAGGACAGCAACTCAGCGCAGCGGGTGTTTCTGAGGCACGGGTGACCAGGTTGTTGACTGCCAGGGACGATGCTTTCCGACAGCTTGTTCCCCGCTTGCTACGGCTGCTTGCCAGCAAGCGGCAAGCACCGAACTGGTTTGATCTTGGTGATCTGATCAGGAGCGAGGGTCGCGATGAAAAAACTGCCGAACGTATTCGACTGAAAATTGCTGCTGGTTTTTTTTCTGCCGAAGCCAAGAAGTAGAACACTCATTCAATACTGGAGCCAATTGATGAACACCCCTCGCTTTATTCAAATTCATTCTCTGCATACCTACCCGGCAGCGCTCATCAATCGGGGTGATGACGGGTTAGCCAAACAGCTACCACTGGGCGGAGTGATGCGTACCCGGATTTCTTCGCAGTGTTTGAAGCGGCATTGGCAGCATACTGAGAATCATTTTTCTCTTTCCCACCTTGGAATTCCCTTAGAAGAACGATCCTCGTATTTCTTGCACGCTATCCGGGAAAAGTTGGAGCAGGCGGGGATTTCAGTTGAATTGTCAGCAGCCGCAGTTTTGGGATTGTGTGATGGACTGGGGTTGACCCAAGATAAAAAGAAAAAGGACAAGTTCAAGACTAGTGAGGTGCTGTTGCTCGGGGCGAGCGAAGTCAGGTACTTGCTCTCATTTTGCCTGGAATTGGCAAAGCAGCATTCAGATGAAAAAAACCTGATTCAGGCGATTAAAGAGAAGATATCCGGTAAACCTGCTAAGGGTGAGAAATCCATCAAAGAAAACATGGAAGTAATGATGCGAGAGTGCGGGCTGGTGTCTGCCTTATTTGGCCGCATGGTGACTTCTGATGTACTAACTGATCGTGAAGCATCGATTTATGTTGCGCATTCTTTTACCGTACATAAAGCGGAGGTCGAGAACGACTATTTCACCGTCGTCGACGATTTGATGCCCGGATTAGATGAGCGCGGTTCAGGGGGTATCTTTGATACCCAACTTTCCTCCGGCCTGTACTACGGCTATGTGGTGGTCGATGTGCCGCAACTGGTCCAGAACCTGGAAGGCGTAGATTTCAAGGATTGCTTTTCGCCCGGTACTCCGGCAGAGCGTCGTACTCTTGCCGGGCGGGTGGTGCAGCACCTGCTGCACCTGATCGCTACCGTCAGTCCAGGCGCCAAACGCGGTTCCACCGCGCCTTTCGACTGGGCCAAGTTCATGCTTGTTGAAGCCGGCGACTGGCAGCCTCGCAGTCTGGCCGGGGCCTTCCATGATGCACTGCCGCTCGCTGGCGAGGGCGGTGGCATTCGGCAGCGTGCCGTGGATCGGCTGACCAGGGAAATCGGAGCCATGGACGACGCGTATGGGGCGCCTCTGTCGCGCCGTTTTCTGGCTGTTGACCAGGGTGTGGAAGTCCCCGGCGCCGAGCGCCTGAATCTTGCCCGCCTGGCGGATTGGGCAAAGGAAATCATCGAACAAGGGGAGTGCTGAAATGCCTCGCCATCTCTTGATGCGACTGGAGGCTCCGTTGATGGCCTTTGGCGGCGAGACCATCGACAACTACGGCGTGATTCGTGACTTCCCCGCGCTGTCCATGGTCACGGGCCTATTGGCCAATGCGCTGGGCTACCGGCGGGAAGAAAGCGAATGGCACGATCGTTTGCAGGCCCGCTTGCTGGTGGGGGCGCGGCTGGATCGTGACGTGCAGCGGCTCACCGATTTTCAGACGGCGCAACTGGGCAAGGATGACAAGGGCTGGACGACATGGGGCTTCGCCGAGGGACGTCGAGGAGATTCGTACAAGTCGCCTCATCTGCGCTACCGTGACTACCACGCCAGCCTGAATGTCCTCGTTGCTCTGCGCCTTGAGCCTGCGGCTGAATTCCCGACGCTCGATGATCTGGCGCAAGCGCTCGATCATCCGGCTCGTCCACTTTTCATTGGCCGCAAGACCTGTCTGCCCAGCCGGCGCGTCTTCGCTGGCTGGCACGAAGCCGAGAACGTCCTCGCTGCCTTGCAAACGGCGCAGTTGCCCGGCAAGACCAGGTATCTGCGCGTGCAATGGCCGGAAGGGGAGGGCATCCTTGCCGGCGACCGCCCTCTGGACCTGTGCGACGAGCGCAACTGGAGGAGCGGCGTCCATGGCGGCTGGCGGCCTGTGCGCGAAGGCAGCTTCGTCTTGCCGGGATCTCCGACATGAGCTTGCATCTATTACGTCTGCAGCCGGACTCCTCTGCCTTGGCCGTTTGGGCAACTCGCCACCGGCTGCTGTCACCGGATGGCGATTACGGCTATGCCCTTCATGCCTTGCTCAGCGCAACTTTTGGCGAGCTGGCGCCGAAGCCGTTCCATTATCTGGGCGGGCGGCAAGGTCTGCTGGCTTATACCTCGGCCGACCTGGAGATACTGCACCAGAATGCCCGCCTCGCGCCGCCGGACGTGGCTCGGGCGCTCGGGCTGGATCATCTGGATGCACGCCCGTTTCCCAGCGCCTGGCGGGTCGGGCAGCGTCTGGGTTTCGAAGCGCGGGTTCGGCCGGTGGTGCGCAGCAAGGACGGCCGAGAATGGGATGCCTACCAGCATGCCGTGATTGGCACGGTCGACAGCGGGCAAATCGCTGGCAACGGCAGCATTGCCCAGCGCTCCGTGATCTACAAAGACTGGCTGGAGAAGCGGTTTGGGCTTGATGGCGCGGCGCAGATTGCCGAAGCCCACCTCGACTCCTTCCGGCTCACTCGTGTCCTGCGTAAAGCGGCGAGCAGCGACAACGGCAAGCGGAAAACGACCAACAACGCCGGGCCGGATGTCGTCTTCAAGGGTCAATTGCAGGTGGGAGATCCGACAGCTTTCAACCGTCTGCTGGAAAGAGGAGTCGGCCGGCACCGGGCTTTCGGTTTTGGCATGTTGCTGCTCAGGCCCGTCGGGTCATGCTGAAGGGGCGACTCGGGCTGGAAACGGCCCGTGTTCCGCATGCCGACCGGCACGGCCTCCCGAGTTCGACAAAAATACGGCTAAGTGATTGTTTGTGCGCAATTCCCGGGCGCGGAATTGGCACTACAGGCGTCTAGCGGAGGGCTCGGGCAGGGCGACGGTCTCGAACAGTTCCCTCTGTTGGGGGGTCAGGGCGGACAGTCCGGAGGCGGACTGGCGTTGGTGCAGAGTGACCTGGTGATACTGGATGCGGCGGGCGATCTCCAGAGCGCGCTCCGGGGAAAGGGGGCTGGCCTTCGCCTCCAGGCGCAGGCGCAGCACCCGATAGAGCAGCAGTGCCAGGAAGCAGATCAAGGCATGCGCCCGGATTCGGTCCGGCAGGCGATGGAAGACCGGCGCGATCTCGATCTCGGACTTCAGAACCCGGAATCCCCGTTCGATGTCAGCCAGCGCCTTGTAGCGCGCCACGATCTCGGCCGGGGGAAACTCCGGAACGTTGGAAACGAGGATCAGTTTGCCATCCATCAGCCGCGCGCGGTTCAGCGCACGTTCGTCGATCGCGTAGGTGAACACCTCGGCGGCGAGATCAACCTTGATGATGTGCGCCAGATGCGCGTCAGCGACCGCCTTGTAGAAACGGGCCGTCGTGCCGGCGTCGGACAGCTTCTTGCCCGGACGGGTCTGGCCGGCCTCCTGGGCATCAAGCTTCTCGGCCCACTGCGCGGCATCGGCCTCCAGCGCCGCGATACGCTCATCGCGCACGCGACTCTGTTCGCTGGCCCGATCCGGGCGATGGGCAACGATCAGACGAAACCCCTGCCAGTTCAACTCACCGAAGACCTCTGCCGTCGCCAAGCGGCAACTCTTCTCGTGGAACGGGGCGAGCAGGCGGTCAAAATCCCCGTAGCGCCGGGCCGGGACGGCCAGAATGAACTCCAGCGGCTGATCGCCGACCCGCAGCGCCCGGATGGCGTCGAGATTGTCGAGACTCAACAGGCCGCGATCGGCCACCAGCACCACGCGCTTGATCGGATAGCGCGCCAACACCTTCTCGATCGTTGGCACCAGCGTCGTCGTCTCGCCGGTATTGCCGGCAAAGACCTCGTGATGGATGGGCAGTCCTTCCGCCGTCTGGACCACCCCGAGCATCACCTGGCGCAGCGTCCCGCCTTCCTTGGCCTGGCCAACGTGCCGCAGGTCCTCGGACTCATCGGTACTCCCTTCGGCACGGATCGTCGTCAGGTCGTAGAAGACGATCGCCAACTCCTGATCGATCAACGGCCGCAGGAGACCTGCCAGAGCGTCGTCCACCCGGTCGGCACCCTCCGCGAGGGTATCCATCGTGCGTAGCAGATGCTGGTGGTTAACCGCCTCGGCGCTGACCTCCGGAACCCGGGCGCCCTCCAGCCAGCGCAGGATCCCCAGCTTGGATTCCGGATCACACAGCCGGTTGAACACCATCACCCGCAACAGCCGTTCGGCGTCGAACTGGTGGCGGTTGCGTAGCAACCGGCGAAAGGTGTCGGCAAAGCCCAGTTCCTTCCACAAGGCGGTCAGCAGCCAGGTATCGCCGACCGACAGCGCCGGTGCGAAGGCGACCTCGCCGGTGCCTTCCTCGAGGGAGGGCTTGCCGGCTGCCCGCAGCAGGCCGTTGAGCAAGGAATCACTCTCGCCGGATCGCACCGCCTCGATGCGCCCCAAGGTGGCGATGACCCGCTGCCGCGGCACCCCGGTGGTGTCCCGGTAGGACTCGACGAGCTTGACGTACTGCCGCGGGCCGGACGTGGTGATCTTCACGAACATGTCGCTACTGTAGCCCCATACCGCCCTGATCGCAATAGGGTTCTGGGCAAGACGTGTCACTACAAGAGTTTCTTGGCCGCGCGCCAAGTCCTTGTTTTTATTGCGACCAAAGCCCAATTTATGCGTTTGGCACGCGAAAAGTGTCGAACTCGGGCGGCCTGATCTGGCTGGAGCGCGGCGAACTCTGCGTCATCGATGGCTGCCTGCATTTCATGGCGGGCAAGGACTCGCTGACTCCCTACATCCTGCAGGTGCCGCATCAGACCGTGTCGATGATCCTGCTCGGGCCGGGAAGCAGCGTCACCCACGATGCGCTTCGCTTGCTCGCGCGCCATGGAACCCTGATGGCCGCAGTGGGGCAGGATGGAGTGCGAACCTACACCGCGCCACCGTTGTTGCCCGATCGCTCGGACGTGGCCAGGCGTCAGGCGGAACTCTGGGGTAACCCGCGCCGACGCATCAGCGTCGCCCGGCACATGTATGCCCTGCGACTGGGAGAGGTTCTGCCGCACCGGGATCTGGATACCCTGCGAGGAATCGAAGGTGCCAGGGTCAAGGCAATCTATCGCTTGATGGCGGAAAAATTCGGCATCCCCTGGGAAGGCAGGCACTACGACCGGGGCAACCCCGGAGCGGCGGACATGCCGAATCAGGGAATCAATCACGCGGCCACGGCCGTGCAGGGAGCGGCGGCCATCGCCGTGCAGGCCCTGGCGGCGATTCCTCAACTCGGTTTCATCCATGAGGACTCAGGCCAGGCTTTCGTGCTGGACATTGCCGATCTGTTCAGGGAAACGGTGACCCTTCAAATCGCCTTCACGGCTGCAAAGAAATCCCTCAATGGCGACGAGACCACCATTGATCGCCTTGTTCGCCGCGAGGCGTCCACCGTGTTTCGCAAACAGGATGTCATCGCCAGCATGATCGACAAGATCAAGCTGGTGCTAAGGACGGAGGAAAACGATGGCGCTGGTAGTCATAGTGACGCGTGATGTGGCGTACCGATACCGTGGTTTCCTGGCGTCAGTGATGTTGGAAGTCGCGCCAGCCGTCTACATCTCGCCGCGTATGAGCCCGGCAGTCAGGGGGCGCGTCTGGGATACCTTGTCGGACTGGTATTCTGCAGAACCGCAAGGTAGCATCGTCGTCGTATGGCGAGATCTGAATGAAACCGGTGGCGTCGGGATCAAGACGCTGGGGGAGCCACCGAAAGAACTTGTCGAGGTTGACGGCCTCTGGTTGGTGAGGCGAATGGTATAAAACGCTTTTTAACAACGTGAATCGAAGTTAACATTTCTTCCTGTGGTTCATAGGGTTACCTACAAGAGTTTTCCCCGCGCCAGCGGGGATAGGCCCCCGAAGGTATCCAGATCGCTTTCTGATGGCGCGTTTTCCCCGCGCCAGCGGGGATAGGCCCGTCTGGCTTGGCGTCAGCGTCGAGGATCAGGTGTTTTCCCCGCGCCAGCGGGGATAGGCCCAAGTCGCTCAAGCCGACCTGTCGCATAAAGCCGTTTTCCCCGCGCCAGCGGGGATAGGCCCGTCGGACGCTCCCAGCACTCCCCATCGCGCATGTTTTCCCCGCGCCAGCGGGGATAGGCCCCCAGGGAAAAACGCCCGCGGCCCGTCGCGAGGGTTTTCCCCGCGC
>NZ_JDSS02000015.1:55944-56653 GCF_000584955.1 Candidatus Accumulibacter vicinus
ATAGGCCCCGATAAGGAGAAGTAAAAATGCTTTCGGATTCGTTTTCCCCGCGCCAGCGGGGATAGGCCCCACGCCGGCTTTTTACCCGTGGAGTGCTCCAGGTTTTCCCCGCGCCAGCGGGGATAGGCCCGCATGGGCGAACGCGATCAAAGCCTTGCCATTGTTTTCCCCGCGCCAGCGGGGATAGGCCCCCTCCAAGACCGTCGAGAAGCTCGTGCGGCTTGTTTTCCCCGCGCCAGCGGGGATAGGCCCTTCATGGACAAGCTCAAGCCGCAGATGGCGCTGTTTTCCCCGCGCCAGCGGGGATAGGCCTCAGCCGCAGAATGTCTATCGTTTGATCCCGGTGTTTTCCCCGCGCCAGCGGGGATAGGCCCGTCTCCGGATGAAAGGACGTGAATGCTGGTGTGTTTTCCCCGCGCCAGCGGGGATAGGCCCAGGCTGGCTGCGGCTGGCCTTGGACTGTCGGCGTTTTCCCCGCGCCAGCGGGGATAGGCCCCCGCGCGTTAGCACGGAGTCTCTCACTTCCTCGTTTTCCCCGCGCCAGCGGGGATAGGCCTTTTGACTTCTCGTCGTGATTGGGTAGGGTGTAGTTTTCCCCGCGCCAGCGGGGATAGGCCCGGCACCGCCACCGCCGCCGGCACCACTACCACGTTTTCCCCGCGCCAGCGGGGATAGGCCCGCCGCCACCGCCTACACCGCCGGCCAGCGC
>NZ_JDSS02000015.1:56678-56994 GCF_000584955.1 Candidatus Accumulibacter vicinus
GCAGCGTGCCGGCGGTGGCGGCGGGTTTTCCCCGCGCCAGCGGGGATAGGCCCTTCATGCTATCCCGTGCGTGGGATACCTACGCGTTTTCCCCGCGCCAGCGGGGATAGGCCCTCGTCAAGCAGGGGCGATTTTCCGGCAGAACCGTTTTCCCCGCGCCAGCGGGGATAGGCCCTAGCAAAGGAGAGTAAGCATGGGACGAGAAGTGTTTTCCCCGCGCCAGCGGGGATAGGCCCTCATCAAGCAGGGGCGATTTTCCGGCAAGGCCGTTTTCCCCGCGCCAGCGGGGATAGGCCCCGGGCCGCGGCAGCCGCCA
>NZ_JDSS02000015.1:57360-57668 GCF_000584955.1 Candidatus Accumulibacter vicinus
GTTTTCCCCGCGCCAGCGGGGATAGGCCCTAGACCAGTGGATCGTGATTGACCCTCAAGGAGTTTTCCCCGCGCCAGCGGGGATAGGCCCGGAAGCAAATACAAGGTTATCGGTACCACTGAGTTTTCCCCGCGCCAGCGGGGATAGGCCCAACAGCAATGAGTGCGCCGGCAATGGCAGGAAGTTTTCCCCGCGCCAGCGGGGATAGGCCCCAGAGGATCCGCCCAAGGTTCGAGAGCGCATCGTTTTCCCCGCGCCAGCGGGGACCCCTGCCTGTTCCGCTTGCGCTCGTAAAATCCGGTCGCGGC
>NZ_JDSS02000015.1:58001-80353 GCF_000584955.1 Candidatus Accumulibacter vicinus
AATCCGGTCGCGGCGCATGACTTCGCCAAGCACCGACATGGGTGTCGCAAAGAGGCCATAGCCGACATCGACGACCCGCTCGCCGGTGCCGAAGTCATTAGAGCCGTGTACGTTCCCGACAGGGTGTGCATGCAGGCTCTGTGGCAGGCCGTCGGCTGCCGCTCGCAAGCGTGCCAAGAAAATTTTTTCTTCCATTAGTTGCAAAATGCAACGAAGTGGTCTACAGTGTGTTCACGCGCCGGCTGGTCGGCGTTGCCGAAGAGGAGAGTGAGCATGACCTGGCAGAAGATTTATCCCCCTGTGGTTCGCAGCCTGCTGGAAAACGACCTTTACAAGTTCACGATGTGGCAGGCGCTGCTGCATAGCCACCCGGGAGCGCAGGCCGAATACGCCTTCTTCTGCCGGAACCGGCCCGTCTATCCGCTGGCGGAGCTTAAGGCCGACGTCGATGCCGAACTCGACCACTTGTGTACCCTGACCTTCAGCGACGATGAACTCGCGTATCTGCGCAGCCTGCGCTTCATCAAGAGCGACTTCGTCGACTTCCTCTCGGTGTTTCGCTTCCAGCGCCGCTTCATCCGCACGCGCGCCGACGGCGAGCATCTGCGGGTCGTCGCCAGCGGTCCTCTGGTGCATGTCATGGCCTTCGAGATTTTTGTGCTCTACATTGTCAATGAACTCTATTTTCGCCGGCTATCGACCGATGCTTCGATCCTTGCCGTGGCGCGCGAACGGCTGCAGGCGAAGGTCGGATTCCTGAAGTCGGAGCGGCAGGCACTGCTGTCGGCGACCGAACCTTTCATCTTCTTCGACTTCGGCCTGCGTCGGCGCTATTCCGCGGCCTGGCACGAGGAAGTCGTGCGCACGCTGGCCAGCGAGGTGCCGGAGCATTTTCGCGGCACTTCCAACGTCTACCTGGCGAAGAAGCTGGGGCTGACGCCGATCGGCACGATGGCGCACGAGTACCTGCAGGCTTACCAGGCGTTCGGCTTTCGCCTGCGCGATTTTCAGAAAGCGGCGCTCGAGGCCTGGGTGCAGGAGTATCGCGGCGATCTTGGCATCGCGCTGACCGACGTGGTCGGCATGGATGCCTTTCTCGCCGATTTCGACCTGTACTTCGCCAAGCTGTTCGACGGCCTGCGCCACGATTCGGGCGATCCCGTCGAATGGGCGGAGAAGGCGCTACGCCACTATGCGCAACTGCACATCGACCCGATGAGCAAGCGCCTGGTCTTCTCCGACGGCCTCAACCTGCCGCGCGCGGTCGATCTGTACCGGCGTTTGCGCGGACGTGTGCAGACCTCCTACGGCATCGGCACCGACCTGTCGAACGATACGCCGCATCAGGCACTCAATGTGGTCATGAAAATCATGGCGTGCAACGGGCAGCCGGTCGCCAAGCTCTCCGATTCTGCAGGCAAGACGTTGTGCGAGGACCACACCTTCCTGGCCTATCTGCGCCAGGTCTTCAATCATCCGGTGGAAACGCCATGAGCCACTTTCGCATCACCCTCGCGCAGTTGAATCCGACGATCGGCGACATCGACGGCAACATCGGCCTGATGTGTCGCGCAGCCGCCCAGGCGCATGCCGAGCAGGCGCAGATGGTGGTTTTCCCCGAACTGTCGCTGACCGCTTACTCGCCCGGTGACCTGCTCGATGAACCCGAATTCATCGAGCGCGCGGCGGCGGGCCTGAACACGCTGCTTGCAGCCAGCCATGCGACGCCGGGCCTGTACTGGGTGGTCGGCGCGCCGACGCGGCGCAGCGGCCCCGGCAAGCCGCTTGAAAACAGTCTGCTCGTGATTTGTGATGGCACCGTCGTTGTCCGCTACGCGAAGCAGTTGCTGCCGACCTACAACATTTTTGACGAGCGCCGCCATTTCGAGCCGGGGCCGGATGTCGCCCGGATCCTGCGCGTCGGCGGTACGCAGATCGGTTTCCTGATCTGTGAAGACGGCTGGAATGACGCCGGCAGCGACTATGCGGTCAACCCGTTCAGCCGCCTCGCCGATGCCCGTCCCGATCTGCTGGTGACGATCAACGCCAGCCCGTCGAACATCGGCAAGCGCGAACAGCGCCATCGTCTCTTTGCGGCGGCCAGTCGGCGCCACCAGATCCCGCTGGTCTATGTCAACCAGATCGGCGGGCATGACCAGCTGGTCTTCGACGGCGCCTCGTTCGCGGTTTCTCCCAAGGCCGGAGTGGTGTTCGAGGCGCCGCGCTTTGCCGAAGCGGTGAGCACGTTGCAGTGGGACGGCACTAACTTTCTGTCGGCCAGCGGGGAAGCGCTGCCGCCAGTCGCCGCCGAAGGACTGCCGGTGATGGAGTTCTACCGCCGGCAGATCGTTCTCGGCTTGCGCGATTACGCTCGTCGCTGCGGCTTCAGCCGCGCGGTCGTCGGCTCCTCGGGCGGGATCGACAGCGCGCTGACGCTGGCGCTCGCCGTCGAGGCACTCGGTGCGGACCATGTTGTTGCCATCACCATGCCATCGAGTTTCTCGACGCCAGGCAGCGTCGGCGACTCCGAGGTGCTCTGCCGAAGGCTTGGAATCCGCCTGATCGAGCACCCCATTCGCGACCTCGTCAGCCAGTTCGCAGCGGACTTTGCCGCGGCCTGCAGCGGCCCCTTGCGCGGTCTGGCGCTCGAGAATCTGCAGGCGCGGGTGCGCGGCACCATCCTGATGGAGTATTCCAACAGTTATGGCCACCTGCTGCTCACCACCGGCAACAAGAGCGAAATCTCGGTCGGCTATTGCACGCTGTACGGCGATACCAACGGCGGTCTGGGTTTGATCGGCGACCTCTACAAGACCGAAGTCTTTGCCTTGAGCCGGCACCTCAACGAATGCGCCGATGGCGAAGTGATCCCGCAGGCGATCCTCGACAAGGCGCCTTCGGCCGAGCTCGCGCCCGGTCAGCGGGACACCGACAGCCTGCCGCCGTATCCGGTCCTGGACACGATCCTCAAGGTGCTGATCGAGGGGGAGCGCCTCGGTGCCGACGAGCGCGCGGAAGTCGAGTCAACCTATGCGCAACTGCTGGTCGACGCCGAGGGCAGGGCGCTGGTGACGAGAATACGGCGCATGATTGCGCGCAACGAATACAAGCGACGCCAGGCCCCGCCGATTCTGCGCCTGCGCGGGCGCGCTTTCGGCAGCGGCCGGCAGATGCCGATTGCCGCCTGCTATGACTGACCAGGAGCCCATTAAATGACCCCCGACCGATTCGACACCGCCGTACTGATTGGCCGTTTCCAGCCTTTCCACAATGCGCATGCGGCCTTGCTCGCCAGAACCCTGCAAAGCGCCGGGCAGGTGATCGTCCTGCTCGGATCGGCGCACGCCGCGCGCAATGCGAAGAACCCGTTTACCTGGGAGGAGCGCGCCGCCATGATCGGCAGCACGCTCGACGAAGCGACGCGCGCGCGTGTCCGTTTTCTGCCGATTCGCGACTACTACGACGATCGGCGCTGGGGCGAGGCGGTCGTCGCTGCGGTGCAGGAACACAGTGTCCCCGGCGCACGGATTGCCCTCGTCGGCTACCTCAAGGATGCCTCCAGCCAATACCTGCAGCGTTTTCCGCGCTGGCAGTTCGTCGCCGCGCCGCAATTTGACGAGATCGACGCGACCAGTATCCGCCAGATCTACTTCGAGAGCGAAGACTGGCCGGCGACACAGGCGTTGCTTGGCGGGCTGCTGCCGGCGCCGATCGTTCACTATCTGAAGGGCTGGACCCGCCTGCAGCATTATCACTCACTGCGCGGCGAGCATCTGGCCCTCGAGGAGAACCGGCGGGTCTGGGGAAGCGGTCCTTTCGTGACCGTGGACGCGGTCGTCACCGCGTCCGCGCATGTCCTGCTCGTCGAACGTGGGCGTTTGCCGGGAAAGGGCTTGTGGGCCGTGCCGGGCGGTTTTCTCGAGCCGCGTGAGCGTGTCCTGCAGGGCGCGATTCGTGAGCTGCGTGAAGAAACCGGCCTTGGCCTGCTCGATTCCACCCTTGAAGTGGCCCTGCAAGGCGTTGCCGTCTTCGATCACCCCGACCGCAGTCTGCGCGGGCGAACGATCACGCATGCGCATTGGTTCGATCTCGGCGACTGCCGCTTGCCCGAGGTCAGCGGCGCCGACGATGCGGCGCAAGCCAGGTGGACGCCGATTGCAGAACTCAGGGCCATGGAAAGTCGCTTCTTTGAAGATCACTTCAATCTGCTCGACCACTTTCTGTCCCTGCATCCCTGAGCCTGGCGCGATGTCATTCACCGCACTCACCTGTCCGCAATGCGGTGCGGCATTGCCCCGACAGGCGAGCTGGCGCATGGTGGTCTGTCCTTATTGCTCCGCGACGGTCACCCGCAACAAGTCGCTCGTGCAGGCGGCGCCCTTGCGCGAAGCAGCCGCGCGAGTTCGTGCGCAGGCCCTGGCCGGCTACCCATCGACCTTGCCGGTGCTGCGCTGGCAGGGGCAACGCTACCAATTGCTCAAGCGGGTGGGTGTCGGCGAACATGCCGAGGTTCATCTTGCTGAACGCATGGGTCCCTTTCCGGCGCGGGTGATCGTCAAACTGGCGCACGCCGGTACGAAACCCGGCGTGCTTGCCGCCGAGGCCGCGATCCTGCGCGCCCTGCAGGCGAGTCGGCTGGCAGAGGCGGCGTACTTTTCGCAAAGGGTTCCGCAACCGATTGCCAGCGGTGTCGGCGAAACGGCCGGCGGAAACGAGCAGGAAGGGCTGCTGCTCCGCCATCCCTCCGGATACTGGGGTAGCCTGGCGCAGGTTTTGCATTACGCAGCAAACGGAATCGATCCACGGCACGCTGTCTGGATCTGGCGGCGAGTCCTCGAAGTGCTGGCATTTGCGCACGACAGCGGCTGGACGCACGGCGAGCTGAGGCCCGAGCACTGGCTCGTCCACCCGCGCGATCACGGCGTGCACCTCGTCGGCTGGTCGCACGCCATGCCTGACGCGGATGGCGCAGCGATGGCCCGCGATCTGCGGCAATCGGCGTGGACCCTGCGCGCACTCTTGTCCGGAGGCGACGCGCTGCCCACCTGCGGGCGCAGTACGCCTCCTCCCCTGGTGGATTTGCTGGAGCGCAGCAGCGAAGACGCCGCCTGGTGTGCCGAGGTCGGCGCGCGCGGGCTTGACCAGGCGCTGGTCGCGGCCGCTCGCGCCGCCTTCGGGCCGCCGAAATTCATCCCTTTCAACCCCATTTCGGCGACTTGCCGCTAGGAGAACATCATGGGCTACGGTAGTTATTCGCACAGCGCGCATGCGGCGCTGACCACGGATCGGGCGGCGCTGTCACGCGCCGAGGTCTTCAAACAACGGGGCTGTCACGCCTTGATGGACCCCAGGGGCCTGTTGGTTCGCGAAGCGCGCGACAGCGCCGAACATCCGAATTCGCTCGGCATCGTCTTTGCGCTCGATGTCACCGGCTCGATGGGAAATATTCCCGAATTCCTCGCGCGCCGCGATCTGCCGACTTTCATGAAGTTGCTGACCGATTGCCGGGTTCCCGACCCGCAGGTGATGTTCATGGCGATTGGCGATGCCACCTCGGATGGCGCGCCGCTGCAGGTCGGGCAGTTCGAAACCACTGCGGAACTGATCGACCAGTGGCTCACCTGGAGTTACCTCGAAGGGGGAGGCGGTGGCTCGAATAGCGAGAGTTACGAGCTGGCTTTCTACGTACTCGCGCAACACACCGACCTCGACTGCTGGGTGAAGCGCAGAAAACGTGGCTATCTGTTCATGACCGGCGATGAACATCCCTATCCGGTCGTTTCTCGCCATCAGATCGAAGCCCTGATCGGCGAGAGGCTCGACGAAGACATTGCGCTCGAGGAGGTCGTCGCCGCTGCCGCCGAATCCTGGCATCTCTTCTTCCTGATTCCGGATCGGCAACGCCGTCAAAACTGTGAAGCGCGCTGGCGCGAGGTGCTCGGCGACCAGGTGATCTGCATGGAATCCCATGTGGACACCTGCACGGTCGCGGCAGCGATCGTCGGTCTGACCGAGGGCGCCCTCAGCGGCGTCGACGCGCTCGCCGATGTCCTGCACGCCAACGGCACCCCGCGTGATCGCATTGCCGCCACCGTCCGCGCGCTGCAGCCTTATGCTGATCTCATCGACCCGGACGCGCCGAAGCGCATCCACACGCATCCGACTTCGACCGCGATCGGCAAACCCGATTGGTGGAAGCGCCTGTTTTCCTGAAGAGGAGGGCCTGTGCGCATGCCCCGCCTGGTCTCCCTGCTCGGTCTGGGTTTCGGCGATTGTGGCAAGGGCGTGTTCACCGACGCGCTCTGCCGGCGATGGCAGGTACACACGGTTGTCCGTTTTAACGGCGGTGCGCAGGCCGGACACAACGTCGTTCTGCCCGACGGCCGGCAGCATACCTTCTCGCAATTCGCCGCCGGGACGCTGGTGCCGGGCGTGGCGACCGTTCTCGCCTATCCGGTGGTCGTCCATCCCGGCGCGCTTCTGGTCGAGCATTCCCGGCTGCAGTCGATAGGCGTCGATGATGGCCTGGAGCGCCTGTTCATCGATCGGCGCTGTCGGGTCAATACGCCGTTCCATCAGGCCGCCGGTCGTCTGCGCGAGCTGGCGCGTGGCGCCGCGGCGCACGGAAGCTGCGGCGTCGGGGTCGGCGAAACCGTTCGCCATGCGCTCGCTCACCCTGAGCACACGCTGCATTACGGCGATCTGGCCCGACCCGCGCTGGCGATGCAGAAACTGCAGGCAATTCGCTGCGATCTCCTGCCCGCGTTCGCTGCCCTGGGCGAGGTGGCCGCAAATGCCGCAGCAATTGCGGCCGAGTATCGTTTGCTCGCCGACGCGCAGCTTGCCGAAGCCTGGCTGGAAAATATCCAGAACCTGTTGCGGGATGTTCCCCCATCGTCGGCAGAAACAATCGCTGCGCGCCTGGCGCGCCCCGGGACGGTCTTGTTTGAGGGGGCACAGGGCGTTCTCCTCGATGAATGGCGGGGATTTCATCCGCACACCACCTGGAGCAGCATCCACCCGCGCGCCGTCGAAGCGGTCGCGGCAGACTACGGCTGCCCTGCCCGGGTCGAGCACCTCGGGGTCCTGCGCGCCTATCTCACGCGGCACGGAGCGGGTCCGTTCCCGACGGCCGACGCCGGACTGGACGTTCTCCCGGAACCGCATAACAGCGACCAGGGCTGGCAGGGCCGCTTCCGGCGCGGCCACCCGGACGGCGTGCTCCTGCGCTACGCCCTGGCTGCCAGCGGACGTCTCGACGGCCTGTTGGTCAGTCACCTCGATGCTTTCCGGCATGTGCCCGGGCTGCGCTGGTGCGAGGCCTACGAGACGACCGTGCCCGGAGAAGAGAGCAGGGCTGCCGGCTGGCTGGCGCCGGCCGGGCGCGTGACACGCCTGCCGTGCAGCGCCAGAGAAGACCTGGCACACCAGGCAGCGCTGACGGACCTGCTCTTCCGGGTACGTCCGGTCTATCAGGCGCGCATGCTGACTGTAGCGGCGTCGCTGCTCGACCGGCTGGAGCAGGCCGCTGCCTGCCCGATCTGGTTTGCCTCTTGCGGGCCGAGCCACGAAGCGGTCAAGGTGTGCCGGAGGCAGCGTGAGGTGACCGCCTGAGCGTTTCGCGTGCAGGGCCAGTTCCCGGCACACAAAACAAAAAACCCGGTACAAGACCGGGGCGACATGGGCGGAAACAGCTCAAACGGCCTTGCGCTTGCGTGAACCGGCGATCCCGGCAGGGCCAGGCCCAGAAGGGCCAACGATCCTGGTTCTGGAACGCCGAACTTCAGATCGTCGATGGCGAACAACCATCCATCGAAGGGGTTGGTAATCTCGATCGACGAAATGCCGGATGCCGAGAACGAAACGAGATCGTTCCCGTATCCATTCGGACGGGATGAATAAGCCCACGCCGAAATCGTAGCGCCAAGCCGGCCAACACCCGACAAGAGGGTCAGGAGGGGGGCATGATGGGCATACCCTGAAGAAGGTGGATCGGCCGGATCATACCGAGTCCCCCAGCTCACTGCGACGCTTGCCATCGCCCACTGGAAGGCGGGACGCTCGAGCGATCGGGCGAAGCTGGGTGCCAAGGGCAACCGGTTTTCTCGTTGATGCGGCGATCACTTCATGCTGAGGATCCACTTTACCAGTTTGTTCGCCTCGTCAGGCGTGACGGTAGCATTCGGCGGCATCGGCACCGGGCCCCAGACGCCCTTGCTGCCCTTGATCACCTTCTCGGCGAGCATGGCTTCGTCCTTGGCCGTGTACTTTTTTGCCACATCCTTGTAGGACGGACCGACAACCTTCTTGTCTGTGGCGTGACACGCCAGGCAATTTTTGGCTTTTGCCAGGGCTTCATCAGCCTGGACGGCGCCAGCAGACATCACGCCGGCAGCAGCCAGCAGCAGGCACAGGGGGATCGCTTTCATGCTTGTAACTCCGTTGGATGAAGGGGTTGAAACGCCCGGATGGTCAGCGAGGCGGGCCTGGACAGCCCGCCCGCGCCTGCACAACCGGGCGGCGCGCAGAGGCGCGTGCCCGGTTGCCATTGCCTTCCTCAGTAGACGTCGTGCTGCGTGTTGTACACGTTGAAGTGTCCCGTCGGCGTGATCAGTTGCTTGTCCTTGATCACCGTCTTGAGCTTCAGGGTCTTGTCGTCAACCACGACCAGTGCCGATTCCTGGTTCTTCGCGCTCCACACCGAGAACCAGACTTCGTCGCCCGCCTTGTTGTATTCCGGCTGGACGACGCGCTTGGCCCCTTCACCGAGGCCGGCCCATTCGGCGATCGGCAGAACCTTGTACGGTTTGTCGAGGTTCTTGATGTCGAAGACGGCAACCGACTGGCTGACCGCCGCATCGGGATTGAGCGGCGTGTCGACATAGAGGTTGGTCGACTTCGGATGCGTCTTCAGGAAGAGTGAACCGCCGCCCTGTCCCTTCAGCGTGCGTACGACTTTCCAGGCTTCCTTCGGATGTTTGACCGGATCGGTGCCGATCAGGCTGATGGTCTCGTCGCCGAGGTGGCTGGTTGCCCAGATTGGGCCGAACTTTGGATCGACGAAGGTGGCGCCGCGACCTGGGTGCGGAATCTTGCCGACCTCGATCAGCGCTGCGAGCTTGCCTTCCTTGGCATCGACTGCCGCGATCTTGTTCGACTGGTTGGCGGCGACCATGAAGTAGCGCTTCGACATGTCCCAGCCGCCGTCGTGCAGGAAGCGGGCAGCGTCGATCTCGGTCGTCTTCAATGCCTTGAGGTCGCTGTAGTCGACCAGCAGGATCTTGCCGGTTTCCTTGACATTGACGATGAACTCGGGCTTGTAGTGTGAGGCGACGATGGAGGCGACGCGAGGCTCAGGGTGGAACTCCTGGGTGTCCACGGTCATCCCGCGCGTGGCGGCGATTCTCAGCGGTTCGAGGGTGTCACCCTTCATGATCACGTACTGCGGTGGCCAATACGAACCGGCAATCGCCAGCTTGTCCTCGTAGCCCTTGAATTTGGACGTATCTACCGAGCGGGCCTCGAGACCGATCTTGAGTTCGGCGACATTGTCCGGTTTCTCCATCCAGAGGTCGATGAGGTTGAGGCGTGCATCGCGGCCAATGACGTAGAGGTAGCGGCCGGAGGCTGACATGCGCGAAATGTGCACGGCGTAACCGGTCTTGACAATGTTGATGATCTTCTTGGTGTCGCCGTCGATCAGTGCCACTTCTCCGGAATCACGCAATGTCGTCGAGAAGATGTTGTCGAGGTTGTAGTTGTTCATCTTCTTGGTTGGACGCTTCTCGGGCGGCACGAGGACCTTCCAGGTCTTCTTCATGTCGGCCATCGAGAATTCGGGCGGAGTCGGTGGCTCCTGCTGGATGTAGCGCGCCATCAGGTCGACTTCCTCGTCGCTGAGTTCGCCCGAGGTCCCCCAGTTCGGCATGCCGGCCGGCGAACCGTATTTGATGAACACCTTCAGGTAGTCGGTACCGCTGGCCAGCGTCTTGTCCGGGGTCAATGCCTTGCCGGTGGCGCCCTTACGCAGAACGCCATGGCAACCGGCACAGCGCTCGAAGTAAACCTGCCTCGCCTTGTCGAACTCGGCTTTGGTCATCGCTGGGGCCTTGGGATCGATGCTCTGATGCATCGGCTCGCTGGCCAGCGGCGAGCCGGCTGCCTGGTATTTGACTTCGGCCGGAGTAACGCTCTTCTTGCCTTCCTGGGCAAATGCGCTGCTCATGGTCAAGGTCAAGGCGGTGACGGCAAATAGCCCGGCAATGGATTGAATCGTTCTCATTTCCTCCCCTTCTAGATAGTTGTCGGAAGCCGATAGTCTCAAATTTCTATCGTGCGCTGTCCTTGATGCAGATCAAGCTGCTAATTCAGGTCAACCCCTGTCAGCACGGCTGCCCTGGCCAGTCCGTTCAGATACTGGCGCAGCGCGGTCACGTAGGTGTGTTGACGCAACGACTGGGCCACCGTTGCACGGACCGTTGCAAAGGGCTGTGTGACACCGGGCATCCGTTCGACCACCTCGATCACATGCAGACCGAAGCGGCTGCGTACCAGGCGAGGTAGGACACCCACCTCGGCATGGCCAAACACTTCGCGGGCGACCTCCGGAGCGCAATCGGCCGCGGTCAGCCATCCGAGATCACCGCCCTCGGCAGCGCTCGGACAGTTGGAGAGGGTCCGTGCAGCTTCGGTGAAACGGTCAACTTCCTGATCATCGTGGCTGCGCACGTCGAGCAGGGTCGCTTCTGCGCGCTGGCGCAGGGCAGGGAGATGCACGCCCGGCGTTACGGCAAAGAGGATGTGGCGAAGGCGAACCCGTTCGCCGGTCCGGTAAGCGCTTTCGTGCGCTGCGTAGTGGCGACGACACTCGTCTTCGGACGGATCGGGCACCTTCAGGGTGCGTTCGAGCAGCGCTTCGATGGCGTTCGCGGCGGCTTCGCTGAGCACGCCGTCGGAAGTGGCCCGATCGCCTGGCTCCAGCAGTCCTGCTGTCTGCGCTGCCTGTCGCAACAGCTCGGTGCAAGCGCGCTGGCGCAGGGTGGCTGGGTCGAGCAATTCACCGTCCGCATGCAGCGCTACGCCGTTGACGCGCGCGCTGGCGGCCACCGTGTCGGAAACCTCGAAAAGGGCCGTGGCAGGGACCATGTCCACTCTCCTCTAGTTGCGGGCGGGTGGCGTGTTGTGGCCGCCTGGCAGATTCAGCCGGCGGGATCGCACCAACTGATAGGGGCGGAAGACGTAGGCAAGCGACGCAAAGCCGCTCCATACATGCACCAGCCGGCTGAACGGCAGCAGCAGGAAAATCGTCATTCCGAGCACCAGGTGGATCTTGTACGGCCAGGCCAGCGCGACGAGACCGGCGGCGTCTGGCCGGAAGGTGACGATGCGCTGCGCCCAGTCGGACAGCGCGAGCATCACGCTGGCGTCCTCGTGCCCGAAAGAGTAGGGTAGCGTGATCAGCCCGATGGTCAGTTGCACCCACAGGATGATCAGGATCGCGAGGTCGGTGCGGTGGCTGGTGAGACGGATGCGCGGGTCGGACAGGCGCCGATGCAGGAGCAGGGTCAGCCCGATGAAGCAGATCACGCCGGCGATGCCGCCGGCCACCACCGCCACCACCTGCTTGCGCTCCGGCGAAATGAACGGCTCGTAGAGCCAATGCGGCGTCAGCAGGCCGACGGTATGGCCCATCAGCAGGAACAGGATGCCGATGTGGAAGAGGTTGCTGCCCCAGCGCAGCGTTCCGGCGCGCAGCATTTGCGATGAATCGCTCTTCCAGGTGTACTGGTCGCGGTCGAAGCGCGCCAGGCTGCCCATCAGGAAAACGGCCAGGCACAGGTACGGATAGACGTTGAAGAAAAAGTTGTGAGCGTAGGCTTGCAGGGTGTTCATGTGCGCACTCCTTGGGTGGAGGTGGGGCGGACGATATGGATCGGCTGCGTCGTGTGGGTTCGTTGCTGGCCGCGTGCGGCGCAACCGTCGAAGGCGGCGGGCTCGGCCCAGGTGTCGTCGATCGGCTCGTCGTCGGGAATGCTGACCGGTCTTGCCTTGCCACCCGCCAGTTCGAGCAGGGCGCCCAGGGCGCTGGCGTAGCGGCTGTTGCGCTTGAGCAGGGCATGGAAGATGACGTTCAGGATCTCCTCCATCTCGTTGAGGAAGGCGCGCGCTTCGCGTGGCGGTTGTGTCGAGGCGTACTCGAGCACCACCGGCAGGTAATCGGGCAGCGTTCCTTCCGTCAGGTACAGGCCGGCCTGTTCAAAGGTCTGCGCCAGGTCGATCATCGCCGGGCCGCGCTCGCGCGAATCGCCGTGCACATGTTCAAAGAGATGCAGCGAGGTGCGGCGCCCGCTGTCGAAGAGCTGGACGTAATCGGCTTCGGCATCGATGTCGGTCTGGCGATCAATGCTGGCGATCAGGGCGTCGAGTTCGGCCAGGCGCGTCGAAGAGAGCGCCCGTTCATCATGCAGTGCGTCGCGCATGACGCTCAGGTGCTGGCGCAGGTCGGCATCGGGATAGCTCAGCAACCGCGCCAGCACCCGCAGGGTCATCGCCATGGCCGGGATTTTCGGCGAAAACATCGCTCAGACCTCCGCCTTGATGGGAATCGTTCGCTTCTTCTCGCTACCGAACAGGCTCATCTCGCCGATTCCTTCGGAGCAGCCGTTGCCGAACGAGAAGCCACAGCCGCCCCGCACGTTGAAAGTGTTCTCGGCATACTCGCGGTGGCTGGTCGGGATCACGAAGCGGTCTTCGTAGTTGGCGATGGCCATCACCTGATACATCTCTTCGACTTCCGCCTGGGTCATCTGAACCTGCTTGAGCACGTCCAGGTTGGTGCGGCCTTCGACATGTTTTGCGCGCTGATACGCACGCATCGCCAGCATTCGTTCGAGCGCCCGCACCACTGGTGTCGTATCGCCGGCGGTCAGCAGGTTGGCCAGATACTTGACCGGGATGCGCAGTTGCTTGACGTCGGGGATCTCGCCGTTGCTCCCCAGGTGACCAGCATGGGTGGCAGCGGCGATTGGCGACAGCGGCGGCACGTACCAGACCATCGGTAGCGTGCGGTATTCGGGATGCAGCGGCAGGGCGACCTTCCAGTCGATGGCCATCTTGTAGACCGGGCTCTTGCGTGCAGCGTCCATCCAGGCATCGGGAATGCCGTCGCGGCGCGCCTGCTCGATGACCTGGGGATTGTTCGGGTCGAGGAAGACCTGCAGCTGCGCCGGGTAGAGGTTGCGATCGTGTTCGACTGCGGCGGCTTCCTCGATCCGGTCGGCGTCATACAGCAGGACGCCCAGATAGCGGATGCGGCCGACGCAGGTTTCCGAACAGACCGTCGGTTGCCCGGATTCGATACGCGGGTAGCAGAAGATGCACTTCTCGGCCTTGCCGCTCTTCCAGTTGTAGTAGATCTTCTTGTACGGGCAGCCGCTGACGCACATGCGCCAGCCGCGGCACTTGTCCTGATCGATCAGGACGATGCCGTCTTCCTCGCGCTTGTAGATCGAACCCGACGGGCAACTCGCCACACACGCCGGATTCAGGCAATGCTCGCAAAGCCGCGGCAGATACATCATGAAGGTGTTCTCGAATTCACCCACCATCGCTTTCTGCGCGGCCTCGAAACCGTCGAAGTTCTTGTCGGCGCTGCGCTTGCTGAACTCGCCGCCAAGGATCTCTTCCCAGTTCGGTCCCCAGACGATCTTGTCCATCTGCATGCCGGTGATCAGGCTGCGCGGCCGCGCCGTCGGGCTGGCCTTCATCTCCGGTGCGCTTTGCAGGTGGTCGTAGTCGAAGGTGAAGGGCTCGTAGTAGTCGTCGATCTCCGGCAGGTTGGGATTGGCGAAGATCTTCATCAAGAGCTTCCACTTGCCACCCTGGCGCGGCTCGATCGAGCCATTCGCCTTGCGCATCCAGCCGCCGTTCCACTTGTCCTGGTTCTCCCATTCCTTGGGGTAACCAATGCCGGGCTTGGTTTCGACGTTGTTGAACCAGGCGTACTCCATTCCCGGGCGACTGGTCCAGACGTTCTTGCAGGTGACAGAACAGGTGTGACAACCGATGCACTTGTCGAGGTTGAGCACCATGCCGATCTGTGCGCGGACTTTCATGCGTTTTCTCCTTGTGCCTGTACGAGCGCGATACGTTCGCTGCCAACCGGCGTGTCGAGCCAGTCGACCTTGTTCATCTTGCGCACCACGACGAACTCGTCACGGTTGGTGCCGATGGTCCCGTAATAGTTGAAGCCGTACGAGAACTGAGCGTAACCACCGATCATGTGCGTCGGTTTGAGAACGATGCGTGTCACCGAGTTGTGAATGCCGCCACGTACGCCAGTAATTTCGGCCCCGGGGGTGTTCACGATCTTTTCCTGGGCGTGGTACATCATCACCATGCCCGGGTTGACCCGCTGACTGACCACCGCCCGCGCGGCGATGGCGCCATTGACGTTGAAGAGCTCGACCCAGTCGTTATCGACGATGCCGGCGCTCCTGGCGTCATCCTCGCTCAACCAGATGATCGGGCCGCCACGGCTCAGCGTCAGCATCATCAGGTTGTCGGTATAGGTCGAGTGAATCCCCCATTTCTGGTGCGGCGTAATGAAGTTGAGCAGGATCTCCGGGTTGCCATTGCGCCTGCGGCCATGAATGCCGGCGGTGGTCTTCAGATCGACCGGTGGGCGATAGCTCGAGAACCCTTCACCGAAAGCGATCATCCAGGGGTGATCGAGGTAGAACTGCTGGCGCCCGGTCAGCGTGCGCCAGGGGATCAGTTCGTGGACGTTGGTGTAGCCGGCATTGTAGGAAACCGTCTCGCTTTCGATGCCACTCCAGGTCGGAGAGCTGATGATCTTGCGCGGTTGTGCCTGGATGTCGCGATAACGAATCTTCTCGTCCTCGCGGTACAGCGCGAGATGCGTATGATCGAGTCCGGTCTGCTTGCCGAGCGCTTTCCAGGCCTTGACCGCCACATGACCGTTGGTTTCCGGTGCGAGCTGCAGAATCACTTCGCAGGCGTCGATATCCGTGTCGATGTTCGGCATGCCGCAGGAAGCGCCTTCGGACTGAACCAAGCCGCTGAGTTCGCCGAGTTGCTTCACCTCGTCCTGCGTGTTCCAGCCGATTCCCTTGCCGCCATTGCCGAGCTTGCCCATCAGTGGGCCGAGGGCGGTAAAGCGCTTGTAGACGTTCGGGTAGTCGCGTTCGACCACCTGCACCTGTGGCGCGGTCTTGCCGGGAATCAGTTCGACCTCGCCGCGTTTCCAGTCCTTGACATCCAGCGGCTGTGCCAGCTCGCCGGCCGTATCGTGCATCATCGGGGTGAGCACGACTTCCCGTTCGACTCCGAGGTGGCCGACACATACTTCGCTGAATTTCCTGGCAAAGCCCTTGTAGATTTCCCAGTCGCTGCGCGACTGCCAGGCCGGGTCGACCGCCGCCGAGAGCGGATGGATGAAGGGGTGCATGTCGCTGGTGTTGAGGTCGTTCTTTTCGTACCAGGTGGCCGTCGGCAGAACGATGTCCGAGTAGAGGCAGGTGGTACTCATGCGAAAATCGAGCGTCACCAGGAGGTCGAGCTTGCCTTCCGGCCCTTTTTCGTGCCAGACGACTTCGCTCGGTTTTGCGTTCCGGCTGGCGCCGGGCCGCCCCAAGGCGGCCGGACCCTCTTGCGGGGCGGCGCGCAGCGCCTGGGGGTCGTCGATTTCAGCGCCCAGATCCTTGCCCTGCACGCCGTTGCTGGTCCCGAGCAGGTGTTTGAGGAAGTACTCGTGCCCCTTGCCCGACGAGCCGAGCAGGTTCGAGCGCCAGACGAACAGGTTGCGTGGCCAGTTGCTGGGGTGATCGGGATCGCTGCAGCTCATTTTCAGCGAACCATCCTTGAGCGCCTTGCGCACATACTCCCTGGCTTCCAGGCCCGCTGCCTGCGCGTCGCGCACGACCTGCATGGGATGCGTCTGCAGTTGCGGCGCCGAAGGCAGCCAGCCCATGCGTTCGGCGCGCACGTTGTAATCGATCATGCTGCCGGCGTACTGGGCCTTGTCGGCCAAGGGCGAGAGCACTTCTGCGAGGTCGAGCTTTTCGTAACGCCACTGATCGGTATGCGCGTAGAAGAAGCTGGTGGAGTTCATCTGGCGGGGTGGCCGAATCCAGTCGAGCGCGAAGGCCAGTGCCGTCCAGCCGGTCTGCGGACGCAGCTTCTCCTGGCCGACGTAATGCGCCCAGCCGCCACCGCTCTGGCCGATGCAGCCACACATCATCAGCATGTTGATGACCCCGCGGTAGTTCATGTCGCTGTGGTACCAGTGGTTCATCGCTGCGCCGATGATGACCATCGACTTGCCGTGCGTCTTGTCGGCGTTGTCCGCGAACTGGCGGGCAACGGTGATGATCTGGTCGCGCGGCACGCCGGTGATGCTCTCCTGCCATGCCGGCGTGTAGGGCGTGTTGTCATCGAAGCTCGACGCCGCCTGTTCGCCGGGCAGGCCACGCGCAACGCCATAGTGGGCGACCTGCAGGTCGAATACCGTCGCCACCAGTACCTCGCGCGGGCCAGCATCGCTGACCAGCGTGAGGCGCTGTACCGGCACCGTACGCACCAGCACGTCGCTTTGCGCATTGTTGGGGAAGTGTTCGCTCTCGATGCCGCCGAAATACGGGAAACCGACCCGCGCCGTCTGCGGTGCCGATGCGGCTCCTTCGAGCAGCGATAGCTTGAGCCTGACCTTGCCGGCGGCGACGGCCTCGCGGGCTTCGAGGTTCCACTTGCCTTGGTCGGCGCGTCCTTCAGCGCCCCAGCGGAAACCGATCGAACCGTTCGGCAAGACCACCTTGCCGGTTTCGTCGATGGCCACGGTTTTCCATTCGGGATTGTTGTCCTGACTGAATTTGCCGTCGAAATCGGAGGCGCGCACATACCGATCCGGCACCAGCAGTGGCTCGCCGCCGGCACCGGCATGCTCCTTGAGCATCACCAGCAGCGGCAGGTCGGTGTAGCGGCGGGCGTAGTCGTCGAAGTACTCGCTGCGCTTGTCGAAATAGAATTCCTTCAGGATCACATGCCCCATCGCCATCGCCACCGCGGCATCGGTGCCCTGTTTTGGGTGCATCCACAGATCGGCGAGCTTGGCGACCTCGGAATAGTCGGGCGTGACGGCGACGGTCTTGGCGCCCTTGTAGCGCACTTCGGTGAAGAAGTGGGCGTCGGGTGTGCGCGTCTGCGGCACATTCGAACCCCAGGCGATGATGAACGTGGAGTTGTACCAGTCGGCGGACTCGGGAACGTCGGTCTGCTCGCCCCAGATCTGCGGGCTGGACGGCGGCAGGTCGCAGTACCAGTCGTAGAAGCTCATGCATACCCCGCCGATCAGGCTCAGATAGCGGCTGCCGGCTGCATAGCTGACCATCGACATGGCGGGAATCGGCGAGAATCCGATCACCCGGTCGGGGCCGTATTTCTTGATCGTGTAGACGTTCGCTGCGGCAACGATTTCGTTGACCTCGTCCCAGCTCGAACGGACGAAGCCGCCGAGACCACGCACGCTCTGGTAGTCGCGGCGCTTGCTGTCGGATTCGACGATCGACGCCCAGGCCGCCACGGGATCATGTTCCAGGCGCGCTGCGCGCCAGCTCTTGAGCAGGCGCCCGCGTACCATCGGGTGCTTGACACGATTGGCGCTATACAGGTACCAGCTATAGCTTGCGCCGCGCGCACAGCCGCGTGGCTCATGGTTGGGCATGTCCCAGCGCGTGCGCGGATAGTCGGTCTGCTGGGTTTCCCAGGTGACGATGCCGCCCTTGACGTAGATCTTCCACGAGCACGAACCCGTGCAATTGACGCCGTGCGTCGAGCGCACGACCTTGTCGTGCGCCCAGCGATTGCGGTAGGCATCTTCCCAGGTGCGGTCCTCGCCGGTGACCATGCCGTGGTCATTGGAAAAGGCTTCTTTCGGTGCGGAAAAGTAGCTCAGTCGATCTAGAAAATGGCTCATGCGAATTCCTCGGGAACTTGGGCAGGGGGTCTCTGGGCGGTCAGGGATTCTTTACGTACGCATTCGCACGCAGGTAGAACCACCAGTTGAGCACCAGACACAAGGCGTAAAAAGCAGCGAAACCGTACATGGCAATCTCTGGCGTACCGGCCTTGATTTGTTGACCGATCACCACCGGCGCGATGAACGCGCCATAGGCGGCGATGGCCGAGGTCCAGCCGAGGACGGGGCCGGCCTGTTGGCGGTCGAAAATCACCCCGATGGTGCGGAAAGTCGAGCCGTTGCCGATGCCGCTGGCGGCGAAGAGCACGATGAACAGGCCGAGAAAGGCGGGGAAATACTGTTCCGGCGTGGCCGAGGCGTAGGCCTGCATCATCACGTAGCCCACTGCGATCGAGGCGACGACCATGACCGCGGAGATCACCTGGGTGACGATCGAACCGCCCAGCTTGTCGGAAATCCAGCCACCCACCGGCCGGATCGCTGCGCCGACGAAGGGGCCGATCCAGGCATAGGTGAATGCCGAGGGCGCATTCGGATTCTTCAGGGTGTGCTGCAGCACGCCGTTGGCATCGGGCACGTGACTGATCCCGAAGATCACCGTGATCGACAGCGGCAGCGCCATCGAGAAGCCGATGAACGAGCCGAAGGTCACGATGTACAGCAGCGTCATTGACCAGGTGTGCTTGTCTCCGAAGATCTTGAACTGCTTGGCGACGTTCTCCTTCATCGTTCCGAAGGCCGCGAGCCGCATCACCAGCAGGGCGCTGATCACGTCGAGCGGCACGGCGACCCACATGCTGATCAGGCCCAGGCCGGTCGGTGCGGGCAGGTACAGGTACAGGATGGCGATGGCCGGCACGAATGCCAGCGAGTACAGGTAGATGATCTTGGCGAATGCGGCGATCGGAGTGCCGGTGTCTGGCGAAACCGTCTTCAGGTTGTTCATGCCGAACCAGCACAGCGCCGACAAGGGGACGAGCGAGAGCACCCAGGCGAAGCCGGCGTTCTGGATCCAGGTCGGCGTACCCGCGACGATCTTGCCGAAGATCCAGCCGCTGTCTTTCATCAGTGTCATCGGCTCGCCAGCGAGGGTGCCGAACAGGCCAACGGTCATCGCCAGCGGAATGACGATCTGCATCGTCGTCACCCCGAAGTTGCCGAGCCCGGCGTTCAGGCCCAAGGCGGTACCCTGCAGCCGCTTCGGGAAAAAGGTGCTGATGTTGGACATCGAACTCGCGAAGTTGCCACCGCCGACGCCCGACCATAGCGCCATCAGCTGAAACGCCCACAGCGGCCAGTCCTTGTGCTGCAGGGCAATGCCGGTGCCGATCGCCGGCGACAGGAGCATCGCCGTAGTCAGGAAGATGGTGTTGCGCCCGCCGGCCAGGCGGATCAGGAACGACGCCGGGATGCGCATCGTCGCCCCGGCAATGCCCGCAATCGCAGTCAGCGTGAACAGCTCGGCCTGAGTGAAGGGGAACCCGAGGTTGAGCATCTGTACGGTGATGATGCCCCACATGCCCCAGACGGCGAAGCCGCAGAGCAGTGCCGGTACCGAAATCCAGAGGTTGCGGTAGGCGATCTTCTTGCCGGTGCTCTCCCAGAATGCGTCGTCCTCGGGTCGCCAGTCGATGACGTCGGCCGAACTCGTGCGCACGGGCGCGGCGGGGTGGGTGCTTTGCATAAAGGCTCCGATTTTAATGGGGTGGGAGTGTGCAGTCTTACCGGTCCGTTGACTGTCGTGCAGCACGAATCAGGCGGCGCTGTATCGGAAGAAAAGGTACTGTGCGAAGCGAGGTCGCTCCTTGATGTGAGTCAAGAGAACCGGGCGGACATTTTGCCGCCAGGCCTGGGGCTGACGACACCCTCGCTCTGCGCTAACATGCGACCTCGGCGTCCCGGCGCGCGTACCACCACCAGGTAACCGCGACGCAGCTCACGTAGAACAGGCTGAAGAATATCAGCGCCCCTTGCGGACCACCCATCAGTTTGATGGACGTGCCGTACGCGATCGGAATGAAGAAGCCGCCGAACGCCGCCACTGCCGAACTGAAGCCGACCGCTGCGGCGCCCTCGGTACTGCCCTCGCGCTGCGCCTGTTCGAGCGCAGCCTGGTCATTGCGCATCACCTTCCGTTCGCGCAAGGTGCGGAAGATGATCGGGATCATCCGGATGGTCGTGCCATTGCCGATGCCGGCGGCGACGAACAGGATCAGGAACATCAGCACAAAGCCCTGCACGTTGCCCTCGCCACTGCCGCCGGGCAGGAACCCGATCGCAGCCAGGGGGGCCAGGGCCATCACGACAAAGCACCATACGGTGATCGGGGCACCCCCTTTGCGATCGGCCAGCCAACCGCCGATGGGGCGTACGAGCGCCGCCAGGACCGGGCCGATGAAGGCCAGCTTGAAGGCATCGGATGCCGGGAACTGGGTATTGAGCAGCATCGGGAAACCGGCAGCGAGGCCGATGAACGAGCCGAAGGTGCCGGTATAGAGCCAGCTCATCAGCCATTGATGCTTGTGCTTGAAGATCGCCACCTGATCGGCGAAGCCGGCGCGCACACTGGCGATGTTGTCCATGCCGAACCAGGCGGCGACGGTGCTGAGGACAATGAACGGCACCCAGATGAAGCCGGCATTCTGGACCCAGATCGGAGCCGTGACGCCCTGGTCTACGTGGGTCTGGGCGCTGCCGCCAAGAATCAGGAGTGCCCCGCCGTAGACCGCCACCGGAGCAATCAGTTGCGCCAGTCCGACGCCCAGGTTGCCGATCCCGGCATTCAGTCCCAGCGCCGTGCCTTGCAGGCGTTTCGGGTAGAAGAAGCTGATGTTTGCCATGCTCGACGAGAAATTGCCCGCTCCCAGACCGCACAGCAGGGCAATCACTGCAAACACTGCATAGTTGGTTCCGGGGTCCTGCACCGCGTAGCCGATCCAGAGGGTTGGCAGTATCAGCAGGGCGGTGCTGTACACCGTCCAGTTGCGTCCGCCGAAGATCGGTACGACGAATGAATAGAGCACGCGAAAGAAGGCCCCCGACAGTCCTGGCAGTGCCGCCAGCCAGAAGAGCTGGTTGGTGCTGAACTGGTAGCCGATATGCGGCAGTTCGACGACGATCACGCTCCACACGACCCACACCGCGAATGCCAGCAGCAGGGCGGGCATCGAAAACATTAGGTTGCGATTGGCGATGCGCCGGCCGCTTGCCGCCCAGAACGAGTCGTCGTCGGGGCGCCAGTCGACCAGGAGATGCCGTCGCCGGCGCGCATGTTCCAGCAGCTCCGCGTCCTGCAATTCGGCGCGCGCCTCGGCATGTCGGAAGAGGATCTCGTCCCTTTCGCTGCTTTCGGCCCGCCAGATCCAGATCATGGTCACCACCACGACGCCGACCAGGAGCATGAAGCAACTGCTGCGTACCCCGACCACATCGGCGGCGACACCGAACATGATCGGCAGGGTGAAACCGCCCAGACCACCGATGACGCCGACGATGCCGCCGACCACGCCCATGCTCGTTGGATAGTGGTCGGCGAGGCTGCGGTACACGCTGGCTTTTCCGAAACCCTGGGCCAGACCCAGGATGAAGATCAGGATCGTGAACAGCACGATTCCCACTTCGATGCTGAATGCGACATCGCCCTTGATGCCGTGAATGACCATGGTCGTCGGCGGATAGCTGAGGATGACCAGGGACACCAGGCTGATCCAGAGCACCCACCAGGTGACCTGGTTGCCTCCCACTTTGTCGGATGCCCAACCGCCGAGGGCGCGGATCGCCCCGGAAGGCAGGTCGAACAGGATCGTCAGGAAAGCAGCCGTCGCCAACGGCAGTCCATATTCGCCGACGTAGTACTTTGGCAGCCATAGCGCGAGCGCCACGAAGGCGCCGAAGACGAAGTAGTAGGCCAGCCCAAAACGCCAGACCCGCAGGTCGAGCAGGGGCATCAGCTGCTCGCCAAGCGAGGGGCGCCGCCGGTCTTTCTGCGCGTCCTTCTGGTGCAGCGGATCCTCGTAGGTGAAGAACCAGAACAGGACCGCCATCACCAGCAGGGCGATGGAGTACACCTTGGGCACGTTCCGCCACGAACCGGTCGCCGAAGCTGCAATCAGCATCGGAGCGATGAACTTGGTGAGCGACGAACCGGCGTTGCCGGCGCCGAAGATGCCCATCGCCGTGCCTTGTCGTTCCTTGCTGAACCAGGCCGAAGTGTACGCGATGCCGATGGCGAACGAGCCACCGGCCATGCCGACGAACAGGCCGAGCACAAGGTATTGCCAATACTCGGTGGCGTAAGACAAGAGCCAGGTGGGAATCGCGACGACGAATCCTGGCTCAAACGCGTCGGTACCTCGGT
>NZ_JDSS02000015.1:80728-83543 GCF_000584955.1 Candidatus Accumulibacter vicinus
CACCAGCAAGCCGAACTCGGTTTCGTTGAGGTTGAGTTCGGCCTTGATCTTGATGCCGATGACGGAAAACATGACCCACACGGCGAAATTCACCGCAAAGGCCAGCGTATTCATCGTCAGGACGGAAATCTGCTCGCGGCTGTATCCCGGCTTGCTCCTCTCAGGCGGTGTCACTTTCGTTCCCTCTGGTTGTCATGCGAAAAAGATTTGGCCACGGCCCCCCGTGGCACGGTGGTCATAAGCTCAGGATGAGCGCACCCGCAGGTCAATGGTCCGAGGTTACGGCAGGACCGGCACGGGCAGACATGATCTGGATCAAGATTCGTGTGGAAGTGGTGTCAGCGACGCAGGTATTGTCTTGCGCCTGTTGGGAGACGGGTGGGGGCGAAAACAGGAAAACCCGATAGCCCTCGTTGATTGTGTAGTAATAACGTCGGAAATTTTTACACTGTGCATCAAAAAAATCGGTTGATCAATTTCAACTCATTGGTTTTATTGTAAAAATGAATTTTGGCATGCTATGTGCTTGCTGGTCCCCTATCCGACCATCACCATCGGGGCATCGGTGGTGGCGATACTGGGGGGTGTCGAGTGGTTCACATCCCGATTGTCAGGAACAAGCCAAAATAACGGCATACGGAGGTCTGTATATGACGAAGACAAGAATCTTGCTGGCCGGGATGGCGATTTCGATGGCGCCTCTCGCTGAAGCGATGCCGGTCACCCGCTCAATAGTGACCACCAGCGGCGCGGCAGATGTCGCTTTCAAAGCGGTCATCGATTCATTCCGGAGCGATCTGGGCGGTGTCCTCAATCCCCCTGGGGCCTGTGCGCCGGGACCCTGTACGACAGGCCGGCGGGAGATCAACTGGGATGCGGTGCCTCTGGGGTTCAGTTCGCCGAACGCATTTCCGGGGGATTTCTTCAATGGCACCACCGGCGTTCAGCCAGCCGGCCGGCTTCGCGGGGCCACATTCACCACGCCGGGGACCGGTTTTCGCGTGAGCGCTTCCGAATTCTCCGACGAAGCAGGCTTTGGTCCGGCCGAGTTCGATGCGTTCAGCCCGATAAGGTTGTTCGCCAGCATGGGGAGCAACATCACCGATGTGACCTTCTCCGTGCCCGGGAGCCCAGGGCTGGCGGCGACGGTGCGCGGCATGGGCGTCGTCTTCGCCGATGTGGATTACACGGGAAGCGCGTCACTGGAGTTTTTCGGCACCAGCGGTGCGTCGCTGGGGTTGTTCCCGGTGGAAGGTGTCTTCCCGACTGCAGACGGGCGCAACAGCCAGGGTTCATTCTCATTCCTGGGCGTCTCGTTCAACTCCGGCGAGAGAGTCTCGCGTGTGCGCATCGTGTCGGGCGCGCACGGCATTGACGGCACCTATACCGGTCTGGACGACGCCGTGGTCATGGATGACTTCATCTACGCCGAGCCGCAGGCGGTGCCCGCACCGCTGACCAGCACCCTGGTCGGTGCAGGTCTGGCCGGACTGCTGGCATTCCGGCGGCGGCGGTAGCCGCCAAGAATACCGCAGCCATACCGCAACCGAGGCACGTTTTATACACACGTGCCTCGGCGTGAGCTGCGCTGTCCTTCCGGCGTTCAGCCGTGGCGGCGGCGACCCAACAGCAAAATGAGCAAACCGGCACCGAGCAGGCCTAGCGCGCCTGGCTCGGGAACCAGACTCACTCTGGGCGAATTCGGAATCCCGCCCAAGGGGAAGGCGGGATCACCTGTGCGAACCGGTTGGAATGCCCACGACGCCTGGTAGGGTGCGGCAACCGCATCAAAGTCTGCAACGAAGCTGAAGCCAGAAAGCGAGCCATCCGGCATGATGGCATCCTGCAAGATCGATTCGCAGGACACGATTGCTGCCGCGCTGGCGATGCGTGCGGATGTGCCGACATCGACCCAGCAGTCGCTGTACCAGTGCAGAACCTCGGTGACGGTCGTGAACGGGCTGCCGGCTCCCGCGAAGAACGGGTCGCCCGGCGTCTGCCATGCAGCGACGCCTGCCCATCCGGTGCTGGAGTTCGTCACGCCGATGGTCTCGATGCTGTAATTCCAGCCGGACGGTGACTTGATGTTCTTGATGCCGGCATCACCGAACCAGGGCAACTCCCAGTCGACAATCAAGGGTTCACGGTCAGGACCGCCATCAGACTTGCTGGTATTGTTCACCGTGTAGTTGTAGGTCCAGGTGCCGTCGCCGTTATTGACGACACTGTCCGTGACGGTCGAGCTGCGTGTCCAGCCACTGCCAATCCCCGCGACAGCAGGTTGCGCGGCTACCAGGCCAAGGGCCAGAATGGCGGCCAGAGACGCGGATCTTCTCGTGAGCGAGCTGCACAATGCTAAGGTATTCATGGAATCCCTCCTTCAGGGTCGATCGACAATGAAACTGTACGCCCCATGCGACAAGCAAATTTCATACCGGAAATATTTTTGTCATCGTATCAACAGCTTGGAAAATTGCTTTGCCACTGGTGTAAAGAAAACCGACACCTGTTCTGAAAAATGGCCCAGGGAGATGCCATGCCCTTCACTCGACGTCAAGTGTTGACGCTGACCGGGGCTTCGCTGCTGCTGTCGCTCCTTACCTGGTGGCCGCGCCGCGAGACCCCACTGGTTCCGGCATCGAGGCCGGATGAACTGAGCGCCTGGATTGATACGCTGCTGCCCGCCGAGACGGATTTTCCGGGCGCAGTGGCGCTCGGAGTAGGCGAACGGATGGCGGCCGCGATTGCCCGCGAACCCGCCTACGCCCGCTTGACTGCGGCGGCCATGGGCTGGCTGGCGGCCCGCGCCCGCGAG
>NZ_JDSS02000015.1:83886-102712 GCF_000584955.1 Candidatus Accumulibacter vicinus
GGGGACGACCTTTGCCGCGCTGCCGGAAGCACGGCGGGTGGACATCGTTGCGGCCGCCGCCGCCAGCCCGGAAGGCTCGACGCCCCGCACTTTCTTCCAGGCGACTCTCGATGATGCCCTGTTCCATGCCTATGCCGACGCCCGTGCCTGGACCGGACTGACCTACGCCGGACCGCCTCAGCCGATCGGTTTTCCCGATCAGGCTGCAGCACCGAAGAGCGGCTGATGCACGCGGATGTGGTCATTGTCGGCGCCGGCGCCGGCGGCGCAGCCTGCGCATGGGCTCTGGCCAGTCGCGGCGTACGCGTTCTGGTACTGGAGTCCGGACCCTGGTATGACCCGGTCCGTGAAAACCGCCTGCACCTGCCGGACTGGGAGCAGCATGCCTTTCCGGAGGGGAAGGAATACCGCCACGCGTACACCTTCGCGCAGATGCAGGCCCTGAACCCACAATGGGCGCAGCTGCGATCGTGGAACCATAATCTCGGTCAGGCTGCCGGCGACACCCGGCGGGCATTGAAATACCAGCACGTCCGTGGCGTGGGGGGCAGCACCCTGCATTTCGTCGGCGAAGCGCACCGCCTCCATCCGGCGGCGATGCGCATGGCCAGCCGCTTCGGCGTCGGTGCCGACTGGCCGATTGCCTACGGCGAACTGGAACGTTTCTACGTCGAGGCGGAGTACCTGATCGGCGTTGCCGGCCCATTGCATGATCGCCATCGCCCGCGCAGCCGGGCCTATCCACTGCCCCCCCACGCGCATAGCTACGCCAGCCAGCGCATCGGCAGCGCCTGCGCCAGGCTGGGCATGAGCTGGTCGCCAAATTCTCTGGCAATCCTTTCCGAACCCTGGCAGGGCCGGCCCGGCTGCAACTACTGTGGTCAATGTGCCCGCGGTTGCCCGCGCGCCGACAAGGGTAGCGCAGATGTCACCTTCGTCGCCCAGGCGCAGGCCAGCGGACGCTGTACGGTGCTGGCGCGATGTCATGTCACGGCCATCGTGCCTGGAGATGGCGATCGCGTCGCCAGGGTCAGCTGGGTCGACGCCGACGGTACCGAGCACTCGCTGCGACCGCGCGCGCTGGTGCTCGCCTGCGGGGCGGTGCAGACACCCCGCTTGTTGCTGGCCAGCGCCAATGCCCATGCGCCGCAAGGCCTGGCCAACGAGTCCGGTCAGGTGGGCCGCCATTTCATGGAAACCCTGGCCTGGGCCAGCAGCGCCTTGCATCCGGACGCCCTGGGCAGCCACCGCGGCGTGCCGTCGGACGGCATTTGCTGGGATTTCAACGCTCCGGATGCCATTCCCGGTATTCCGGGCGGCGTGCGCTTCAGTGTCGGCATGGCGGAAATGGACTTGGCCGGACCCATCAACTATGCACGCAGGGTGGCCAGCGGCTGGGGGCGCGCGCATCGTGCGGCCATGCGCAACAGTTTTGGCAGGGTTCTCTCGGTGGCGTCCGTCGGTGAGTTTCTACCCAACGACGGCACCTATATCGACCTCGACCCGCACGCTCGTGACGCCCATGGCCTGGCGCTGGCGCGCATCCATAGCCGCATTGACGAGCTCGAGCTGCGTCGCCTGGTGTTCATGGCCGGCAAGTGCCGGGAAATCCTGCAGGCGGCCGGGACCGCAAAGCCCTTCGAGGAATTCGGCACTTACGATACATTCAACGCCACGCATGTTTTCGGCACCTGCCGGATGGGGAGCGATGCGCGTCATTCGGTGGTGGACAAGGACTGCCGTAGCCACCGTTGGCGCAATCTATTCATTGTCGACGCGAGTGTGTTCCCGAGCAGCGGCGGCGGCGAATCGCCATCGCTGACCATCGAGGCCCTGGCGATCCGGGCCGGAGCGCATGTCCGCAATCTGCTCGCGAAGCGCGAATTGTGAGGCAAAAGGTGGTGCGGAGGCATCAGGCGGCTGGTCCCGCAGGCAAATAGGGGTAACGGCGCCGGATCCGGTAGCCACCAGCGGCGCCCGGCAAGGACTCGACCAGCACGTAGCTGCCGATCTGCCAGAGCAGTGCCGGCGCGGCGGCGGGCGCGATGCTTCCGGCAGCGCGTCGGGCCAGCGTCACGTGCGGGCGAAAAGGCCGCGACTCGACCGGCAGGGCCAGTGCCTGCAGCGCTTCGCCAAGGCGGCAATGCAGTTCCTTCAGTGCCTCGGGGACGGCGCTTGCCTGCAGCACCGCGAGGCCGCGAGGCCAGATCGCAGGCTGCGTCAGATGCAGCTCGAAAGGGGTCATTGCCACCTGCAGCCCGGTGCTCACGGCTTCGAGGCGCGGGCGCTCGATGGCGCCGATGAAGTGCAGGGTCAGGTGCAGCCGCTCGGCCGGGACGGGGGATGATCCCTTCGGCCACAACCATTGCTGCTGATAGCCGAGGAGCGCCGAGTTTTCTCCATTCGCCGGCCAGAGCGCGAGGAACAGGCGCGCGTATCTGGGGCCATCCTGCGCCGACGAGGGTGACTGGGAATTGTGCGGTGAGTGCAAGACTTTGGATTCAGCGTGAAAGGCGGATTTCCGGCACCTCGACGATGGCCAACGTCGTTGCCGGGGGCTCCTCGACGGCACGAAGCAGCGCCTGCGTCATCTGTTCCAGGGTGACGAGTCCCAGGCGACCGGCCGTCGGACGCCAGCGCGGAACGCATGCCGCCAGGGTATAGAGTGGTGCCAGCATGATCGGCCAGCGGTGCCCTGGGCCGATGACGTACCAGGGACGCAGGATGGTCGCACGCACGCCGCTACGCGCGATCGCCGCCTCGCCGGCTGCCCGGGCGGCGACATAGGCGCGCATTACCGGCGCCGGCTGTGCGACGCTGACGTATACCAGGTGGGCTACCGACAGGCGCGACGCAGCGCTGACCGCGGCGCGGATCGAAGCAAGATCGACGGCCTCGAATTCGGCCGCTTTGGTCGGGTTGGGGTGCGGCGTACCGACCAGGTGGACGAGGGTGTCGCCTGGCTGCAAGACAGTGGCGATCGACTCGCTATCGAGCGCGTTACCGATCACGGTTTCGGCACCGGGAGCAACGCGTCCGGTTGCCAAGCGGCGCACCAGCAGTCTGACCCGGTGCCCGCGCTTCAGCAATTGCTCGACCAGGCGCGTACCAAGGTAACCCGTTCCCCCGGTCACCACCACCGCCCCGCTCGTCCCCGCCATGGCCGGTTGCCGTCCTGGAGCGCGATCAGCGCCCGACGATATCGCCCTTCAACCCCGAAACAGCCGTCAGCACTTCCTTTCGCTCGACTGCGGGTACCTTGAACTTGTCGAGCGTTGTGCTCAACGCCTTGACCGAGATGTCCCAGTCCTCATCGGTGATTTTCAGTCCCCCGTGGGCTTTTTTCATGTCGCGACCGCTGTAGGAGCAGGGTCCCTTACTGACCACACACAAGAAGTCGATGATCTCGCCGCGAATGCGATTGAGCGAGTCGCTGCTGTGTCCGACGAAAAACCGACCGAGTTTTGGGTCGGGCAATAGTCGACCGAGAAAATCGTCGGTCACCGCCGCCAGAGCGTCGTAGCCTCCGAGGCGTTTGTACAACGTTGGCGATTCTTCGCTCAGTGCCGGTGTGGTCAAGGCGGTCGCCAGAAGGGCGGCGAGTAGGGAGTGAGTCAGTTTCATCGGGAAATCCTCCGTGGGCAAATAGGCATTGTCCGATGGTCGCCTGCGGAGGGCGACCACCTAGCCACCTTACGCGTCACGTCCGCGTTTGGATGCAGATGCCGTTGTCCGGGTGGCCGAGCAGTTGCCCTGCCGGTGCTCCCAGATGCCGCGGATGCTCAGCTACCCATGCCGCTGAAGCTGCTGGCGCCTTTCTTGCGTAGCGCGTGGATCTTGGCCAGACCGCCGCGTGCGGTCTCCCGATAACTTGCCTTCATGTCGCAGCCCGTTTCCCACATGGTGCGGACCACCTCGTCGAAGGAAACGATGTGGTGGCCGTCGGAAAGCAGGGCGTAGGCAGCGCAGTCGACGGCGCGGACGGCGGCGACGGCGTTGCGCTCGATGCAGGGAATCTGCACATAGCCGCCAATCGGGTCACAGGTCAGGCCGAGATGATGCTCCAGCCCCATCTCTGCCGCATACTCGATCTGCCGCACCGACCCCCCCAGGAGTTGAGTCGCGGCGCCGGCCGCCATCGCACAGGCGGTTCCGACTTCGCCCTGGCAGCCGACTTCGGCCCCCGAAATCGACGCGTTGCGCTTGACGAGGTTGCCGATCATCCCGGCCGTCGCCAGCGCGCGGCAAATCTTTTCGTCCGACAAGTGCGCGTGCCCTTGCAGGAAAAACAGCACCGCGGGGAGCACGCCGCAGGCGCCGCAGGTCGGCGCGGTGACCACCTCGCCACCGGCCGCATTCTCTTCCGATACGGCCAGCGCGTAGGCGAACTGCAAGGCCGTTTGGCCGAAGTAGCCGGCGAGGCTCTGCGCGCGGGCGTGATAGGCCGAAGCCTTGCGCGACACGTTCAGCGTCCCCGGCAGACGTCCTTCAGCGTTCAAACCGGTCGCGATAGTCTTCTGCATGCTCGTCCAGACGCGGCACAGATAGCGCCAGATGGCCGGCCCTTCGTGGCGTTCGACGATTTCCCAGATGCTCAGTCCCTCGCGTTCAGCCTGTTCAAGAACCTCCAGCATGCTGGCATGGGGATAAACCTCGTCGCCGCCGTCGGGCTGACCGTTCTCGTCGAGCAGCGCGCCGCCGCCCACCGAGTAAACGACGCGTCTGGTCAGGACACTGCCCACAGCGTCGAGCGCCTCGAACTGTATTCCATTGGGGTGAAGAGGCAAGGATCGATCGGGCAGCCAGACGATGTCCACCGGTGTCGGAAAGAACGGTACGCTGACCGCCAGATCAGTGAGGTGACCGCGGCCGGTGGCAGCCAGGGCACCGTAGAGCGTGACGCGCAGGCGTGCCGCCATCGGGTTGGCGGCCTTGAACGCGATGGCGGCAAAACGTGGCCCCATGGTGTGGCTGCTCGACGGGCCGAGACCGACACGGTAGAGTTCCTGCAGGGATTTCATGGGCTGGCTGCGCCTCGCGAAAGTTCAAGGAAATCGTCGATGAAGTCAGCTTGCCAAACCGCCGCTTGTCGACCGCCGTGCCAGGAACTGGAGTATAAGCGGCTCAAAAGTGTATGGTGGCCGATGCATGGCCGTCAAGCTTGGATCTGATTGGGAGAACTCTGGAGTGTGTTGACATACAAGCGAGCCAAATGACGGATGCGGCGAGGGCGATGAAGGAAGCGAAACGCTCGGCGAGTTGGTTGTGGCATGTGGCGATACGTCGCCATGACTTGATGCGCCAGCAGAAGCTCCGGCTCATACCACGTTGGACAAGGCTGGTCCTTGACCCGCTGGCAGTAATGGCGGAAACTGCCCAGGGTCCATTTGCCGTCTGGAATGCGACTTCATAAGAAGATTGCTGAGAGGAGACGACCCCATGTACAAGGTATTGACCGTTGCTGTCACTCTTTCGTTGGCCGCCGCCTGCGCACTGGCCGGAGCACCCGCGGCCAATCCCGCCGGTATCGAGTCCAAGAACTACAAGTGGAACATGCAGGACAATCCCGAGAAGAACAAGGCCTTGCGGCTCGAAGGGAATGCCAAGGCGGGCGAGGCGGACTACAAGACTTACTGTGAGGCTTGCCACCTGCCGCAGGGCGTCGGCAATCCACATGGCAGCATTCCCCAGTTGGCGGGCCAGCACCCGACTGTCATCATCAAGCAGTTGGCCGACATTCGCTCCGGATTGCGCGACAACCCGACGATGTATCCGTTTGCCAGCAAACTGGCTGGTGCGCAGGCACTGGCGGACGTCGCGGCGTATATTGGAACGCTCTGCGTTCCGCGTGATTCGGGCAAGTATGAAGGTCCCGATGCTACCAAACTGATTGCTTATGGCAAAGTGTTGTACGACAAGGAATGTGTTCAATGCCACCAGCCAAACGGAGACGGCAACAGCGAAAAATTCTACCCTGTGATCGCCGGTCAGCATTACAGGTACTTGCTGCGCCAGATGATCGACATCCGTGATGGAAAGCGACGCAACAGCCATCCGGAGATGAGCAGGGTCATCGCCCAGTACGACGACGCTCAACTGGTCGCGATCGCAGCCTATCAGGCGATGCTGGTCACACAACTGCGGCAGTGGTCAACGCGTCCACGTTTCTGCCAGCCATCCTGAACAGTCGGACCGTGCGGCAGGCACTCGCAGCGCTTGGATGGCGAGCGGACGATCTCGTGCGTGTGGGAGGGGAGAGGTGGTTGTTGCATCCAGAGACGCCGATTCCGGTCCTCCCCGCTGGTCAGGGCGGCAACGTGCCGTAACCGTTCATCTCCCCCTTTAAGCGACCACTGGGTGACGATGTTGCCCTTTCGCTCGAGGCATTCCCCGCCGCAGAGGAATCACGGCCGGCGATTGACGACATCAACCGCGGCGTCCCGCGGCAAGACCGTCGCTGCGCAGCGCGCGGCGAGAAACTCACGCAGTTCGCGCACCGCGGGGTTGATCTGCCGACGGTCGGCGCAGACCAGATTGAGCGGCGCCGCTTCGCCCCGCCACTCCGGGCATAGCGCCGTCAGCCGGCCGGCGTGCAAATTGTCGGCGACATCGAGCGCCGACTTGTAGGCGATGCCGTGGCCGGCTACCGCCCAGTGCCGCACGGCGTCACCGTCGTCGGAGACGCGGTTGCCGCGCACCCGCACCGACTCTTCCCGGCCACCACGTACGAAGCGCCAGCGGTCGTGGATGGCGTCGCCGAGTAGATAGCACAGGCAGTTGTGGCCGATCAATGCCGTTGGCGTCTTCGGCGTACCGGTGCGCGCCAAATAGGCTGGGGAAGCGCAGAGCACGCGCCGGTTGTCCGGCGCGACGGGCAATACCACCAAGCTTGAGTCGGGCGGCAGGCCATAGCGCAACGCGATGTCGATCGGTTGCCGATAGACGCCGGCGATGCGATCGGAGAGCTGCACGCGCATCTGCAGTTGCGGGTGGCGGGCCTGAAAGTCGTCCAGCCAGGGCAGGATGAGATTGCGACCGAGATCGGAGGGCAGTGAAATCTGAATCGTCCCACGCACGGTGGCGTCGCCGTCGGCCAGCAGGTTGTGACCGTCGGCGAATGCCTGCAAACCCTGCCGGCAATGTTGGAGAAAGATCTCGCCTTCCTGAGTCAGACGCAGGCTACGCGTGAAACGTACGAACAAGGCTCGACGAGGCACATCAGGCGGCGATCCTTGGGCAGGAGGAGCGCGATGGCCGTTTCGCCAACCCGGAGATCAGGGCCGGCCAGCAGAAAGCGCGCGGCTTCTACGTCGATCTGCACCACGAGGAACTACAGGATGTGGGTTCCTGGATGGAGCGTCAGATCTACCTGTCCCTGGGCACGCTGTTGCTCGGCGCGGCGGCGCTGGAAATCGACGCCTGCCCGATGGATGGCTTCGACCCGGCGGCAGTCAATGTGGCGCTCGATCTTGCCGAACGCGGCTATACCGCACTGGCCATAGTCGCACTCGGCTATCGTAGTGAGGCCGACTTCAACGTCAATCTGCCCAAGTCGCACCTGCCGGCGGAAACCGTCATCAGCCATCTCTGAGCGGAAGGCGGTTGGAGAGTCTGGACGCGGTGATCGACCGCGACGGTCTGGGCCGCGCCGAGTTTCTGGTGGACCGGCTGATCGAGTCGGGCCGCCGCGCGCTTTCTGGCTCGCCTGGCGCGGTTGCTGGCCGACTTCCGGCGGGCCGTGCTGTAGGAAACGCCGTAGCGATAGCAAGCCGTGCGGGGAAATGCCGAGCGCCTGGGAGTCTGTCGGCCTTTCCTCACACCGGGCGCCTTCTATGATAAATTCATATCATTCTGAGCCACCGGAACCCACCATGGCCAATTTTATTCCCTGGTCTCTTTACCCCTTTTTTACCTGAGGTGTAGAAAACTGGGCTCAATCTTGAACTTTGGAGGTGCGTAGAAATATGTTGCTCCCTGCTGCATTAAGACATCATCGCTACCCTGCTGCCATTCTTTTGTGTGTGGCGACGATGCTGATTGCACTGCCGTTCCGCGACAGCGTCGATATCGCCAACATCGACATGCTGTTCCTATTAGCGGTATTCGTCAGCGCCGTCTGGCTGGGGCGCGGCCCGGCTGTGATGGCAGTATTTCTGAGTGTCGCACTGTTCGACTTTTTTTTCGTTCCGCCCTACCTGTCGTTCGCCGTTGCCGATGCACAATACCTTATCACCTTTGCCGTGATGCTTACGGTCGGGCTGCTGACTTCGCACCTGGTATCGCTGCTGGCAGAGCGGACTGAGCAAGCCCAGGAAAGCGAGATCCAGACACGCCTGCTGCACGCCCTTGGCCGCGATCTCGGCGTGGCCATGAACGTCGAGCAGGTCGGCACCATTGCTGCTGCATTTCTGGATGAGTTTGAACTGAACTGCATCCTGCTGACGCATTCCAAATCGGGCCTGCTCCCGGTGGGGGATACCTCCTTGCCGGTGCTGGAGACGGGTTTTGCCCAATCCGCCTGCGACCGAAATGCCGTCATCGAGGTCGATACCCTGGCAGGTGCCGGCAGAATGATCGCTTTTCTGCCGATGGCGGTTTCTGACCGGGTTCTGGGTGTTCTGGCCATCGGGCCACGGCAACCTAACGCAGGCCGTATCCGCGAACTGCGCCCCTTACTGGAGGCTGCTGCCGCGCAAATTGCCCTGATCGTCGAACATCTGGCACAAGCGGATGCTATCCGGAAAAGCGAGTTGCAAGCCAACGAGGAGCGCTTGCGCACCTCCATCCTCGCCGCGCTCTCCCATGACATGCGCACGCCGTTGACCAGCTTGGTCGGTCTTGCCGATACGCTGGCGCAGCAGAAATCGCCATCCGGTCAGATCGTTACCGAAACAGCAACAGAAATCCGCGATCAGGCACTGGCCATGCACCACATACTGTCCAATCTACTGGAAATGGCGCGGCTGCAGGCCAATGACATGCGCCTGAACAAGGAATGGCAACCCATCGATGAGGTGATCGGATCCAGTATCCGTTTGCTGGCCAGCGCCCTGTCCGGGCATGCGCTGGAGATTCGTATTCCACCGGGGCTGCCCCTCGTCAATTTTGACGCCGTCCTGATCGAGCGCGTGATCTGCAATCTGCTTGAGAACGCCATCAAGTATTCGACTCCTGGCACGCCGATTCGGCTTGATGTCGAATTGCAGCCGCATAGGCTCGAAGTGGCTGTCGCCAATCGGGGATCGGGATTCCCGGCAGGAAGCTGTGATTCGGTTTTCGACCTATTCGTTCGCGGCGAACCTGAATCCGCTACGGGTGGCACTGGCATCGGGCTGGCCATTTGCCAGGCCATCATTGCCGGGCACAACGGACAGATTGTGGCGGAGAACATTCCGGATGGCGCCTGTGTGCGCTTCAGCTTGCCGCTTGGCACTCCGCCGACACTGGCCGAGGAGTCCGCATCATGACTGCGATGCTCGGCAAGGTGCTGATCGTCGAGGACGAACCGCGCATTCGCCGGTTCGTCCGTGATGCGCTCGGCCGGGAAGGCTGCGAGACCTTCGAGGCCGGCAATGTGGGTGACGGACTGGAACTGGCTGGCGCGCAGCATCCCGACATGATCGTCCTCGACCTGGGGTTGCCGGACCAAAGCGGATTGGAACTGATCCGCAACCTGAGAACCTGGTCATCCATCCCTATCCTGATCCTGTCAGCTCGCATCGCCGAGCAGGACAAGGTCACCGCCTTGGATGCCGGGGCCGATGACTATCTGACCAAACCGTTCGGGGTTGCCGAGCTGCTGGCACGGGTGCGCGCCCTGTTGCGAAGGCGGCAGCAGGAATCGCGGCCTTCGCCCATCCGGCGCTTTGGTGATGTCGAAGTCGATTTGTCGCGTCGCGTAGTGCAGCGTGATGGCGCCGACATCCGTTTGACGCCGCTCGAATACAGTCTGCTGGCAACGCTGCTGGCCAACGACGGCAAGGTTCTGACCCATCGCCAACTCCTGCGCGAAGTCTGGGGCGATGGCTATGCCGGGCAGAGCCACTATCTCAAGGTTTACATCGGCCGCCTGCGCCAAAAGCTCGAACCGAATCCCACCCAGCCCCAATTCCTGCTGACGGAAACCGGGGTGGGCTACCGCTTTCAATCCTGATTCCGGAGGCATCATGTCATCCCACGTTCCCAGCTCGCGCTTGGCCGCCCTGTCGCTGGCAGCACTCGGCGTCGTCTATGGCGACATCGGCACCAGCCCGCTCTATGCCCTCAAGGAAGTGTTCGGCGGTGCGCATCACCCGGTGCCGATCACGCCGGACAATGTGCTGGGCATCCTGTCGGTGGTCTTCTGGTCGCTGATGGTCGTCGTCAGCCTGAAATACGTCATCTTCATCCTGCGCGCCGACAACAAGGGCGAAGGCGGCATCATGGCCTTGATGGCACTGGCCTTGCATCCGCTGCAGGAAGATTCCTGGCTGCGGCGTTTCATCATCGTCATCGGGTTGTTTGGAGCGGCCCTGTTCTATGGCGATGGCGTCATCACGCCGGCTATTTCTGTCTTGTCGGCCGTCGAGGGGCTGGAGGTGGTCACTCCGACATTCAAGCTCTACGTTCTACCAATCTCGCTGGTCATCCTCGTCGGTCTTTTCCTCGTCCAGCGACGAGGGACCGCCACAGTCGGCACCCTTTTCGGACCGATCATGGTGTTCTGGTTCATCGTGCTCGGCATCCTCGGCATTGCCAGCATTGTGCAGAACCCGCAGGTCTTACAGGCACTCAATCCGCTGTATGGGGTGCGCTTCTTCGCGAACAATCCTATCCTCGGTTTCTTTGCGCTGGGTGCCTGCGTGCTCGCCCTGACCGGTGCCGAAGCCTTGTATGCCGACATGGGCCACTTTGGCCGGCGTCCGATCCAGCTCGCCTGGTTCGGACTGGTCATGCCGGCATTGCTGCTCAATTATTTTGGTCAAGGTGCCCTGCTGCTGCAGGATCCGACCGCCATTGAGAATCCCTTCTACCGACTGGCTCCCGAATGGTTCCTGCTGCCGATGGTCGGTCTCGCCACAATGGCCACGGTCATCGCTTCACAGGCGGTCATCTCCGGCGCCTTTTCGATCACGCAACAGGCGATCCAGCTCGGCTTCGCGCCGCGCATGGAGATTTGCCATACCTCCGATGAAGAGAAAGGACAAATCTACCTGCCAAGCATCAATTGGACGCTGTTGCTGGCGGTGATTGCGCTGGTCGTCGGCTTCCACAGTTCGTCCAACCTGGCAGCCGCCTACGGTATCGCGGTGACGGGCACGATGTTCATCACCGACATCCTGGCGTTCATGGTTGCCCGTTATCTCTGGGGTTGGCCAGTCTGGAAAGCCTTCCTCGGCGCGCTGCCCTTCGCGCTGATCGACATCGGCTTTTTCTCGGCCAACACGATCAAGATCGCCGATGGCGGCTGGTTCCCGTTGATCTTCGGTCTGATGGTCTACCTCATCCTCTCGACCTGGAAGCGCGGACGCGACCTCCTGAAGAAGCGTTTGATGGCCGATGCGATGGACATCGATGGATTCGTGAACGCCATCGATGACAGCATTACCCGCGTGCCCGGCACGGCGGTATTTCTGACGGCCAACCCGGCCATTGTTCCTCAAGCGATGCTACACAGCATGAAGCACTACAAGGCGCTGCATGAGCGCATCGTCATCGTCTCGGTCAGTATTCACGACGTGCCACGCTTGGAAGACTCGAAGCGTGTCACGATGCAGCCGTTGAAGAGCCACTTTTGGCAGGTAAAACTCCACTACGGATTCATGGAACGGCCGAATATTCCCGAGGCACTGGAGTGGTGTGCGAAAAGCGGCCTCGACTTCAATCCTATGGAGACCTCGTTCTTCCTGGGTAGGGAGACCTTGATTCCGCGCATCAGTTCGGAAATGTGCTTCTGGCGCGAAAAGGTCTTTGTCGCGATGTTTCGCAATGCGGGCAGCGCTGCTCAATTCTTTGGGTTGCCGCCGAATCGGGTTGTGGAATTGGGGACGCAGGTTGTTTTGTAGTCCAGCGAGAAAGCCATCTTGGGCGACGGCCTCGTTTCAAGGTTCAAGCAGACGCTACGCGAGCAGATCGCGAATAACCGGAGAGGGCTGCGATTGCTGGAGGCCTACTGCACCAATGGCGCGCGGTATCGAGGCGCGCCGGGTCAGTCGGCTTGGCCGGGCAGGCAGCGGCGACGACGTCGAGGAGTTCGGCGAGAAGGACCGATGGCGGGACGCCGCCGCTGTCGCCGATGCTGCGGCTGCTCTAACCCAGATGTCGTTCAGGCTCCGCTCGCGGTGGACATACACGCCTCGTTCCGGCTCATAGTACGTTGGAAAAGGCTTGAAGTGTTCAACGAGGTGCCGGGGCGGTTATAATGGGCTCCTGCTTGGCAGTGCCAAGGGTTCTGGAGGCTGGTGCCACAGGGAACTGTTTGCCGGCAGACTAGTGAGGATCTGCAGCGCAGCTCCATCGATGCTGAAAAGGCCGGCCTCTCGCCGGTTTATTTCCCCCGTGTTCGTTGATGTTTGTGGAGTGCCATGCGGATCCTGCTCTGTAACGATGACGGTTATTTTGCTCCGGGGATCGAGCATCTGGCGCGCGTGCTGGCGGATGTCGCTGAAATTACCGTTGTTGCTCCCGAACGCGACCGCAGCGGGGCGAGCAATTCGCTCACACTCGATCGTCCCTTGTCGCTCAAACGGGCCGCCAATGGCTTCTATCACGTGAACGGCACCCCCACAGACTGTGTTCACCTGGCCGTCACCGGCATGCTCGACGGGCTTCCGGACATGGTGGTGTCGGGAATCAACATGGGTGCCAACATGGGCGACGACACCATTTATTCGGGTACCGTCGCAGCAGCGACCGAGGGTTTTCTGCTCGGCATTCCGTCCCTGGCGATTTCGTTGTGCGGGACACCCGGCGAGTACTTCTCGAGTGCGGCGCAGGTCGCCCGCGAACTGGTCGAAATGCTGCGGCGACAGGCGCTGCGCGAGCCGGTCTTGCTCAACGTCAATGTTCCCGATGTGCCCTACACGCAACTGCGCGGCACCGTTGTCACCCGCCTCGGCAAGCGCCACAAGGCCGAACCGGTGGTGCGCACGCTGTCGCCGCGCAACGAGACCGTGTTCTGGGTCGGGGCCGCCGGTGCCGCGGCGGATGCCGGCGAGGGCACCGATTTCCACGCAGTGCGCAACCATCTGGTGTCGGTGACGCCGCTGCAGGTCGATCTGACCCACAACGCGCAGTTGCCGCTGTTACGCGGGTGGCTGGCACGATGAACACGCCAGGGACCCATCCCGGTTTTGGCATGACCTCGCAGCGCACGCGCACGCGCATGATCGAGCGTCTGCGCGAACAGGGAATTGTTGACGAAGAGGTGCTGGCGGCGATCGCCGCCGTGCCGCGGCATGTTTTTGTCGAAGAAGCGCTGGCCTCAAGGGCTTATGAGGATACGGCATTGCCCCTGGGTTACTCGCAGACGATCTCGCAACCTTATGTGGTGGCGCGCATGATCGAAGTGCTGCGCGCCGGCCGCGAACTCGGCAGGACGCTCGAGATCGGCGCTGGCTGCGGCTACCAGGCCGCGGTGCTCGCGCAACTGACCCAGGAGGTCTATGCGGTCGAGCGGATCGCGCCGCTGCTCGACCGGGCCAGGCTCAATCTGCGCGCGATCAAGGAACTCAAGGTGCGCTTGAAGCACGCCGACGGGCAACTCGGCCTGCCCGAGGCCGCGCCTTTTGATTCGATCATCGTCGCGGCCGCAGCGGCGCGGGTACCGCGTGCACTGTTGCAGCAACTTGCTCCCCATGGCAGGCTGATTCTGCCCTTGGGTGCGACGACACAGCAGCTTGCCCTGATCGAACTCAGACCGGAGGGGTTTGTCGAGACCCGCCTGGATGCCGTGCGTTTCGTTCCGTTGCTATCGGGAGTCGAATGAAGGACCAAGGGATTTTCCGTTGCCACGCTGCTGTTCTGGCCTTGCTGCTTGTTCTCGCGGGTTGTGCCAGCATCACGCCAGCGCCGCTGGATGAACGCAGTACCGCCGCCAAGCCACCGGCGGCCATTGCCAGCAAGGACATGTACCTCGTCAAGAAGGGGGACACGCTGTATTCCATCGCGCTCGATCATGGGTTGGACTACAGGGATCTGGTGGCGTGGAATGCAATCGAGAATCCGAATCGCATCCTGATCGGACAGGCGTTACGGGTCAGGGCGCCAGCTTCTGCCGTGGCGGGCGAAACGGCCGTGGTACGGCCGATTGGCACCGTCGCAGCGGTCGAGCAGCGCCCACTTGGTGCGGGTGCTGCTGCGGTCGCTGCGGCTGGCGACGCCTTGCTTAAGCGAGAACCAAAGGCGGGCAAGGAAGCTTACTCGGAGCAGGCGCTGGCGCGGGCGCAAGCGCAGCCACAAGCGCAGCCCCCAGCGCCGCAGCCACCACCAGCGCAGCCGAAAACGGCCGAGCCGGCCGTGACCAAGGCCGAAGCCAGACCGGAAGCTCAAGGTGAGGCCAAGCCCGGCGATACGGCTGCCGGCGGCGAGGAAATCACCTGGACATGGCCGGCCAGCGGCAAACTGGTCGGCACTTTCAGCGAGGGCGGCAACAAGGGGATCGATATCAACGGCAAGGCCGGGGATGCCGTGCTTGCCGCCGGTGGCGGCAAGGTCGTGTATAGCGGTACCGGGTTGCGCGGTTACGGCAAGCTGGTGATCGTCAAGCACAACAACACTTATCTGACCGCTTACGCGCATAACCAGAATGTGCTGGTGAAGGAAGGCCAGAGTGTCAGCAAGGGACAGAAGATCGCTGAAATGGGCAATACCGACGCCGATCAGGTCAAGCTGCACTTCGAGATCCGGCGCCAGGGCAAGCCGGTCGACCCGCTCAAACACTTGCCGCAGCGTTGACCATGTCCGGCGCTTTCGATCCTGATGCTGATTCCTTCGGCGACGATCTGGAACAGCCGGTTTTCTTTTTGGAGGAACCGGTCTTGGCGCCGGACTGCGCACCGGGGGAGGCCTCGCCCGAGGCCGAGTTGCTCAATGACGTCACCCAGCATTACCTCAACGAGATCGGTGCCAAGCCCCTGTTTTCTCCGGCCGAAGAGGCGGTCTGGGCGCGGCGGGCACGCGCCGGTGATTTCCTGGCCCGCCAGAAAATGATCGAGCACAATCTGCGGTTGGTGGTCAATATCGCCAAGCACTATTTCAACCGCGGCCTGCCCTTGCTCGACATGATCGAGGAGGGAAATCTCGGCCTGATCCACGCGATCGAAAAATTCGACCCCGAGCGCGGCTTCCGTTTTTCGACTTATGCCACCTGGTGGATCCGGCAAAGCATCGAGCGCGCAATCATGAATCAGTCACGAACGATTCGCCTGCCGGTGCATGTGGTCAAGGAAATCAATCTCGTGCTGCGCGCCATTCGCCATCTGGAGTCGGCCAGCGGGCGGGAAATCTGCATCGACCAGATCGCCCATCTGATCGATCGGCCGAGCGACGATGTGCGCCGCGTGATGGCCCTCAACGAGCGTATTGCTTCGCTCGATGCCCCCTTGCAGGTCGACCCGAGCCGATCTTATGGCGATGCGTTGGCCGACGAGAGCCTGCTCGACCCGGATGAACTGTTGCAGTCCAACGAGCTTGGCGACTTGCTGAACAAGTGGGTCGGGCAGCTCTCCGAGAAGCAGCGACAGGTTCTGCAACGTCGTTACGGTCTCGCCGGCAAGGAGGCCTGCACCCTTGAAGAAATTGCCTTCGACCTGAATCTGACACGCGAGCGGGTTCGTCAGATCCAGATCGAGGCGCTCGATCACCTGCGCCGTGTCATCCGGCGCGAAGGCGGCACCGCCGACAACCTGCTCTGATGGTTATGGCCCGCAGGTCAGCGCGTGCCGATCAGGTTGTCGTGCGCCGTGCGTAGCGCTTCGGCGAGCTGAAAGACCGACATCGCGTAGAAGCTCGATCGGTTGTAACGGGTGATTACGTAGAAATTGTCGAAGCCGAGCCAGTATTCGGTGGCCGCTCCCGGAGTCACCAGGTCGATCAGGGCCGCCGTGCGATCGCCGTCAGCGGCGGTGACTGCGACCACCCCCTCGGCGGCTAGCTCGCGCACCGTCAGCGCGGGTTTGATCCCGGCCGCGAGCAATCCCGCCGGATCGCCGCTGACACTTGCCGGTACGGCAATCGGAGCGCCGGTCTGCCAGCCATGCTGCTGCAGAAAACGGGCAACGCTGCCGATGGCGTCGATGCTGCTGCTGCGCAGGTCGATGCGGTCGTCACCGTCGAAGTCGACGGCAAAGCGGCGCTGGCTGCTGGGCATGAACTGCGGGATGCCGATGGCACCGGCGTAGGAGCCCTTGATATCAAGCGGCCTGACGCCGTTCTCACGCGCCAGCAGCAGAAACTGCTCGAGTTCACCGCGGAAGAATTCTGCGCGCGGGGGGTAATGGAAGGCGAGCGAAGCGAGCGCTTCGAGGACGCCAAAACTGCCCATGTTCTGGCCATACACCGTCTCGACGCCGATGATCGCCACGATCACTTCGGCCGGTACGCCGTAGATCGCCTGTGCCCGCTGCAGGGTGGCGGCATGTCTTTGCCAGAATGAGAGGCCGCCACCGATGCGCGAGCTGTTCACGAAGCGCTCGCGATAGCGCTGCCAGGAGCGCTGCTTTTCGGGAAAGGCCGGCGGGCGGATGGCGCGCAGCACCGTGGCGTTCGGGCGGATGACGGCGAACTGCCGCGTCAGGTGGGCGACATCAAAGCCGTGTTGTTCGTGCATGCCGATGATGAAAGCCTGGACTTCCGGTTCCTGGCTGAAGCTGGTTCCCGGCTGACCGTGGCCAGGCAGGGACAGCAGACAGCCGAGCAACCCGAGCGTCGCGAATGATTTGTTCAAATCTCTTTTCTCCTTGCGCCAGGCATCATCATGGCCGTTGTGGTGGCAGGCGGCGCACGCATTGCTGCAGCCGCTCCAGCAGATTTTCGCTGCCATTTCGGCCATAGCGCAGTTGGGCATAGCAGCCTGCGGCTTCGCTGGTGAGGGCGGCCAGGTCGGGGCGTTCGCGTGCGACCCTTTGTGCGAACGCCAGTGGCCCTTCCCATGTCGCGCGGCCGACCCCCCGGCGCGCCAACTGCGCGCAATAGCGTTGCCAGGCGCGCTGTGCCGGATCGGCGCGACGCCGCCGGGGCAGCGTCCACCACGTGATGATCAGCAGCGCCAGACTACAGAGTATCGCCAGCGACGCCGTCATGCTCTGCCAGTCGGGATCGCTCAAGCCGGCCCATGACAGCAGTTCGCGCTGGCGTTGCGGATTGTAACCGAGCACCCACTGATTCCAGCTATTGTTTGCTGCCTCCCAACGGTTGCGTAACTGGCGCAACCAGGTCGCGTCGAGCCGGACAATGCTCGGCAGGGGCTCACCTTCAGGCAGCGCAGCGACGATTCCCTGTTCAATGCGCGATGGTGCGACGGCGGCCGTGGGATCGATACGCACCCAGCCCTTGCCGGCCAGCCAGATTTCGCTCCAGGCGTGGGCGTCGGACTGGCGGACGGTGAGATAGCCATCGACCGGATTGACTTCGCCACCCTGGTAGCCGGCAACCACCCGTGCCGGAACCCCGGCTGCGCGCATCAGGAATACGAATGCCGATGCGTAGTGCTCGCAGAAGCCGCGCCGCGTGACGAACAGGAATTCATCGACGGCGTCTGCGCCGAGCAGCGGCGGGCGCAGGGTGTAGTGGAAATCCTCCTGGCGGAACATCGAGAGCGCGGCCGCGGCGATTTTCTCCGCTGGCAGCGACTGCCAGCTGCTGGCCAGGGCGCGCGTGCGCGGATTGATCCGTGCCGGCAGTGCCAGTGCCTGTTGCAGGATGGCTGGCGCCTCGATGCGGTTGGCGTGGTAATCAACCGCAGAAACAAACGACATGCGGGTGCGGACGCGCAGCGGTTCGCGCGCCAGGACTTCGAAGGTGGGCGCCAGCGAACCCTCGGGCGGCAGGCTGGTGGCGACATCGAGCGCCAGCAGCCAGCGCTGGTTGTGCGCCTCGAGAATGCTGGTGTAGGCGTAGGCCGTGCCGCTGGCCTCGATTACCGGTGCCGGCCTGGGTAGCCTGGCTGGCGGCGTTGCGGTTCGCCAGGTGACTCCGTCATAGCTGTCGAAGACCGGGCCGCGCCAGTAGAGATCGGCCTTTTCCGGCGTCTCACCAGCAAAGCGGCTGCGAAAGGCGATCGCGCCCGACTGGATCAGATGGCTGATCGATCCCGGCGACATCTCCCCGGACAAGCCGCTGAGACTGGCACGGGCGTCTTCCGGCAAGCCCCAGAGTGGCCCCGTGACACGCGGGAAAAGCAGGTAGAGAATGAACATGAAAGGCAGGGCCTGCAGCAGCAACAGAGCGGCCTGCCGGGCAATCGTCATGATTGGTTGGGCACCGCCGCCATGCAAGCTGATCAGGGCGCCCGTCAGCAGGGTCATGGCGATCAGCAGCCAGAGGCCGGTGGGGATGCTCTGCGAGTAGAAATAGTGGGTCAGCAGGAGGAAATAGCCGAGCATGACGATGACCAGGGCGTCGCGCCGGTGGCGCGTTTCCATCGGTTTCAAAGCCATGAACAGGACCAGCATGGCAACGCCGGCATCCTTGCCGAAGAGGCTGTGGAATTGCCAGGCGATGCCCGCGACGCCAACGGCTACCAGCAAGGCGAGCGACCAGCGCGGCGGTAGCGGGCGCCGCTGTTGCCACAGCCAGGCGCGCCAGAGCAGGCTGCTGGCGACCAGCAGCGACAGCCACAGCGGCAGGT
>NZ_JDSS02000015.1:103084-109072 GCF_000584955.1 Candidatus Accumulibacter vicinus
CGCCGGTCAGCAGCCAGGGCACGGCACCGTGTTCGAGTGCGTGTGGCGGTTGGCTGCTCATGGTGCCGATTCACTGTACAGCGCCAGTGCTTGCAGACAGTGGGTGCGGTGCACATTCCCCTGCGCCGGCGCGATCTGCTGTCCCGGCAGAGTCAGCCCGTAACGTGCCTGCTGTTCGTCGGCGGCCATCACCCAGCCGGTCAGGATCGACAAGCGGTCTTCGTGGCCGTGCTCGGGCGGTGTCAGAGACCAGTCGAGCCACAGTTCATCGCTGGCTCCACCGGCGAACTGCTTGACCAGCAGCATCTGTTCATCGGCGCAGCGGGCGACCGCTTTCCAGGCAATGTGTCGGGTCGGATCGCTCGGCTGGCGTGGCCGCAAACCGGCGAAGTCTTCCTGGCCGCTATCGCCGTGGTGATGGTCAGCCTGCGCACCCGGCGATGGCCTTGGCAGGGGGGTGCGGAACGGCTTGGGATAGACCACGCATGACCAGCGCGGGTGCGGGTAGCTCCAGGCCTGAAACAGGCCCAGTGGATAGCGCGTGGCAAGCGTCACTCGCCCTGGGTCGAGGCGGCCACGTTTGCTCGTGGCGTAGGGGATGGCCACGGTCACGTGCCCTTGTGCAGGGACGTCAACCTTGACCAGTGGTTGCCCGTCAAAGGCAAACTCGAGAGCGCGACGCGGCTCACTGCGGGCGTTATCCAGTTGCAGCGGGAAACTCGCCAGATCGCCGGCAAAAACCGCTTCGGCACGTTCCGGAGTCAAACTCAGGCCGAACAGATTGTGAAAGGTGTGTACCATGGCCACCAGACCGAGGCCAGCGAGCAGAAAGATCAGCGCGTGCCCGAGGCTCAGGTTGTAGTTGATGGCGCCGATCAGCATCACCGCGAGCACGCCGGCAAACAGGACACCGGCGCGCGTCGGCACGATGAAGATTCGGCGTTGCCCGAGCACGATCGGCAACTGCTCGTCACGTGCCAGGCGGAACAACCAGCGCTTCAAGGCGGCGAACAGGGGCATGTTCGTGACCCGTGACCGTTAGGGAAGCGGTAGTGATCGAATCAGGGCGGCAATATCTTCGCTGCCCGCGTAGCTGCCGCTGACCAGTCGCAAACGATGGCGGGCGACGGCCGGCAGCACCGCCTGCACGTCTTCCGGCAGGACCATCTGGCGACCATCGCTGAATGCCCAGGCGCGTGCCGCCGCGAGCAGTGACAGGGCGGCGCGCGGGCTCAGGCCATGCACCAGCCGGGCGTCCTGGCGCGTTGCCTCGACCAGCGCTTGCAGGTAATCGAGCAAAGCCGGCGAACTGTAGACCGCGGCCACCTCTTGTTGCATTGCAGCAAATTCGCCGGGGTCAAGACAGCTCGCCAGCGTCGGCAATTGTTTGCGCCGGCCACCGCTTTCAAGCAGCGCCCGTTCGGCGTCGTGGTCCGGGTAACCGAGTTCGATGCGCAGCAGAAAGCGGTCGAGTTGTGATTCGGGCAAGGGGAACGTGCCGATCTGGGTTGAAGGGTTCTGCGTGGCAATCACGAAGAAGGGTTCAGGCAGTGGTCGCGTTTCTCCCTCGGTTGTGACCTGTCCCTCTTCCATGGCTTCGAGCAGGGCACTCTGCGTTTTCGGGGTGGCGCGATTGATTTCGTCGGCAAGCAGCACCTGCGAGAACACCGGGCCGGGGAGAAACTGGAAATTGCCGCTTTCACGGTCGAAGATCGAAACGCCGATAATGTCGGCTGGCAGCATATCACTTGTGAACTGGATGCGCGAAAACTGGAATCCGAGTACTCGCGCCAGGGTGTGCGCCAGCGTGGTCTTGCCGACGCCCGGCAGATCCTCGATCAGCAAATGACCTTTCGCCAGAAGACAGCACAGTGCGAGGCGGGTTTGCGAGCTCTTGCCGAGAATGACCGCGTTGGCGGCGGCAAGAATTCTGGTGACCGGGGAGGGTCTCGTCATCGGGAGCATGGGCGGCATGGCTTGTCGTAGTAGCGCAATTGGGATGATAATAAACCATCAGCCGACAACTCGATTTCCCGCAGTATCCATCGCCCCTGGCGGTGATCCTCTGCGACAGAAAGGCCATAGTGACCAGCACTGCATTCATTACCCATCGCGACTGCCAATTGCACGACATGGGTTCGTATCACCCGGAAGCTCCCGACCGGCTGACCGCGATCAGCGACCACATGATCGCGCAAGGTCTGGATTCATATTTCGTTTATCACGATGCTCCGTTGGCCACTTTCCAGCAACTCCATCGCGTCCATTCTGCCGCACATCTGGAACGGCTGAAGCGGGCCTCGCCCGACTTGGGCATCGTGCACCTCGACCCGGATACGGCCATGAACCGGCATACCTGGCAAGCGGCACTGCGGGCTGCGGGGGCAGGGATCAAGGCGGTCGACCTGGTGATGGCCGGTGAGGTCGAGAACGCCTTTTGTGCAGTGCGTCCGCCGGGACACCACGCCGAGCGGGCGGCGGCGATGGGCTTCTGTTTCTTCAACAATATCGCCGTGGCGGCGGCTCATGCGCTGGGAGCACATCAATTATCGCGCATCGCGATCGCCGATTTTGACGTCCACCACGGTAATGGGACCGAGGACTGCTTCAAGGGCGATCCGCGCGTGCTGATGGTAGGCACCTTCCAGCATCCGTTCTACCCCTACAGCGGTACCGAACGACCGGCCTTCAACATGGTGAATGTGCCCCTCAGCCGGGGAACCGACGGTGAGGAATTCCGGAATGTGGTGAGTGATATCTGGATGCCGCGCCTGCGCGAGTTCCAGCCGGAGATGATCCTGATCTCGGCGGGTTTTGACGCTCACTACGAGGATGAGATGGGCGGCTTGAAATTGCTCGAAAAAGATTACGCCTGGGTCACCGTACAACTGAAGCAGCTTGCCGAAGAATGCGCCCAGAAGCGGATCGTGTCGATGCTTGAAGGGGGCTACTCGCTGTCGGCGCTGGCGCGCAGCGTGGCTGCTCATCTTCGGGTTCTGGCTGCAATCTGAGACCGGCGTGCAGGTCGTGGAGCGTTCTGTGGGCGGCCATTGTTTTTCATCGCCAAGGTGTTTCCTTTCGGTTAAAATCCAACGTTCGATTTCTACTGGGAAGACTTCCCGGTAAGTTTGCCAGGCGCCCTCCAAGACCATGATTACCGGATCGATTGTAGCGATTGTCACCCCCATGCATGCCGACGGGAGTCTCGACCTGCCCGGCCTGCGCCGCCTGATCGATTTCCACGTGCAGCAAGGTACCGACGCCATCGTCATCGTCGGTACGACTGGCGAGTCGCCGACGGTCAACTTTCAAGAACACTGCGAACTGATTCGTGTCGCTGTCGACCAGGCAGCCGGTCGTATCCCGATAATTGCCGGTACGGGCGCCAATTCGACGGCCGAAGCGATCGAACTGACGCGTTTTGCCCGCCAGGCCGGCGCCAATGCCGCGCTGTCGGTGGTGCCGTACTACAACAAGCCGACACAGGAAGGGCTTTATCGCCATTTTCGGGCGATTGCCGAGGCCGTCGATCTCCCGGTGATTCTCTATAACGTCCCGGGTCGAACGGTTGCCGATCTGAGCAATGAAACCGCGCTGCGCCTCGCGGAAATACCGAATATCGTCGGTATCAAGGATGCCACTGGCAACATGGATCGTGGCAGTGAGCTGATCGCCCGCGCGCCTGCCGGTTTTGCCGTCTATAGTGGTGATGATGCAAGTGCCTGTGCCCTGATTCTGATGGGTGCAAGCGGCGACATCTCGGTGGTCGCCAACGTTGCGCCACGCCTGATGCACGAGATGTGCGCTGCTGCGCTGGCTGGTGACGCCATCCAGGCGCGTGCTCTGAATGCCCGCCTGCTTGGTCTGCATCGGCAACTGTTTTGCGAAGCGAACCCGATCCCTGTCAAGTGGGCGTGCCAGCAACTGGGCTTGATCGACGGTGGGCTGCGGTTGCCGCTGACCCCACTTTCGCCGGATTTTCACGCACGTGTCCGTGCCGCCATGCAGCAGGCGGGCATATTGGTCTAGGGTCAGGTGGTCAAATGAGTCCTGCCGTATCGCGCTGCCGCGCCGCGCTCCTGCTGCTGCTGGCTGGTTGCAGTGGTTCCCTGCTTGAGCCCAAGCGAATCGAGTACAAGACGGCGTCGGCCACCAATGTGCCGTCGCTGGAAGTGCCTCCTGACCTGACTTCACCTGCGCGCGATGACCGTTATGCGGTACCGGATATCCTTGGCAAAGGGACGGCTACCTACTCGGCGTACTCCGCCGAGCGTTCACCACAGGCCCGCGCGCAGCAGAAGAGCGAGGTTCTGCCGACAGTCGACCGGGCGCACATCGAACGTTCCGGCAATCAGCGCTGGTTGGTGGCCGCAGGAGCGCCGGACAAACTCTGGGGGCAGGTCAAGGACTTCTGGCAGGAAACCGGTTTCGTGATCAAGCTTGAATTGCCTGATGCCGGGGTGATGGAAACCGACTGGGCTGAGAACCGTGCCAAGATCGAGCAGGATTTCATCCGCAACCTGCTCGGCAAGCTGATCGACTCGGTCTATTCGACGGCCGAGCGCGACAAATTCCGCACTCGTCTGGAGCCGGGGAGCACACCGGGGACGACCGACATCTTCATCAGCCATCGCGGCATGTACGAGATTTACGTAACCGAGGGCAGGGACCAGACCAAGTGGCAGCCACGTCCGGCTGATCCGGAACTCGAAGCGGAGATGCTGCGTCGTCTGATGATTCGCCTTGGAAGCGACGAGAAGCGTGCTACTGAGGCCATGCGGGCTGCGCAGGAGAAACCCGTCGAGCGAGCACGCCTGGCGCGCGGTGCTGACGGCGCCGGAACCCTCGAGGTCGAGGAATCGTTCGATCGTGCCTGGCGTCGAGTCGGTCTGGCGCTGGACAGGGTTGGTTTCACGGTTGAAGACCGGGATCGTTCCAGGGGCCTTTACTTCGTTCGTTATGTCGACCCCGAGAGTGACAACGAGAAGAAGGGAGACACCTTCTTGTCGAGGCTCAATCCTTTCAAAAGCAGTTCTGTCAACAAGACACAAATCCAGTACCGCATTTTCATTCGTGAAGCCGGCAGCCTGTCGACAGTCCAGGTGCTCTCGCCCGAGGGCGGTGTCGACCAGTCCGAAACGGCGAAGAAGATCCTCAATCTGCTCTACGATCAGTTGAAGTAGGGTCCAGCATCATCGCCACGGACCTTGATTCCTCAGAGCAACAGCGATTGTTGGTCGTCATCATTTCGAGAGGCTCCCCGATCCGTACAAATGCTCCGTTTCGCATCGCTGGGTAGCGGCAGCCGGGGTAACGCCCTGCTGATCGAGGCCGGCAAGACGAAAGTGTTGCTCGACTGCGGCTTTTCGGCACGCATGGCGACCGCCAGGTTGGCCAGACTGGGTACTGTTCCGGATGAACTGGCCGCGATCGTGGTGACGCACGAGCATGCTGATCACGTAGCGGGTGTTTTCGCCTTTGCCCGCAGCTACCAACTCACGGTTTATCTGACGCACGGCACCTATGCCGCAGCGTCGCAAGGCAGGACCACCCTACCCGTATGCCGGCTGATCGACGGTCATGCGTGCTTTGCGATCGGTGGCCTTGAAGTGCGGCCCTTCCCGGTGCCGCACGATGCGCGCGAACCCGTTCAGTATGTGTTCGGCGACGGTCAGCACTGCCTTGGCGTGCTCACCGACAGCGGCTCGATTACGCCCCACATCGTGGATGTTCTGGGTGCCTGCGACGGGCTGGTACTGGAATGCAACCACGACCAGGCGCTACTTGCTGCGTCGAGTTATCCGGTGCGACTCAAGCAGCGCATCGCCGGGCGCTTCGGTCATCTGGAAAACGGCCAGGCGGCAGCCCTCTTGCGGCAGGTCGATACCCGGCGCTTGCAACATCTGGTCGCGGCACACCTGAGCCAGGAGAATAACCGGCCAGAACTGGCTGCCAGAGCCTTGGCATCGGCTCTGGGCTGCAGCGAGG
>NZ_JDSS02000015.1:109097-118329 GCF_000584955.1 Candidatus Accumulibacter vicinus
CGCTCATTCTCCCAAAAACCCGTTTGTCCGTTTGTCATCACCCCCCTTGCTCACCCGGCGAAATTTGCTATAATGCCCAGCTTGCACAGCGCGACGGCTTTTCCAGACGCCGGTTGTCAAGCGCGACACCACAGAAGAAGCATGGTTCAGCAGCACGGAGTGGTAGTTCAGTTGGTTAGAATACCGGCCTGTCACGCCGGGGGTCGCGGGTTCGAGCCCCGTCCACTCCGCCAATATTCACCGCAATAGTCCGGCCAGAGCCGGTCTGCGATCGGTGCCTGCCTGTTCTCTATATTCTCTGCTTTCCCCGAGAACCCAAACGGTCACGCTACGGCCGTTCAGGTGGCAGGCTGCCGCTCGTCAGCAATTCCGAATATAAAATCATATCCGTCGTTCCGGCTCAAACGCTCGCCATGTGCTTGCGCAGGCGGTCGCTCAGCGCGTCGACAGCCAGCACCAGGACGAACATCGCGATCAGCACCGTCGCCGCCTGTGCCTGCTGGAAGATCGACAGGTGATAATAGAGCATCTGGCCGAGGCCGCCGGCACCGACGAAGCCGAGTACGGCGGCCATGCGGATGTTCATTTCCAGCCGGTAGAGCCCGTAGGCCACGCATTGCGGCCAGACCAGCGGTTGCGTTCCGTACAGGAAGGCCGGCACGCCGCCGCTGCCGGCTTCGCGCAGGCTTTGCTCGGGCTGCCGTGGCGCGTTCTCGATCGCCTCGGCGAACAGCCGGCCGAGCACTCCGGTGGTGTGCAGCGCCAGCGCCAACGCACCGGCGAAAGGGCCGAGGCCAGCGACGAGCACCATCAGCGTCGCCCAGACCAGTTCCGGCACACTGCGCAACAGATTGAGGAGAAAGCGCGACAGCCGGGTGGCGGCGACTCCGTGCCGCCCGGCCGCCGGCAGGGCCAGCAACAGTCCCGCCAGCGCCGCCAGCAGCGTGCCGACCATGGCCACCGAGAAGGTCTGCAAGGCGCCCCAGGCGGTCTTGCGCACGAATTCGGGGTCGAGGTCGGGTGGCAGGAAGGAGGCGGCAAATTTCCCCATCGCGGCTGCCGAATCGGCCGAAAACAGCGCGCCGAAATCGATCGCGAGATAGGCGAAGCTGGCCACTACGGCAGCGATCAGCAGGCCGCTGGTGAGCACGCAGGACAGGCAGAAGTCGGCGGCGCCGCGCGTCGCACAGGGCTCCTGAACGCCGTTCTCGTTCATGCCAGCGCCCGGCGCAATGTCGCACTCAGCGCGTCGGCGAGCAGCACCAGCAACAGGAAGACGAGGAGGATCACCGCGGCTTCGCCGCCGTTCAGCATCTTCATCGACTGGTCCATCAACTGCCCGAGCCCGCCAGCGCCGACGAAGCCCATGATCACCGACGAGCGGACCGCGCACTCCCAGCGATAGACGGTGTAGGAGGTCAGTTCCTGCGCCGCGTTGGGGAGCAGTCCGTAGGCCAGCGCCGCGAAGCGGCCACTGCCCGCTTCAAGCAGCGAGCGGGCAGGGCGGGTGTCGGTCGATTCGAGAATCTCGGTGTACACCTTGCCGAGCATGCCGCCGTAGGTGACCGCCAGCGCCAGCACGCCGGCGGCTGGCCCGAGACCGAAGACGCGCACCAGCATCAGCGCCCAGACGATCTCGGGGATCGCGCGCAAAAAGGTCAGCAGCGCGCGCCCGGCGAGACGTAGCGCGCTGCCAGCGCGGTGGCCGGGTCCCGGCCCGATCAGCGACACTGCCAGCGGGCGCGTGCACAGGATCGCCAGCGGCACCGCGATGAGCAGGGCCAGCGCGATGCCGGCGGTGGCCATCGCCAGCGTTTCCAGCGTAGCCTTGAGAAGGATGCCGAGAAAATCGGTCGATGTCTCGGGTGGCAGAAAGCCGGCAAGGAAAGCGCCCATCACCTGTAGATTGTTGCCCTCGAACAGCGCCCAGGGTCGGAACTCGGCGAGTTGCAGGAGCGGCCACAGCAACCCCAGGGCGAGCACCGTCCAGCCGAGACGCGCGCGCGCGTCCGGGTCTCGGGCCGGCGACAGGGGGCTGGCGAACGTCTTCAATTCAGCGTCCGCGGCAGGTCTCAAAGCGCACGACGGCGATCGCCACCTGGCCGTCGGCGGGTGTACCCGCGGCGTCAACGGCGCCGTCGCGCGGTGCGACCGGTGTCTGGGCCTGCGTCGGCAGTACGCCGCCCTCGGCGGCGTATAGTTCGCGCAACATCGTTTCGCTGACGCGCGCCGTCGGCAGGTCGAAGACGATTTCGCCGGCGCGCAGACCGACGATGCGCGGAAACCATTTGAGTGCCAGGTCGACTGCGTGCAGCGAAGCGAACAGACTGGCACCGCGACGCTCGGAGTCGGCGACCAGTTCGCCGAGCGCGGCATCGGCGAGCGTCGGGTCGAGGGCCGAGACCGGTTCGTCGGCCAGGATCAGGTCAGGTTGCTGGTAGAGGACGCGGGCGATCCCGACGCGCTGCAACTGGCCGCCCGAGAGCCGGTCGCAGCGATCGAACAGGCGGTCGGCGAGGTCGAAGCGCGCCAGTACCGCCTGCGCACCGTCGATGTCGACCGGATAGACCAGCGAGCAAAGCCCCTTCCATACCGGCCAGTGGCCGAGCCGGCCGGCGAGGATCGCGGTAATCACGCGCTGGCGGGGCGGAATCGGTGGCGCCTGGTGGATGGTGCCGATGCGCGCGCGCAGGTGGCGCAATTCGCCGGCCGACGCCTGCCAGGGGTTGACGCCGAGGATCTCCAGGCGTCCCTCACTGGGCCGCAAGGCACTGCCGAGCAGCCGCGTGAGGCTGGTCTTGCCGGCGCCCGACGGACCGATCACCGCCACCCGCTCGCCGCGCGCAAGACGCAGCGAGATTCGCTGCAGCGCGCGAAAACCATTGCCGTGCGTCAGTCCGACGCCGGTCAGTTCGCTTGCCATGTCCTTGCCTCCTCGTTCCCCTGTCGCTGCGACGCCTGCGGAAGCCGCACCCTTACTTGATCAGCCCGGCGCTGCGCGCCGCCCGTTCGATGCCATCGTAGTTGGCCGCCGTGGTCGGGACGAACTTCGATGCGCGCTGCAGTTCCATCAGTTCGCGCTGCGCCGGGTCTGCCCGGTCGAGCTTGAGGAAGGCCTGGGTGATCTTCTGGCGCAGCGCCGGGTCAAGACCGGGGCGCACCGTCCAGTTGTAGTCGAAGTAGGGCGGCGTCGTGGCGATGACCTTGACCCGCTTGGCGTTGGCATCGCCCTTCTCGACCAGCTTGTCCATCACCGAAGCATTGAGCACGCCGGCCTCGACCTTGCCGGAGGCGACGAAGGCGACGGTGGCGTCATGCGCGCCGGAGAAGGCGACGTTCTTGAAATCCTTGTCGGGATCGATGCCATCCTTGAGCAGGTAGAAGCGCGGCATCAGGTGTCCCGAGGTGGACGACGGCGAGCCGAAGGCGAAGGTCTTGCCCTTCAGTTCGACGAGCGACGTGACCGGGCTGTTCGCCGGCACAATGAATTTGCTGGTGAACACCTCGTCCTCTGCGCGCTGGACGATCGGGATGGCCTCGCCGCCGGTCCGCAGCTTTGCCTGTACGAAGGTGAACCCGCCGAGCCAGGCGAGATCGATCTTCTTCGCCGCCAGACCCTCGACCACCGCAGCATAGTCGCTGACCGGCGTGAACTGCACTTTGTAGCCGGTTTCCTTCTCGAGATACTCGCCGAGTGGCTTGAACTTGCGCTGCAGTTCGGTCGGCGCCTCGTCAGGGATCGCCGAGACCCGTAACAGGTTTTCGGCGTAGCTTGCGGCGCTGCCGAGCATCAGGGCGAGCGCCAGGGCGCTGCGGGAAATCAGGCGGGGCAAAAGCATCATGGTCGGTTCTCCGTGGATGGCAGGTTGGTGCGGGGAAGGGCGGCTTGCCGCCAGGGCGTGCAGGCTTTGTGCATCTCTTGGTCAGGTGCGCAGTGTAATTGGTTCCACCGCCTCGCTGGCCGGCAGCACGCGCCCGATGCAGATCGCCCGCGTGTAGCCCAGGCCGCGCAGCGCGGCGATGCAGTCCGCGGCCTGTTCCGCCGGCACGCTGGCGAGCAGTCCGCCGGCGGTCTGCGGGTCGAAGAGCAGCGGGTAATTCGGGTGATGCAGCGCTTCGGGCTGGTTGCGCAGTGCGCGGCGCAGGCGCACGTTGGCCGGCTGCAGCGAACTGACGATTCCCGCTGCAACGGTTTCGGCGGCCCCCTCGAGGAGTGGCAGCGCGGCCAGGTCGATCTCGGCGTCTACCCCCGACGAGCGAGTCATCTCGACCAGATGTCCGAGCAGACCAAAGCCGGTGAGGTCGGTGCACGCGCTCGCGCCGTGCGCGATCAAGCACGGCACTGCCGCCTGGTTCGACTGTTGCATCGACTCCAAAGCCGCATCGATCCAGCGGCCGCGCGCCTGCAGCCGCGCCTGCGCCGCGAACAGGGTGCCGGTGCCGAGCGGTTTGCTGAGGATCAGTGCATCGCCGGGACGCATGCCGCCCTTGCGCAGGACGCCGGCCAGGGTTGCGTCGATCAGCCCGTTGATCGCGAAACCGAGCGCCAGTTCGCGACCCTCGCCGGTATGACCGCCGACCAGCGCACAGCCGGCCTCGTTGAGCACCGCGACGGCGCCCGCCATCATCTGGAAGACGGTGTCCTCGACCTTGCTCTCCAGTCCTGGCGGGACGGTGGCGATCGCCGTTGCCGACTGCGGCGCGCCGCCCATCGCGAAGATGTCGCCGAGCGCATGATGGGCGGCGATCCTGCCGAAAAGCCAGGGGTCGTCGATGAAGGCCCGAAAGAAATCGACCGTATGCACCAGCGCACTGCCCGGCGGCACTCGCAGCACCGCTGCATCGTCGGGCGCGTGCAGGCCGATCAGCACGTCGTCGCGCGCGATCGGGTGAACCCTTGCCAGCGCCCGTGACAGCACGGTGGCACCGACTTTGGCGCCGCAGCCGCCGCAGCGCATGGCAACCGCCGAGATCGCCTGCGTCTGCTCGGCCGCGTCGAGTGGAATTGCCTCGGCCGGTGCAGGCGCGGCGTTCTCGTCCATCGGTGCGAATTCGCTGAAACGGCGCATGAAGCGTCGGTCGATCCAGTCCTTCCAGCGCCATACCCAGTCGCCGCGCGCAAACAGCCAGCCGCGCGAGGCGACCGCGTGCCGGTCGCCGGTGCTGATCAGCGCCAGCCAGCGTCGCTGTGGGCGATACGCGAGCAGTGGCTGGCGCAGGACGATTCGCCGCAGGTTCTCGGCCAGCGGTTTGCCCATGCGCACCGCGAAGACGCCGGCCTTTTCGAGTGGCCGGTCGATCAGCGACGCGCAATCGCCAGCGGCGAAGATCAGCGGATCGGTCTCGCTCTGCAGGGTGTTGCGGACCCGGATGAAACCCTCGCCGTCGAGCGCCAGCCCGGTCTCGCGCAGCCACGGCGCGCCGCCGGCCTGGGTCACCCAGACGATCTCGTCGGCGGCGAACATCTCGCCGCTGCGCACCTGCAGATGGCCGGCGGCAACTTCGACGACTTCGCAATGACGATGGAGGGTCACGCCGCGCTCGGTCAGGACGCGCTCGAAGACGCCGCGCACCGCCGCGTTGTGTGTCGGCAGAATGCTCGCGCTGGCCGAGAAGAGGTGAAAGCGAAGTTCGTCGGGATCGCGTCCGAGCGCCGCCAGTTCACCGCGCAGCCGGTACTGCATGGCCAGCGTCAGCTCGGCGCCGCCGGCACCGGCGCCGACCACGGCGATCGTCGTCGTCCCGGCGTGCGCACGCACGCGCCCGAGCAGCGCCAGCCAGCGTTCGTTGAAGCGGCGGATCGGTTTCACCGGTACCGCGTGCTCGGCAGCGCCATCGACGCGCGCAAGCTGCGGCGTCGAGCCGATGTTGATCGATAGCGCATCGTAGGGCACCGGCGGCCGCTGGCGGCACAGTACCTGGCGTGCGGCGCGGTCGATGCCGATCACTTCGTCGCGGCAATAGCGCGCGCCGGCGAACTCGGCCAGCCGCCGCAGATCGATATGCACGGCATCGAAATCGTAGTGTCCGGCGATGTAGCCGGGCAGCATTCCCGAGTACGGCGTGTCCGTATCGGTGCAGATCACGGTCAGGCGCAGACCCGGCAACGGCTGCATGGCAAACATGCGCAGCACGCCGACGTGGCTGTGACCACCGCCGATCAGGACGATGTCGCGGATGATCGGAGTGGTCGCTGCTCGCATTCGGTTCTCCTGTCGTTCATCTGGAACAGGTCATGTTTGCTCAGGTGCATCGTGCTACGTCTGTCAGGTCGTCTGCAAGTTCCGGAACTATGCCATACAAATCATCACGCTGGCAGCTTTTCTTGAAGCAGTGCCTCTATGTCCAGTATGTTGGCCGTACGAGCGATCTCGCGATGATTGCCGAAGCCCTCCTCATAAGACGGGTTGACAGAAAGCGGCGGGGGGGCCACAGAGGGTGTTGATAACCTCTTCGTCGAAATCGTCTATGGCCTATGTCAATGCGAATAGTTCTCATGTATAGTGCAATGGTAATGAGCAGGGTGGCGACCATGCCTCCGGAACAGTCACGCTGACGGTGTCTGGCGGAGCGGTCGCCACTTTCCCACAGCGCCTTGTCACCCGCAACTCGATGAAGATTGCAGATACGCATGAAGAAAGATACCGGTTCCATGAATCCCCAAGAATTGATTCCGCTATTTGACCTTCCGCTGGGTCAGGAAGGCATCGTAAGCAGCCGGCCCAACGCCATCAGCGGCGACGCCGCCGACGTGGCGCTGGCGTTGCGGCTGTTCGAGATCGGCTTTTTCGACGGAGAGCGGGTGCGCGTCGTGGCGCGCGGACATCCGGGTGGTGATCCGGTTGCGGTGCGGGTCGGCAACACGATGTTTGCCTTACGAAAATTTGAAGCCGAGCGCGTTCTGGTCGCTCCGCTGGGAGGAAAAAAGACATGAGCACTGCCCATGCAAGCTGCAACCTGGCCCTGCTGGGCAACCCGAATTGCGGCAAGACGGCACTGTTCAATCTGCTGACCGGCAGCCGGCAGAAGGTCGCCAACTATCCCGGCGTGACGGTCGACCGCAAGGAGGGAGAACTCATCACGCCGTCTGGCAAACAGTTTCGCATTCTCGATTTACCGGGGGCCTACAGCCTCAACGCGGTCAGCATCGACGAAGAAATCACCCGTGACGTGGTCCTCGGAACACGTGCCGATGAGCAGCGCCCCGACCTGATCGTCTGTGTCAGCGACGCCACCAACCTCAAGCTCAACCTGCGGCTGGTTCTCGAAGTCAAGCGTCTGGGTCTGCCGATCGTTCTGGCACTGAACATGACCGACCTGGCGGCGAAACGCGGCATCGTCATCGACGTTCCTGCGCTCGAGCGCGAACTGGGAATGCCGGTGGTCAGCACCGTCGCCGTCAAGCGCGGCGGTGCCAGGGAACTGATTGCCCGGCTCGAAGCCATCCAGCCGGATACGGCTGCTCACCCGGCGTCCTGGCTGCCGCCCGATGTGGCCGACGTCACCGCCACCCAGCGCGAAGTCCGGCGCATTCTCGCGGCCACCGTCCGCGAACCGGCGATCGACACCCGTCTCGACGAGCATATCGATCGCATTGTGCTGCACCCGTTATGGGGAATGCTCATTCTGGCGGGCACGCTGTTCCTGATGTTTCAGGCGGTGTTCAGTTGGGCCAGCCTGCCGATGGAGTGGATCAAGGCGGGGGTCGAAGCCGGTGGCGAGTTTCTCGTGGCCCGGATGCCGGAGGGCATCCTGCGCAGCCTGCTGGTTGACGGGATCATTGCCGGGGTCGGCAGTGTGCTGGTGTTCCTGCCGCAAATCCTGATCCTCTTCCTGTTCATTCTTGCCCTTGAAGATTCGGGCTATCTGCCACGTGCAGCGTTCCTGCTCGACCGCCTGATGGGCACTGTCGGCCTCTCGGGCCGCTCGTTCATTCCGCTGCTGTCAAGCTTTGCCTGCGCCATCCCCGGCATCATGGCGGCGCGTACCATCTCCAATTGGCGCGACCGGCTGGCGACGATCATGATCGCGCCGCTGATGACCTGCTCGGCGCGTTTGCCGGTGTACGCGCTGATCATCGGCGCCTTCATCCCGGAGAGCACGGTCGCTGGCGTGTTCAACCTGCAGGGACTGGTGCTGTTCGTCCTCTACGTTGCCGGCATCGTGAGTGCGATGGCCGTCGCCGGCGTCCTCAAATTGACGGTTGGTCGCGGCCAGCAACATCCGCTGATGCTCGAATTGCCGTCGTACCGTTGGCCGCATGCTCGCAACCTGCTGCTCGGTCTGGTCGAACGTGCGCGGATATTCATCATGCGTGTCGGCAACATCATTCTGGCGCTGATGGTGATACTCTGGTTCCTGTCGTCTTTCCCGGCGGCGCCGGAAGGTGCCAGCGGCCCGGCGATCTATTACAGTTATGCCGGCATGCTCGGTCGGGCGCTGGCGGTGATCTTTGCTCCGGTCGGCTTCAACTGGGAAATCTCGATTGCCCTGGTGCCCGGCATGGCAGCACGCGAGGTCGCGGTCGGCGCCCTTGGCACGGTCTATGCGCTGTCGGCGACCGGCGACGACGTCGCGACAGCGCTCGCACCCATGTTGGCGGCGGGTTGGTCACTGCCGACGGCATTCTCGCTGCTTGCCTGGTACGTCTTCTCGCCACAGTGCCTGTCCACGCTCGCCGTGGTCAAGCGCGAAACCGGCTCGTGGCGTTATTCGCTGCTGATGGCCGGCTACCTGTTCGCGCTGGCGTATGGTGCGGCTTTTGTGACTTACCGGATTGCCCTGGTCCTGACCGGAGTTGGCCATGCTTGAAGAATGGATTGTCTACGGTGCGGTCATTTGCGCTACCATCTACGCGACGCGGCGATTGCTGCCCGGCGTTCTGCGTGCGGCGCTTGCCGAACGCTGTGTGGCCTGGGCACAGCGCCTCGGACTGGCGCCGGCCGGCGCCGGATCGTCAGGTCGGGAGGCCAGTCACAAGGCAGGCAGCGCCTGCGGCGGCTGCACCGGATGTTCCGGCTGTGCCACGAAGCAGGTGCCTCGCCGTGTAATGATCATCAAATCTCCAGGGAAATCATAGGTCACATGCCACTAGCCGTTAAACAGCTCATACCAGTGATCAGCCTGCTGCTGCTGCTACAGCCGGTTGGCGCCAGTGCCGCGACCCTTGAAGGTGCCGTCGAGCCGGCGGTCAGCGAAATCTCTCCGACAGCCGATACCGCCGACACCGTCG
>NZ_JDSS02000015.1:118700-123598 GCF_000584955.1 Candidatus Accumulibacter vicinus
ATGACCCTCCCAACTGGTCGGAGAGCACGCTCACCGGTGACTGGGGCGGCAAACGCAAACAACTCCACGCTGCCGGGGTTCAGGCCGATCTGCTGTACACCGCCGATTTTCTGCACAACTCCAGCGGCGGCCTGAAGAGCGGCGGCACCTATGGGGGTCACGTCGACCTCATCCTGCAGCTCGATGGAGAGAAGCTCATCGGCTGGCAAGGCGGATCGGCCTATCTGCAATTGATCAGCAATGGTGGCGGGCGGTTCAACCTCAACTACCTGGGCAGCCTGATGGGCGCCGACAACTTCGAAGCGCCGGTCAACCGCAGCGGCCTCTTCAAGGCCTGGCTGCAGCAGTCCTTTCTTGACGACAAGGCTTCGATCCGGGTCGGCCTCTATCCCATCGACAGCGAGTTCTACGTCACCGATTCGTCTGGCGTCTTTCTGCATCCCTCCTTCGGAATGGCTGCAGAAACGGCCAGTTTCGGCAGTCTCGCCGGCCCCTCGATCTACCCGACGAGTGCTTATGGCGCGCGCTTCCGGATCGACCCCGATCCGGCCTGGTACGCCATGTTGGCCATCACTCGCGGCATTCCGAGCGATCAAGTGGCCAGCGCCGGCCCCAACATCAGTTGGCACAACAGCCGCGGCAGCATGCTGATCGGCGAGTTCGGCTTCAGTCCGGTCAAGGCCGGGCTGTTCAACGATCGTCCGAGCGAGCCGGCGAAGCCGGACGACGACTTTGCCCCGATCAGCAAGGTTGCCCTGGGACTCTGGCGCTTCACCCCGCAGTATCCGCAACTCATTGCCGTCGATGCCGCCGGGGAAGCCCTCTCGGCGACGCACTGGGGCGCCTATCTGCTTGCCGAACAGTCGGTATATCGTGTCCCGGAGTCGAATCGGGATGTCGCGCTCTTCGTGCGTTACGGTTTCACCGACGGAACGACCAGCCTCCTGGCTTATTCGGTCAGCGCCGGTCTCAGCTACCGGGGGCCGTTCGCCGGCCGCGAGAAGGATACCTTCGGCATTGCCGCGACACGCGCGCAGGTCGGCCCGCAAGGGCGGATTCAGTGGGCAAGTGACGCAGGCACGGTCCTGTCATCGGCCCATGAAACCGTGCTGGAAATGACTTACCGGGCGCAACTCGCTCCCGGGATGGTGCTGCAGCCGGTCGTTCAGCGCGTCCTCAACCCGGCGCTTCATCTCGCCAACGCGACCGTTGCCGGTGTCCGCCTGCAGCTTTCGTTCTGATCACCGGATCACCCCCCTCCGGAACGTTCTACCCGACCAGCGAAACGGTTTCACCGGCCTGCTGCGAAACGATCCTTGACAGCGCTGCCATCAGTTCCTCGTCATGGCGTGTGTCTTGCCAGCAACTGCCGTCCCAACGGTAATGGAAGCCGCCCGTTCTGGCAGCAACCCAGATCTCCTGCGCCGCGTCGTGCCGATTGACGATGATCTTGCTGCCGTCGGAGCACTCGATTTCGAGCATGCCGTCGCTGACCAGCGCATAATCGAGATCGGCACCGCTACGTTCCAGCGCGCCTTCGATCCGCTTGAGCGCTGCATCGGCGAGCGTGTTGAATTCCCTGTCATTCATTGTGCTACCATCTCCAATTTTTCACACTGACCGATGAGGCAACCTGTTGCGCCGGCTTTGCTGGCAATCCTCGTGCTTGGCGCCTGTGGCACCAAGGGCAGTCTGACCTTGCCACCGGTCCCGGCGACACCGGCTGCGGCAGCGACCACCCAGCCTGCCGCGAACACGAAAAGCGATACCGCGACTGCCAAGGATTCTAACACGCCTGTGGAACCTGTCCGATGAGCCCCTTCGCCTGCCGGGACGGCGTATTGCACGCCGAATCCGTCTCCCTGATCGACATCGCCAGCCGCTTCGGTACGCCCTGCTGGGTGTACTCGCGATACGCGCTCGAAACGGCGTTCGACGAATTCCAGCAGGAACTGAGCGGCCTCGATTCGCTGATCTGCTATGCCGTCAAGGCCAACTCCAACCTTGCCGTGCTGGACGTTTTTGCGCGCCGAGGCGCCGGCTTCGACATCGTGTCGGCCGGGGAACTCAAGCGGGTGTTGGCCGTCGGCGCCGATCCCCGGAAAATCGTCTTCTCCGGCGTCGGCAAGACGGCCGCCGAGATGGAACTGGCGCTTGGCATCGGCATCCTCTGCTTCAACGTCGAATCCGCCGCCGAGCTTGAACGTCTCGACGCGGTCGCCGGGAGGGCCGGCAAGAAGGCGCCGATCAGCCTGCGCGTCAATCCGGACGTCGACGCAAAGACTCACCCCTATATCTCGACCGGCCTCAAGGAAAACAAGTTCGGGGTCGCCTGCACCGACGCGCGGGCGCTGTACCGGCATGCCGCCACCCTGACGAACCTCGAAATCACCGGTATCGACTGCCACATCGGCTCTCAGTTGCTGCATGCAGCGCCCTTTGACGAAGCGCTCGACAAGCTGCTGCTGCTGATCGATCAGCTCACGGCGGACGGCATCGTGCTGCATCACATCGACCTTGGCGGCGGCCTGGGCATTCGCTATCGCGACGAAGAGGCGCCAACCGTCGAGGCCTATCTGCAACCGATGCTGGGGAAGCTCAAGGAGCGCCAACTGCAGGTCCTGCTCGAACCCGGGCGCCGCCTGGTCGGCAATGCGGGTCTGCTGTTGACCCGGGTGGAATATCTGAAACCTGGCGAAATCAGGAATTTCGCGATTGTCGATGCGGCGATGAACGACCTCGCCCGTCCGGCCCTGTACGGATCCTGGCACGACATCGTTCCGGTCGCCTCCCGGAACGGAAACGCCAGCTTATGGGACATCGTCGGCCCGGTATGCGAATCGGGCGATTTTCTCGGTCACGGCCGCCCACTGGCGCTCGCCGCCGGTGATCTCCTGGCGATCCTGTCGGCCGGTGCCTACGGCATGGTCATGAGTTCGAATTACAACACCCGACCGCGTGCGGCCGAAGTGATGGTCGACGGCGCTGCAGCCCATCTCGTCCGCCGTCGCGAAACGGTCGAGGAGCTTTATGCGCTGGAACAGCGGCTGCCGTGACCGTGGGGGGCGCTTGACGCGCAAGCGGCTGGTCTAAGACGCCACCAAGAAAACCCTGTTCGGCCGATCAAGCCTTTTACTGAAAGTGGCAGGCGCCAGGACCGTCAGGGTGACCGCAACTTCCGCATGGGCCAGGAAGATCAGGGGTGCCCGCAGCCGAACCTGTTAAGGCCGAAAAGGCCGACAGCTTTTTGCGCAGGTCGGTGCTATGGCAATCCGGGCACTCTGGAGCAGGCGAAGGCTGGCGTACCAGCTTCTCGAACTCCTTGCCACAGGCGGCACACGCGTATTCGTAGATGGGCATGATGTCGATACTCCAAATGATCCTTGCAAACCCGGCTGTTGACCGATGTCACGAACAGGCCGAGATCCGTGCGGGTGTGGCGATTGGCGCCAGCGGGTCATTTTCCCACTTTTGCTTTGGCGAGGCGAAAGCATTCTGGCGCAAAATCACGCTTCTCGCAGGCCCTACCGACGGGGTTATTGACGCTGCACCGTAATCTTGTGATTGGGAATCTCACCAAACAACTCCCCCCATGCCTGGAATGGCGTCAGCAGGGCGCTCGACCGGCAGCGCATACGAACCCTTCAGTTGCGCCAACGTCGCCTGCTGAACCGTGACTGGAACAGCTGGTAGCACGTTCTGTGCGGCTTTCAGGGTATCGCTCAGGCCGTCGTCCGAACGCGCATCCAGCAGCCACTCCAGGCGCGCCGTGTTGACTGGCACACGGGCCGGCCAGCTGATCTCGGTCGATTGATTGGCCGCCAGGGTGAAGCGCAGTCGCTGTTCTGGCAGAACCGTGGAGCCAGCCGCGTGGATGCGGAGAGGGCGCGCCATGAATTCACCGCTGACCGCATGGTCAGTCGTGTTGCGTAGCGTTGCCTGGGCTGTGAACGTGTCGCCTTCACGCATCATTTGCGGCAGGCCGGCGAGAATCTGCAGGGGCTTGGTGCTATGGATGTACGTGTCGCCGAATCCAAACAGATCCGTGCCCGCCTGCGCCACGGCGACGATGCGGAATTCACTGAGTGAGTCGTTGAGAGGCACCTCGACCGTTGCCTGGCCTTCGGCGTCGAGGATCACGCGGCCGCGCCAGAGCAGCAGCGTGTCGAACAGATGGCGCACCGGGCTCGCCCTTTCGTCGGCTTCGAAAGTCATTTTTTCAGCCGATGGCGCGGCCGCTGCCCCTCCTCGAGACTCGACAGCGTTGGCGAGGCCAAAAGCCGGCTTGATCACCAGTTTGCTCAAAGTGGTTGCATGTTTCACCGCATAATTGCGGCGTTTGAACATGGCCGACAAGATGTCCCACGAGGGATTAGCGGCAAGCTGCAGCAACGCCTCGTCCACGACGGCCAAGGCAACCTCGGCGCCTGCGGGCAGTGGGCTGCCGTCGGCCCGCCTGACCTCTATACGTACTTTCGCCTTGTCGCGGGTTCGGTAACTAGCACGGTCGGCGCTCACCTTGACGTCGAGCTTGAACGCCTCTGGTGGGATTTCTATTTCGGCGCCTCCTAGCTTGAACCAGGGCCTGCCCGGATCAGGACCTTCGGCCAGCCTCTTCTCCGAACCCAACTCGCTACGGCCGCTGACGGCCGCCACCGAAATGTACATGTTGGGGGCATAACGGCCCTTGACCGGAATCTCGATCGACTCGACCGTATGGTTGAAATGCCGGACCCAAGTTTCGACGATCCCCTCACGTTCGAGTGCGATCAGGGCGCTGGATGGAGCGAAGGGAACACGCACCTGTACTTTGGCCGTTTCGCCTTCGACATAGCGGCGCTTGTCTGGCAGCACCTCGAACACTGCTTCCGGATTGCCCTGTATGCCGGGTGGCAAGG
>NZ_JDSS02000015.1:123648-126653 GCF_000584955.1 Candidatus Accumulibacter vicinus
CACCGGCAACATGAAGCTCTCGCTCAATGGGGCGTTGACCATCGGCACCGAGGACGGCGCCAACATCGAGATCCGCGACCAGGTCGGCGCCGACAACATCTTCATTTTCGGCAACAACACCGCGCAGGTCGCTGCTCTCAGGCAGGAGGGCTACCACCCGAACGAGGTTTACCACGACGATCCGGTGCTCAAGGAAGCGCTCGACAAGATCGACGGCGGTTTCTTCTCGCCCGGCGATCGCCCGCGCTATCACGACGTTTTCAATTGCCTGGTCCATTATGGTGACCACTACCAGCTGCTCGCCGACTATGCGGACTACGTGGCGACCCAGCAGCGTGTCGACGCGCTCTATCTGACGCCCACCGAGTGGCAGCGCAAGGCGATCCTGAACGTCGCCGTCGGTGACGCTTGCGCGCAAGCTCACCTGGCCACTCTCGTTCAACACTACGGAGCAGCGAAGAAGGCCATGGTCGTCGGTGGTCCCACTGCACAGGCTGGGCAGTTCCGATGTTGAACTGCTGCTGTCATAACGGAATAGGCCATCACCGGTGCGAACCTGCTTGTAGGTTGTCTTCATCAGCGTACCGTCGACCGTTACAGCAACACCCTTGCACGCCTTGCCGTCCGGCCCGAGCGCTACGACCTGCAGCGGCATCGGTGTGCGTGCCGAAACCCAGTTCGCGGCCTTGATGCCGAGCAGCACGGCGGTCGGCCACAGCCGAACGCTGGCCGACGCGGTCTGGATTTCGCCGTTGGCATCTGCGAACTTCATTTCGCTGACCAAGTCGGTTGGCTGATCGATGGCAGGAATGTTGTCAATCACGGCACGGCCCTGACCGTCTGCATCAAGAGCCACTTCAATGTTTTCCGCGATCACGCGATATGGGGTAAGGCGAGCGGAGTGCCGGGCATCGATCCGATCGGCGCCGCCAAACATGTTGAAGCGATAGTCGTCGTATCCTGAGAAAAGGATCGACGCTGTCCGCAATGCCGCCTTGACATTGACAAGCTGGTGCACACCGCCACCGCCGAGGTAGCTGAGCTTGAGGTCGACGGGAACGGCCCGCGGTGCGATCTGCGCCTCGCGCGGCGGCAGGACTTCGGCCTTCATGGTCGGGAGACGGAATTCCTCGACCCGGAATTCCACTGACTCATTCGCATAAGGGGTGTCGTAGCGGCCGGATGTGAGGTTGACGATTACACGATATCCACCCAAGGGGGCATCGGCGGGAATTTTCCATTGGGAGATTGCCGTACTGGTGCCCGGCAGGTTTTCCGGTGATAGTTCAAAGCTCCGATGGCTCGCTACATGCAGGACCGAAACCGTCATCGGCTGGTCTACGACGGCAAAGCCCAGGCTGGTCGGTTGACGGAGGATGTGCTTCATGCTGACCGTCTCGCCGGCACGAAAGAGGCTGCGGTCGAGCACGGTGTGGACCATCAGAGAGGGGTCGGTCGGCACATAGCCAGACAGACCGTAACCAGCCGTACTGTGCCAGTCGGAGAATGTCATTCCGAAATCGTCTGCAAGGCGCGCCGTGATCAGGTAGCTTGAGGAACGACCGGAGCAATGGCGATTCAACGGCAGTTTGTCGGCAGGAATACGAGACAGACCATCGGAGTCGGTAATGCCTTGCCAAACCTGCCTTCCATCGCAGGCGGATATCCTGATATCAGCGCCAGCAACGGGTTTCCCTTCGTCCAGGCTGGTAACCCAGACCAGGGCGTTTTCCTGCGAGCGTCGGAAATGTAGGGCGAGATTGGTCACCAGGGCAGCAGAGGCGATGTGGCGCTTCTCGGTCGGTTTCGCGCCGGGCACTCTTGTACTCGAAACTTCGAGCAGGTACAGACCCGGTCGTCCCAATTCGATGCCGAGGACTTCACGCACCCGTTCGTCATGGTGCTTGAGCAAGATCCTGTTCTCGACTAAACATCGGAGAGGGTAAGCGTGATTGCTTCCAGCTTGCTACGTAGTACCGGCGCTGTGAAATGGACGGAAATGGGCTGATCGAAGGGGCACTCGATATTTTTTCCCCACCCGCAGCGGTAGTCAAAAGCCAACGGCCCGCGTACCGTGAAGTTGAAGGTCTGATCCTTTTCGCTGCTGACGCCGCTCGCTGAACGGATATCCTTTCCCCAGACCAGACTGACGGCCGCAGAGGTGGGTAATTCGCCTTCGCACTTCAAAGCGAGCATTTCCGAAACGCCTGGCGGCCTGTTGCTCTTGTATCCATGTTGTTCAACGAGCTTGTCGCGTTCTTCTTCGCCCAGCACGACGATCTTTCTGGTTTCGTTGGCAACAAGGCATCGAGCGTTCTCGATGACGCTCGTCCTGTCTGCTGTCGCATTGACGCCAAGTAGCCAGACCTGTTTTTCCCTTAGGCTGCGTTCCTCCTGGTAGGGTCTGCTGAAAACTATCTTTGGTCCGCCGGTAGTAAACCGGTATTGCTCTGCGGCCAAAACCGGCTCCCCGGCGAGCGATTGCAATCCCGTCCGGAGTTTGAAGGCACAGGCAATGCCTGCGGGCAAGTCCTGTTCAAAGTCATAGACCCAGATCGTCGGATCAACCCAGCGTCCCTGCCCCTTCTCCAGGCAGTCAACGGAAAAGGGATCCTGCGCGCGCGGATCGCCAAAGGCTGTCATGGGTTTCGAAAAACGCGCCGCAACCTGGCGAACCTTCGCGATTTCACCCTGCGGCGAGAAATAGAGCAACTCCGGCGCCATCGAAGCGGCTCGTGAGCGAGGCTGCGCATGGCTAAGCATCGAAATGAACGAGAGGGCGATCGCGACATATATGGGTGCCTTGTTCATGTGCTTCCTTGATGCTGGTGAAGGGGAGCGGCCTGAATGGTTGACCATGACATGCCATTTGAATGATGGCATGTCAGTCAAGATAGTACATCTTTATTTGTCATTGACGGTTGCCAGCCAAATCACGGTTGGCGCGACCCGGGTGTGTCTAACGGTCATGACTTTTCCAGGCACCCCCGATCATGAAAGTCATG